>NZ_JBITEZ010000012.1:0-405303 GCF_044455665.1 Nonomuraea sp. NPDC051191 | reverse complement strand
TATTGGGCGATGACGGATGTGATGTCCCGCCGTCTGACCCGCGGCACGGCGCCACCGTGGCGGTGGACATGACCGGGCCCGACGGGCACCCGGCCGACCCCGGCAGCTGGCTGCTGGATCGGATCGACGCCCGCGAGCACTGGCTGACCTGCCAGATCGAGCAGACCCAGGCGGAGATCGACACTCTCAGCGCGCGCCTGGGCGAACTCAGCGAGCAGGTCGAGCACCTGCGGATCACCCGCAAGACCCTCATCTCCCTGGCCGAGGAGGACCCCGCCCCGGCCGAACCGTTCGCGCCGCCAGCGGTCCCCGCTCACCCTGCCTACCAGCAGATCCTCACCGTCTTCGGCGAAGCCGGCGGCTCCCTGCGCGCCCGTGACGTGGCCATGGCCCTGGATCTGCCCCTGACGCGCAACGACATCCAGAACCTTCGCGCCAAGCTCAAACGCCTGGCCGGTCGCGGCATCCTCGTCGAGACCGAACCGGGATTGTTCACCCAACCGCGCCCATAGCCCGAATGACGAGCCTCTGACCGGGCGACCTAAGCCAACTCCGGCGACGAAAGGGGCATAAGCTCGCGAAACGCACTCTGAGCACCGGTCTACGTCGGCAACGCCCTGCTTGACTCGTGCGCGGGCCCGCTGGGGGCATGCGACGGTACTCGCCGCCCGCCGATGACGGTGCTGCGCGACCTGTGACCCATCAGCGGCCCGTCTCCAGCTCGGCCAGGAGCTCGGTCCAGCACTGGCCGACGACTTCAGAGGTGTAGCGCTGTGAGGTGGTCAGCGCGGCCCTGCCCATCGTACGGCGACCGGCTTCGTGGTCGATGAGCAGCCCGATCGCCGCGGCCAGGGCGGTGACGTGCTGCCGCGGGACGAGGAGCCCGTCGTAGCCGTGAGTGATGATCTCGCCCGGCCCGTGCGGACAGTCGAAGGCGACCACCGGCACCCCCTTGCTCAGTGCCTCCAGAACCGTCATCGGGAATCCTTCGCGGCGGGAGCTGAGCACGAAGATCGAGGCGGCGTCGAGTTCGGCGCCGACGTCCTCAGAAGGTCCGGGGAACGCGGTCGTGCGGGCCAGGCCGAGCCCGCCGGCCAGCTTGAGCAGGCGGGCGCGCTCGGGTCCTGAGCCGACGATGCGCAGCCTCCAGCCGGGGCGGGCGGCACTGACCTGTTCCCAGGCGCGCAGGAGCAGGTCGAGGCCCTTGACCTTGGCCAGGCGGCCGATCGCGACGACGGTCTCGATGTTCAGCGGGGAGGGTCCGCCGGTGAGAGGTGGTGTGGCGTTGGGGATGCGCAGCAGGTGCCGAGGCGCGCGCGGGCCCAGTGCCACTCGGTAGGCGCCCAGATCGGCCTCCGTCAGGGTGACGAGCGCGTCGAGCCTGCCGTATCTGCGGGCGATCAGGTCCTGGACGGCGGGTTTGTGGGAACTGAGGCCGGTGTGCTCCTGCCCGATCGTGATGACGCCGGGAGGGGCCAGCAGGGCGGCGGCCAGGTTGAGGCCGGGCCGCGTGGTGATCAGGACACCGGTTCGCAAGCCGCGTAGGAAACGCAGCAGAGCCAGGTCGGTACGCAGGTCGAACCTGTCGTAGGCGGCCTCCTGCCGCGGGATGAGCCTGCTGTGGAGCAGTCGCGCACGCAGTGCGCCGCGGGGCCGGTGGCCTGCGCGGTCGTCCAGGAAGGTGATGCGAACGCCGGGCGGCACCTCGAAGAAGGGCTTGTCCTTGGTCTTGGTGACACTGACGATCTCGACGTCATGATGGGCCGCCAGCATGCCGGCGAGGTTGAAGGCGGTCCTGATGGTGCCGCCCATGCCATACGCGTGCAGCAGGAGGATCTTCACCTGCCGGGTGCTGCGCGGGCCGGCCCTGCGCGCCCTGCGGCGGTTGTCCGCCCGCAGCAGGAGTACCCCGAGCCGTCGCGCGTTGACGGTCAGATGAATGGCAGCCGGGGTGAGGATGATCGAGCCCAGGGTGTCGCTGGGATAGTGCGCCCCGAGGTAGACCCTCGCGGTCATCTGACCGGCCACGAGCACTGCGCCCGCCACCACCACAGGACGAAAGAGGCGGGTCTTCCTGGTTAGCAGCGCCCCCGCCACCACGATGGACAGGGTCAGACACACATGACCGCTGGGAAAGCTGTCAGAGCCGAGCTCCCGCACCAGAGCGTCCACCGCCGGGGGCCGGGGACGGGCGACGACCACCTTGACCAGCGCGCCCACGCCCCACCCCGCCGCGATCACCGTCAGCACGCCGATGGCGGCGCGAGTTCGTCCCGAAATGGCGACACCCACGACGAGGAGGATGGCCAGGGCCGTGCCCACGACGGTGCCGAAGCCCACGTTCAGGATCTGCGCCATCGCGGTGAGCCATGGGCCGCGCAGCGACTGCACCGCCTGGCTCACTCTCATGTCCACCGCTGTCCACGCCGGCGTGCGCGCGGCGAAGCCGACGACCACCCCCAGGCCCAGGAAAGCCGCGGAGACCGGCACCGGGACGGTCGTTCTGCTGCCAGATCTCATGAACGCACGGTAGAGAGAGGCGTGACAGCGCCCGCTCAGCACCGGGTTAGCGCGGCGCTTACCTTGGCGCACGCGCGGGCACGAGTGGGCACACGAGGATCCGGGTTCCGGCTCAGGATTAACCTCACGTTACGGTTGACCGAACCTACCGCTATCCCACGTCTCCGCAGACTGAGTTCGTCAGTACGACGTCAATGCATCGGAGATATTTCAATGCGCAAGTCGATGATCATCCCCGGCCTCGCCACGGTGGCCGTCCTCGTGGCCGGCGGCGGAGCTGCCGCGTACGCCTCCTCCCTCGACCAGAGCCCCGCCCCCACCTCCTCCCAGTCCTCCGCCACCCCCTCTGAGCAGGCCCCCGAAAACGAGGCCGCTACGCCCGCGGAGAGCGCGGACCCCAACGAGGGCACGCAGGAAGACGCGCAGGGCCAGCAGGCCGAGGCCGAGGACGGCAACGACGACCAGGGCGCCGAGAAGGCAGAAGCCGAGGACGGCCAGGACGACAAGGGGCAGGAAGCCGGCTCCGAGACCCAGGAGGGCAAGCAGGGCCAGGCGGGCGACCAGCACGAGCAGGAGGGCAAGGGCGACGCCTCCGAGCCCGAGGACGGCTGAACCAAGCGCCGGGCCCCGCCGACTTGTCGTCGGCGGGGCTCGGTTCATTCCTGAACTGTTCGGCGCCCGCCTCTGCCGTTGCTGCGGCAGGTCAGCGGCACCGCGGACCTTCCGGCAAGTCTGTCCGGCCGCACGGCAAGATCCTCACTGCGGGCGCCGGCTTGGCCGGGCGGCCTCGGCCTACAGGCGCGCCAGTTCCTACCCCCGAAGTTCGGGTCACTGACAGTGATCGATAGGTTGCTCAGATGATTAACCGGGTGGTGGGCGCGGTGCAGCGGTGGCTGCTCGCGTTGATGGTCGTGTGCTATCTACTGGCTGCCGTCGCGCCGCGGCCGGGCGAGGCGTTGCGGGCGATGGCGCTTGGATCGGGTAGTCCGGTCACGGTACCCATGGTCTTGCTGGCTGTGATGTTGTCGACCGCCGGTCTCGGGGTGCGGGTACGAGATCTGCGCACGGTGGTGGGGCGGCCCCTGAGGTTGGTGTCGGGCGTGGCGATGAACGCGCTCCTGCCTGTGGTGCTCTTGCCGGTTGCTGCGATGTGCCTGCGGGCCTGGCCCGATGCGGCGGAGGTGGAGTGCCTCGCGGTCGGCCTGCTGCTGGTGCTCGCAATGCCGATCGCCGGCGGAGCGGCGTCCTGGGGGCAGAACGCGGGAGGCAACGTTCCCTTGGTGGTCGCCATGGTCGTGGGCTCGACACTGCTCAGTCCTGTCACGGTTCCGTGGGGGCTGACCGTGTCTGCCGCCCTGGTCGGCCCAGGGGGCGCCCGCAGCCTTGATGACACGGCGCGGCTCGACGGGCTGGCCGGGACAGCGGGCGCGGGCGCGTTCGCGCTGGCCTTGATCGTGCTGCCCTCTCTGGCCGGGATCCTTGCGCGGGCCATGCTCGCAGAGCGGCGAGCGGCACGCATCGCGCCGGTCATCAAGCTGGTCAACATCGTGAACATCCTGCTGCTGTGCTATCTCAACGCCTCCGGCGCGCTCGGGCAGGCGCTTTCGTCCCCCGACCCTGACTTCCTGGCCCTGGCCGTCGGTGTGGCCGGTGCAGTCTGCTGCCTGTCCTTCCTCGTCGGCAGGTGGATGTCCCGATGGACCCGGTGCGACACTCCGGACGGCATCTCCCTCACCTTCGCCACCGGCATGAACAACACCAGCGCGGCGGCGGTCCTGGCCGCGAGCTGGTTCGCGCACCGTCCGCAGGTCCTCGTGCCGATCCTGGCCTACAGCCTGCTACAGAAGCTTGCCGCCGGTCTGTTCGGAACCCGGTCGCCATCGCCACCTGCGGCCCCTGTCGTCTCCCCTCCCGCGCCGTCTTGACGGCGCCGTCCAGCGATGCCGGATTGTGGAAGCCGACCGGTTCGCCTGTCGCCACCGGACTCCGCTTGGCCATCGAGCAGGTCGTCGCCGACGCACACGGCGCGTAGCTGAGATCAGCCCACGCCTGCGACCGCTTCGCCACGTACGTGGAACTGCCGGCCCGCGAGCCAGGTGAAGCCGCACCGGCATCGGGCGAGCGCGGACGCCTGGCGGCGAGCGCCAGAGGTGGTCGAGGCGCCAGCCGCCACGATGGCTGTGCTGCCCTACGACCAGGACGGCCGAATATCCTCGGTGACCATCAAGAGCATCAGTGCTGCGGTCTCACGTGGTCAACTGTGCAAGGTGGTACCGGGCGAGCGGCCGAACTCCCGCCGATACAGCGCGGAGAACCGGCCATGGGGGGCAAAACCCCAGCGGGCGGCGATGGCAGCGACCGAATCGTCCCGCGCCGGATCGGCGGCACGCAGGTCCTGGTGGGCGTGGTGCGGGCGGATCCGGCGCAGTTATGCCAGGGGAGTGGTGTCCAGATGGCGGCGGAAGGCCAGCTGGACGGCGCGCACGGTGACGTGCGCGGCCGCGGCGATGTCGGCCACGGTGATGTCCTGGTCGGGCTGGGCCTCCAAGTAGGCGATGGCGCGGCGCAACGTCTCCGGGTGCGCGTCACGGTCGGCCAGGTAGGCCGGCTCGGCCGCGGTCGTGTGGGGGAAGACCGACAGCGTGACCGCGACCAGATGCCGTACGGCCTGCGTGAGGACCAGCGGACTCTGCAGGGCGTGCGTCCGTCAGGATGGGGCTGGGACTCAAGCCCGGCCAAGCGTCCCACGACCCCAGTGCGGCGAACACGTCCAGCTCATCCACGTCCCCGCGCAGGCCAAGTTCCGAGCCGCCCACGCTCGTCGCGGAGGAGACCGTGGTGGAGAACGTGAGCTATGCGTCCGGGGTGGCCGGCCAAGCCACGGTCATCGTGGACAGCGGTGTGACAACTGTGGTCGCGGCCTACGCCCTCGACGGGGAGATCGCCCTCGCTGTCGTCCGCGCACAACCCTGACGTCGAGAACGGCAGGGGTGATACCGGGGCGCCGGCAAGCCGGTCGCATGGCGACGGTGTTCGAGTTCGAACCTGAGGCCGGTACCGCCGCTGCCGAAAGCTCCAGCCGATCCGGCCGATGGTGGTACAGGATCAGTGTCGGTAACGACACCCGTCGTCGGCCCGAAGAAGATCCTGAGGTCATGGGACGCCGGTGAACGGGCATGATGCGAAGGAGACGTCAGAGTGGGTTTCTCGTTCAAGGTCATGCCAGGAGTACGCCTCAGGGTCAGCAGCCGTGGCCTGAGAGCCGGGATCGGACCCAGCTTCGCGCGGATGCACGTGGGAGCCGGTCGTACCGGGATTTCTTCGTCGGTGGGGCCGATGAGCTTCTACACCAGCCTTGGCGGTGGAGGCCGACGTACGACAACGGGACGCCGTCCCACGGCCGGTAGCCTGCAACGGCAGATGGCCCAGGCCCAGCGCGCCGCCGCGCAGGCAGAGAAAGCCGCTGAAGCCGAACGGCTGGCGGGCGTCTTCATGCAGATCCTCGACCTGCACCGGGCCGAATTCCCGCCCGCGCAACCACCCGTCGCCGCACCTGTCCCGTCGCCGGACCTCTCGGCCTTTCTGGCCCCTCGGGAGCAGCAGGCGCTGGCAGGAATCGGCGTGTTCCAGCGCCGGGCCCGTACCGAGGCCAAGCAGCGTGCGCGGCAGGCCGCCGAGGCCGACATGCGGAACTGGTGGACGCAGGCAAACGCCGAGCGCGACCGGTACCAGTGGGAGCTCAACCGTCAATGGCAGCGCCTGTGCGGGAACGATCCAGAGATGGTCCTGCCGGTTCTGGCGGAGGCGTTCGAGGACAACGAGGCACCTGCGGCGCCCGTGGCGCTGAACGGCTCGGAGGTGTCTGTCGTGATCCTTGCGCCGGGGCCGGACTTTGTACCTGAGCGTTTCCCCTCCCGTACCGCTGCAGGCAACCTCTCGCTGAAGAAGCTCACCAAGACGGAGCGCGCGAGCTACTACACCCTGACGTTGTGCGGATACCTGCTGGTCACACTGCGCGAGGCGTTCGCCGTGGCCCCTGGCCTCAGCGCCGCGCGCGCGGTGGTGCTGCGCACCGCTCGCGTAGACGCGTACGGCCGGACCCAGGTCAGTTGCATGCTCGCGGGCCGCTTCGAGCGGCGCTCTTTCGACGGCGTGCGATGGGACGCCGTAGACGCGGCCACCGTGGTCAACGACACCGGCGTCAACCTGATGATCAATCAGAAGGGTGCCGCCAAGGAGACGCAGCCGCTCGATCTCCGGTTCGAGCCCGAGCTTCAGGCATTGGTGAACGCGGTCGACATCACCGAACTGACCGCTCGCTGATTCGATCCCCAGGAACGTGCCCGTTGCCTGCCATCACCTTGGGGGGTCACCTCGGTGGCCGCCCGCGCCGGTCGCGAAACCCATCGTCTCGGCTGTCGCGCGGTGGCGGGCATGACTTTAGAGTGCCGCTCCGTGAAGAGGAACATGCCGTATGAAACGTTGCAAACTACCGCGCGGGATACTCCGAAGCGGCCGAGACGCTGGCGGAGCAGTACGAGAGCGTCACGTTCGCAGAGGTTCACCGAGAGGTGCTGCACTTGTTCCCCGTACAGCCCAGCCAGGTGCTGGACATCGGCGCGGGCAGTGGCCGCGACGCGGCGGCGTTGGCAGCCCTGGGCCACACGGTCGTCGCCGCAGAACCCACTGCTGGACTACGTGCGCTGGGGAAGGCCCTGCATGCCGACGAGGATCTGGAGTGGATCGACGACGCGCTGCCGGACCTTGCGGAACTGCGCTCGACAGGGCGTCGATTCGATCTCATCCTGCTGACCGCGGTCTGGATGCATCTGGACGAGCAGCAGCGGTCGGTGTCGATGCCCAAACTGACCAACCTGCTCGCCACCGGCGGACGAGTGCTGCTATCCCTGCGTCACGGCCCGGTCCCCGGCGGCCGCCGCATGTTCCCCGTGTCCGCACAGGAAACGATCGACCTGGCTCGCGCGAACGGGCTGGAGCTGATCCATTTTGCCCAGCGCGTCGATCCGCATGGCCGCCAGGACGTCTCGTGGACCTACCTGGCATTCCAGGCGGCCGCCCATCGGTAAGGCAGGAGTCCGCCCAGTAGCTCCACCTGGGAACGTCGCGGGGCCGGCCAGCCCGGAGACACGACGCAGGTGTTTCTTGCGACGCGGGCCCTGGAGCCTGGCCAGTGATCTCCGCCAGGGACGATCCTCACGCTGGGACCGTAGCGGACAGCCCCAGCAGAGGGGCGAGCGGCAGGCGGCCTCCGTCACGGCACTACTCCGGGCGAGGGCCCCGCATCGAGCGTCGGCCGGGTGGCCGCTCATGTGGGCAGTCCGAGTCCCCCGGCGCCGCCGCCGGAAGAGGCAGGCTGCCGGCCCGGGGATAGGTGTTCTGGAGTGGTCTCGGGCATAGGCGGAGCTGGTTGAGCTGCTGGTGATGCCGGGGAAGCAGCCGAGCCCGCCTCATGGGTGTGGCGAGCTCGACCCCGGGTCATTTCTCAGGCATGAGTACGGTGTCGATGATGAAGACGGTGGCGTTGCGGGTGGGCACGTCGCCGCACACCACTCGGGCATTGTTGACCATATACGTGGTGCCTGAGCGGCGGCCGGGGCCGTCACCTGTCCCCACCTCGTCCAGAGCACGGAAGGAGACCCGGGTACGCGGGCCGCGGCCAAGTCAGGATCGCGGACGCAGGGTGTTCTGGGTCGCCCTGATGGCGTCTTCCACAGCTGTATGGATGTTCAGCGTATCCCACACTCCAGTGAGCTGCAGAGTCCGGGCGGGAGCGCCATGTACCCCTGCCACGTGGACGGTGCCGTCCTGGCTGCGCACGTCGCGGTGTACCCGCAGCAGGAGATGCAGGCCCCTGCTGTCCAGGAAAGTCAGTTCGCCCAGATCGAGGATCAGGGGCCGGCCAGCCTGGTAGGCGCGACCAACGGCCGACTCCAGGTGATCGATATTGGTGGCGTCGAGTTCCCCGGACAGCGTGATCAGCACCGCGGCCGGGAGCAGCCGGCGGCTTATCTCGAGCGGCGACATGGCGGCCTGGCGGCGGCGATGCTCGGCGTGAGGGCAAGGCGCGTCAGAGTGACGGACATGAGTGATCCCCCCGTATGGGCTCGGCCGGTTGGGACGACATTCAAGCCATCTCACATCCGAGACTATGGCGGAACTACATTGCAGGAAAGGGCGTTCGCCATAGAATCTTCGGGTAGAGGATTTTCGGCCGCCCCCGCGATGCCGGGACCAAGGCGGAGAAAGCGCCAAGGGTCGTGCCCACAGCAGAAGACCGCCCCGCCAGCTGGACGTTCTTGACTCATCACGCCCGTGTGCTGGTGGAAATCGCCCGCAACCCTGCAGTGCGGCTGCGTGACATCGCCACCCGCGTCGGCATCACCGAGCGGGCGGTGCAGAACATCGTCACTGACCTGTACCGGGCCGGCTACCTGAGCCGGGAGCGGGTCGGTCGCCGCAATCGTTACAGCCTCCACCTCGACCGACAATTCCGATACCCGACTGAAGCGGGCCTGCCCGTCAGCCTGCTGATCGGCCTTTACGCTGATCGTGACCTGCCCGCCGGCCTGCATGACCGCTTGCCCCGCCGTGACGATCAATCTGGTCGTCATGACGGGGGCGCTGATGAACAGTGATCGGCCCGCCTGACCGGTTGGACCAACGAGTCGGTCGCGCTTCCCGTGCATCGGGGGTGTCCGGTTGGAGAACTGAGGGGCGTCCAGAGGAGTTCAGCAGCAGATGGAGGGCATGAGCCGATCATGGGCACCTCGAAGCTGCGGCTGGCGCATCAGTATCTCCCCCACATGAGCGTGATCGCGATCGCAGGCGAGGCCAGTCGAATCACCAGCGGCCAGGTCACCGACTACCTCGCCCGCATCCGTCGCCCCGGCGACCAAGTGATCGTCGACCTGAGCGGACTGAGGCTCCTGGACGCCAGCGGCATCCAGGCTCCACCTGCGCCGCCGATGGCACCAGCTTGCACTTGACCGGCGCTCGGGGAGACCCGGCCCGATTGTTGCGGATCACCGATGTGCTGACGTACTCCACCGTGGAGACGGCCATCAACGCGGTGCGGACCAGCGCACGACACGGTTGAGCCATGTCCTCCCGTCCGGTACAGCCAGCGCTGGGGCAGGTGTCGGAGCTGCTCGGACCCGGTGATGAGGGCGGTGGCTTCGCGGCACATGGGGGGTTTGCCAGGTGGGCCGCCAGCGGCGCGACGGCTCTCGACCTGGTTGGTTTCGCGTGCATGTCTTCTCCACAGCCGCTACCAGGACTGGAACTGCCGTCCTGTGGCCATCTTCCCGCCTCTCCAGCGGACGGCGGCAGCGAAGGGCACCTCGGTCACCGCCGGGGCAATCAGAGTGCGGGCTTACGGCTGGGATGGGGTGGGCCCACGAGCGTCGCCAGCTCGACCGTCTGCCCTTCAGGGCTCATCGATGATCCTGTTCGACGACAACCCCATCCCGGCGCGTGAGCGGTAGTCGCGGTGGTTCACCCTCGCTTCGCGTCCGACGGTTGCACGCACGGGCTGTGACCAGCGAGGTTGCCGACGCGTATGCCCATCCGGCCGGGCACCATGTCGGTGTAGGCGTCGGTGTAGCCGCGGGGGACCCGGAAGGTCTGCGTGTACGGCGCGTAGCAGGTCTGCACGTAGAACCACGTTCCCGCTCGTGCGCCCGTGATACGCGCCCAGGAGGTGCCGCATGCCGGGCTGTGGCGTAGTTCCAGCCGGCCCAGGCTGGTGGAGTACCGGACGACGCTCTGGGCGTCATTGTTGCAGTGCTTGCTGACTGGATCCTCTCCGTCGCACCCTGTCCCCCAGCATGCCCTGGTCTTGTCGCCGATCGGCGTGTCTCCGTCCCCGCGGCCAGGCCCGTCCTGGGCGTAGGCCACGGAACCGGTGAAGACGAGGCCGAGGGCCAGGGCAGTGATGGCGAATGATCGATGCATGCTGCTTCCTCTCAGTCGGCGTACGACCATGGCGGGCAAGTCCCGCACGACGTTTGCGAGCTCGACTCTCGCCAGTGACCGGTAGCGAGGGAAGTTCTTCAGGCACTGGCGAACCAAAGCCCGAACAAAGAGAAACAATCAAACATCTCCGGTCGGAGCGCCCGACCGCACCGATTGACCGATCTCACGGAAGATCGGATACTGCCGGCTACGGTGCCCGTCACGGGACGGGCAGGCTTCGACTGCGTGATCGAGGTAGCGATGGGCAGGCGGGAGGCAAAGGTACCGGACGGACCTCTCCAGGAGTTCGCCCTCGACCTTCGCGAACTGCGGATCGGTGCAACAGGGGCCCCGACGTATCGCGAACTCGCGCAGAAGGCGAATTACTCGCCCTCGGTGCTGTCTCGCGCTGCGGCCGGGCACACCCTGCCGACCCTGGACGTCACCCTCGCCTTCGTGGCGGCCTGCGGCGGAGACGTCGAAGCATGGCGCCGACGCTGGACCAGCCTGTACGTCACGCTCCAGCGCGCCTACCCCGACCTGCTCGCCGGAGCAGGAGAGCCGCAGGACGCGACCGACGCACTCGGCGGTCCCGTACCGGCGGACACCACGACTACTGCCGTGGCACGTACAGCCCTGGGCCGGATCATCGGATACCGACGGCCGGTGGTCCTTGTCGTCGTGGCGCTGGCCTGCGCCGTCACTCTCGCCGTGACAGCACCGTGGGCGCCGGAGGCGAGGCGCCAGGCCGTTCCTCCTGCGAGCGTCGTTCCGTCGCCGACGTCGGCCTACCAGCCGGTCTACCTTGACCGGCGTTTACCGCTACCGGACTACAACTTCTACTTCGACCTGCAGCTCTACGACACCTACCTCGGACATGCGATTGAGGCCGCCTCCACAGTCACCGCCACATGCCGTTTATCCGGTTTGCCGTTGTTGATCGGTCCGATGTGGATCACGGCTTGGGAACTGGCACGCAGTGTCGTCCGATCATCGGAACACTCCGGTGTGGCCCAGGGAGTAGCGTCCCGGCTGGGGGTAGACACACAGGCCGTGCGGCCCGGCGCCCACCTTGATTTTGCGAATGAGCCTGCCAGTCGAGGTGTCGATCACGTAGACAACCCCGTCGTAGCGGCCGCTCAGCCACAGCTGACTGCCGTCGGTAGAGACGCCGCCCATGTCGGGCGACCCGCCTCCGGGGAGCCGCCACTTGACGATCTTCCTGCGGGAGGCGAAGGAGATCACGGAGACCGATCCCTCGCCCCGGTTGGACACGTATAGGACGTGGGAGTCGCGGCTGACGTACAGGCCGTGCGCACCCCTGCCCGTGCGCAGGAAACCGACCTTGGCAAAGGTGCGGGCGTCCACGAGCCACAGACCGCCAGCGGCCATGTCCGCGCAGTAAAACAGGGTGCCGTCGGGGGAGAGCTTCACGTCCTGCGGCATGTTCTTCGCGCCCACGTCGATGACCTTGCGAATACTGGCGGTTCGCCAGTCGATGGCCAGCAACTGGCCGGAGAATTCGCAGCTGACAAGGAAGACGCTGCCGTCGGCGGTGAAGTCGCCGTGGTTGACACCCCTGCAGGGCAGGTCCAGGGAGTGGTCGAGTCTCATGGTGTGTGGGTCGCGGAAGTCCAGCCGGTTGAGTCGTTCGGCCATCACCAGCGCGTACGAGCCGTCCGGGCTGAAGTACAGGTTGTACGGGTCCTCGACGGGAACCGGTTTGCCGGGTTTGCCGGTGACTGGGTCGATCGGGGTCAGCTCGTTGCTGTCGTTGTTGTTGACCCACAAGGTCTTCAGGTCCCAGGAGGGGACGACATGCTGGGGGCGTCGGCCGACCCGGAACCTTCTGATGATCTCGTAGGTGGCCGGGTCGATCACGTCTACGGTGTCGGCTTGGCTGTTGGGCACGTACACCCGTGCGGGGAAACGGGCCACCACCGGACTCAGCAGGTCCGGACGGTCGTGGGCGTACACGTTCGGCGCCGCAGCGGAGGGCACAGGGAGGGCCTGCGTCATCGAGGAGGACTCCGCGGGGACAGCCGGTACCTCTGAGGGAGCCGACGTCGTGCTGCAGGAGGGCAGGCCCACGAGCACGATCGCAATTACCGCAAGCAGTCGCATGGGGCCAGGTTAGGGAGCCCACGATGAGGGACCGGACAATGCTGCGTTCGTGGAGCCCTGATCTTTACCTGGTGACCGTCTGCGCGTGAATGTGGCGGCGGGTACGACTCCCTGATGTTGAGGAGCGACCCGAGGGGTGCTCCGGTGAGTTTACCCATCGGCCGGAAGTTCCTGCCGGGCAGAGGCCGTAGGCGCCGAAGGGGCACCGCGCCGATCAGCCGCCGTCCGGCCGGAACGCACCCAGATGTGACACCGCCCTGTACGTCTGCGAGTCCAGCCTCTCCGCGCCGGTGGGCCTCGGCCGGAGCCGGCTCGCGGGGGTCGCAGGCGGATCACCGCATCGCCTTGGACCCCGATCTGCACCTCCCTCGCCGCGGTGCAGATCGGGCTCGAGGTGGGCAACAATAGGAAGGGATGCGTCAGCGCGCGATCAAGATTCGGTGAGCGCGGCCCCTTTGTCTCCGGGGCGGGCCGAGGAACGGCTGGCCGCGGGGAGGACTGGATGGACTCGGGAATCGTTTTCACTGACGAGACTGGCCGGCCGCTGCACCCGCAGCACGTGACCGACCGCTTTTACGGGATCTGCCATCAGACGGGATTGCCGCATCCGGCTGCACGACCTGCGCCACGGCGCGGCTACCGCGATGCTCGCGGCAGGGGTGGACATCAAAATCGTTCAAGAGACGCTTGGACACAAGACCCCGGCCTTCACCCGCGACACCTACACCAGGTCTACCCCGAAGCAGTGGCTGCGGCAGCCGAGGCGACCCGAGCGATGGCGTCACGCTGAAGGTCGACCGATTCAAGGCGACAACGCTGCCAGATCGATCCCGGCCGTCGGAGCAGCCGTCCCAGGACAAACAGGACAAGCAGGAGGCCGCGCCTACCCCGCAGCGCTCTGAGCAACCGGAGACGGGCACTGATCCGAGATACGGCACGTGTGCGGAGGCCAACGCCCATGGCCTCGGCCCGTACAAGCGCGGTGCCGACGAAGAGTACGGCTGGTACCAGGACCGGGACGGCGACGGCGTGGTCTGCGAGCGTCGATAGGTTCCGCATCGCTCACCAGGAACAGGGCTGCGCGTGAGATATCAAGTGGGCAGGGCCACGCGCGAAGGCACAATTGGAACGTTGTGCCTCAATTCAGAGCTTCGGGTGTGGCGCCCAGCGCTGAGAGCAAGGCCATGACCAGGAAGAAGCCCGGCTCCACAACCTTGCCTTGCTCGATCTTGCGAACGGTGGCCTCGGAAACCTGGGCGCGGACCGCAAGTTCCATTTGGGTCATCCTGCTCGCTCGCGCAGTTCGCGCAACCGGCTCGACAGCCGCGCAGCCTGCTCCTTGTGGCGACTTGCCTCGCGTCTTCTTCGTCCAGGACCCACGGAAAACCACCATGACTGAACGCTTTTCATCCTCACGCTGCCTGCGCAGCTCGGTGATTTTGCAGGACGGCGATGGCCTTGCACAGGTGGCCGGCCTTGGACGGGCTGCAACGTAGCTTCCGGAGGATCTTCCAGCTCTTCAGCTGGGCGTTGGCGCGCTCGCCTGGGCCGCGCAGCCTGGCGTGGGCGCGGTTGGCCTGCTTCTGCGACTCGGGCTTGTTCTTGCCCTTGACCCTGCTGGCTAACTCGGGTTCAGACCGCGAGGGTCTGGTCGAGGCGGGCGAGGTGGCTAGTACGAGTGCGGTCGAGGGGGTGGCCGTTCCACCAGGCATCGAGCCGGGTGAGATTGAGGGCAGTAGCTGAGATGACGTGTTCGAGGTGAACCTTGCGGAGTCCGCGATAGCGGGCTCGGCGGATACCGGTGATGGCGACGGCTTGCCGGATGGTGCCTTCTACTCCGGCGCGGATCTTGTACTTGTGCTGCCAGTCTTGGCTGCTCTGCTGGGTGCGGGCGGCGTCGAGGGCTTGTTGCTGGGCTTGGGTGTGGCGCAGGGTGATCTGGCGCCGGCCGCTGGTGCTGCTGGTGCATGCGGTCCTGGCGGGGCAGGGCGTGCAGGTCTTGGCGGAGAATCTGACCACGATGGTGTCCAGGCCGCGCTGGATGGTCGGAGTCCAGGAGATGCTGGTCTGTCCTTGAGGGCAGGTGGCCTGCTTGGCGGTCCAATCGATGGTGAACGCGGCCCGGCCGTATCCGGCAGCGGCGCGGGCCTGGGGCGAGGAGTCGAACCGCACCGGTGCGACCAAGGCCAGCCCGTATAGATCACGGGCTGAGACGATCAGCTCGGCCGTGGCGTATCCGGAATCGACATAGTGCTCGGCCGGAAGCAAGGTGCTGCAGCGATGGGCTCGGCGGGCCAAGTCCGCGCAGGTCCTGGCGATGCGCGCGAAGATCGTGCTCGGATGTGCAGACGGTAAGGACAACAAACAAATCGCTGCTGAGCTGCGAGTGCATCCGGACACGGTCTCCAAATGGCGACAGCGGTTCCTGCGCCTGCGACTGGACGGGCTGATCGATGAGGCACGCCCGGGCCGCCCGCCGTCGATCGGTCTGGATGAGGTCGAGCAGGTGGTGGTGGCCACCCGCGAGGAGACGCCGGCCGGCGCCACGCACTGGACCCGTGCCTCGATGGCGCGGCGCAGCGGACTGTCGGAGTCGACCATCGGCCGGATCTGGCGGGCCTTCGACCTCAAGCCGCACCGCACGGCGACGTTCAAGCTGTCGGCTGATCCGCTCTTCGTGGAGAAGGTCGTTGACGTGGTCGGGCTGTATCACGATCCGCCGGAACGGGCGGTGGTGCTGTGTGTGGATGAGAAGTCGCAGATCCAGGCGCTGGATCGGTCGCAGCCGGTGCTGCCGATGATGCCGGGCATGCCCGAGCGGCGCACTCACGACTACGTTCGTCATGGCATCACCAGCCTGTTCGCCGCCTTCAACATCGCCGATGGAAGTGTCATCGGCGAACTGCACCGCCAGCACCGCGCCGCCGAGTTCAAGAAGTTCCTGATCACCATCGACAAGAGCGTGCCGGCCGAGCTGGACATCCACCTGATCTGCGACAACTACGGCACACACAAGACCCCGGCGATCAGGGCCTGGCTGGCCCGCCATCCTCGCTTTCACATGCACTTCACTCCGACCGGCTCCTCCTGGATCAACCAGGTCGAGCGCTGGTTCGGCTACTTGACCGACCAGCTCATCCGCCGAGGAGTGCACAAGAGCGTCCAGGCGCTGGAAGACGACATCCGCGCCTGGATGGACCGCTGGAACGCCGATGCCAAGCCCTTCGTCTGGACCAAGACCGCCGAGGAGATCCTCGAATCCCTCGCTAAATATTGCCGACGAATTTCAGGCGGATGACACTAGGTGGCGTCGATGGAGGCGACGATGTCGCGTGCGAGGGTGAGGTTGGAGGCGGCCACGAACTTCTGTCGCCTGTCCATCGCCTTGTTGATGTCGGCCATGCTGCCGAACTGGTAGTCCAGTGGCAGGGGGTTGCCTTCGAGGTCGAGGACTGCGCCGCCCGCGGCGTTGAGAATGTAGTGTCCTGGTGCCAGGTCCCAGACGGCGAAGCCCTTCGCGAACTCGATCGTCGCGTCGGTGAAGCCCGCCGCGACGTGGCACAGGCTGACGGACCCGAAGTCGACTCCGATGCGGCCGCGAACGGCGCCGTCCGCCGAAGGTTGGTTGAGCGCGTCGAGCAGGCGGGTCTGGCGTCCGAGTGGCTGGAGTCGTTCAGCAGGCTTCATCAGGTAGTTAGTGATCAGTGCCTCGCGCAGTTCTGCGAAGCGGCGCACCTTAAGCTCGTGTGCCTTGCCGTCTTGCGTGTAGATGAACGCCTGGTCGTTGCCGTCCTCGTCGCGGGCCGCGAGATACATCTGGAGATGGTGAAAGATGTCGCCCACCACCGCGGCGATGGGCCGGGCAAGGCTGCGGGAGTACACCATCACGTGCGTGTAGCCGTAGAGGGCGCGAACGGCCAGCTCGCTGGTGTCGAGAGGATCGACCAGGACGCAGAGATCCGGCTCTGGGGCGGCTCCGATGACTTGAGGATCGGCCTCTTCCGAGGCATAGATGTACGAGGGAAGGATCGGGCTCAGAAGCTCTCGGTAGCGCTCATGCATCCACAGATCGTGGGCGGACAGGAAGTTGTCGGAGTGGCGCAGGTTGGCGGCCTCTGATCGTTCACCTGATAGCGCGGCCTGGATCAGGCGGGGTCGGATCTCCCCGATCACCTGAGAGACCAGCTCGGCGAGGCTCTGGGCGAGACCGGGGAGGGCGGGAGAGGTTGTCACGACGGGACCTCCGTACTGTTAGCGCAGCTCCAGCGGCGGTTCGATTCCTGGCGGGCTCATCGTCGCGGCGATGAACACCGCCTTGAAGCTTGCCGCTCGCATGATGCCAGCGCCGGTCAGATCGTCGAAATCGCTGACCTCGAGCTTCCCCTTGGTCATGGCTCCGAACACCGCGAAATAGATCTGCGCTCCGGGATAGCGGTCACGGATCTCGCGCGAGATGAAACCGACCACATCGGCATGCTTCACCTCAAAGTCGCACAACACGATCTCTGGAGCGTCTGGCAACTCTGGGAAGATGGACGCCCTGTCGAGGCTGATGAATTCGCGACTCTTGTTGCATTTGAGGTAGCCGATGGGGCAGCGCCCGAATTGGGCGGAGGCGAGGAAGGTAGCCATGACCAGGCCAGCCTCGTTGATCCCAAAACAGGCGTCTACATCGGTACGACGCCCGAGGTTTTTGATCTGGTGGATGAGGCGCTCGATGCCGTAGCCGAAGGACGCCCAGGTGAGGTTGAGAAGCTGGCCAGGGGCGGGGTTGGGCAGGGAATAGACAAGTCTGTCTGAAGTACCGTACTCGACGGTGGGGGCCGCGATGATGAAGTCGTGGCCCATGGCGCTGGATTCGGCCGGTGTCGTACTGGCGGTTGTGCTATCTGGCTCTGCCGCTGCCGGCGCTGTGGCGGATGGCGGGGGAGCGGACTGGATGGTGGCGTACCTCTTCAAAGCGAGTTGGTCTTCTACGGCCAACCGCTCGTACGCTTCGGCTACCAGATCGCTGGGGGAGACGTCCTCCTCGGCGACACCTGTGGGGCCACCTCCGTAGGCGGCGGCGAGGATCAGCAGGCTGGTGAAGCTGGGAGCCGATCCGGCCCTGCTGCGTTCACGGGCCCAGGTCTCCCACGCATTGATGGACGTGCCGCCCAAGCTGGTCTGGTGGCCGGTCATCTGGTTGTAGCGGACGGCAGCTTGATCCTGAGAAAGGCCACATGCATACCGGTGTGCCTGAAGGCTACAAACGACCGGATAACGGCGCATAAGTTCCGTAGCTGCCTTCTTGACCGATCCCGTCTCTAGCCACAATTCGTTGCCGATTCGCGCCAATCGGCGGCCTCGCGCCTGCGGGCTCGAGTCTTGATCCTGCTTCGACATCTCACTTCCCCCTCTCGGAAGCGCCACCAGATTACCCATTGGCATGGGTAATGGCAGATGCCTCCTGAGAATATGCAGGTGAGGGCCGCCCAGAGACCGGGGCGATTGCGGACTTACTCCGAGGTGTAACAGATCCACGCCCATGACTACTGTCAACTGTCATGCCGCTGGCACAAGCAACCGCTTCGGAGAACCCCGATGACTACGCATGACGTAGAAGCCACGAACCCTAACCGCCTCGCCGTTCGCCGAGTGGCCCGGTCGACGACGATCCAGATGTGCGATCTGATCGACTCCGAGGACATTGCGACGATGGGCGCCAAATGCTGGCTTGATCTCCTGCGCGACATTCGGAACGACAAGCTACGCCCGAAGCAGGACGGTGAGACCGTCATCATCGCCATCCATGATGCGGCCGCAGGTCAAAGCCCGCACCCGGTGCGGACCACCAAGCGGGCATACACCGAGTTCCAGAAGGCCGCCGTAGATGGCCGATTCGATGGGTTGAAGCCTGCGCCGTTCGGCCTGGGGTTCGGTCCGTGGATCTGGGCCGAGGGTGTCGTGGAGGAGGCGATGGCCAAGGCTCTGGACGGGGTCGCATGAGCTCCTCCGGCCCGAGTCTGGAGGGGACCCCGTCGAGTGCATCGGGGCCGCTCAAGAAAGCGCATCTCTCGGCCGTACTTACCCAGCTGCGGGGAAGGGCCCGACCCTCCAAGCCGGTGACTTGCCGACCGGGGGGCTTCGCAAGAAGACAACTTGGGCTGAGACGTCGGGCGCCAATCGACTCGACAGGCCCGCACCACAGCCGGTTTGGTCCCCAGCGACTCTTCCCCGGGATGGGAGGGGCTCTGGCTGTCCTTACATGCCCGTGCTGACCGGCCAGAGCTCCGTCGAGTTCATTTGCGACACCAGGGAGTGACGACGACCAAGGCCGCCTCTGAGAAGGCTACTGCCGAGCCGTGACCGGAGGCGCGATCAAGACCTTCAGACGCAAGAAGGAGTTCCTGGCCGAGGCCCCCGCGGAGATCTCGGTCGCGTCAGCCAGCAACTCACCAGCCAACGTCGAGCGAAGGGATACGAGCTCATTACACAAAATCCGAGATCTCTTACATCGCGACGTCAGGCAAGGCCAACTCGGGTGAGGAGGCCCACAGAGGTACCGCATACCTCAGGGCGCGGACAGTAGCGCCAGGTCATCAAAAGGAGCAGCGAGGCCCGGCCGAACCCCTTCAGCGCTACCGCTGGAGTCGGCCGCCCCCTTCCTCAGGAACACCAACACAGGACAGGAGCAGAAGCGAATGAGCACTTCAACCATCGAACAGGGCGCCGGAGCGGCCGAGGTCGCTGGCACGCACACGCCGTTCGACCCGTTCGACCTCGACATCAGGCTCACGGAAAACACTCCGGCGGCCAACACCTCGCTGAGGTGCGGCACCGGTGACACGTGCGGCAGCTCCTGCCCGAGCGCCTGCACCACGTCGTAACCCCGCTGGCCCAGGTCCCTCTCGACCGGACCCGGGATTCCCAGCCCAGCCCGGATGGTGACAAGGAAAGGGAGTGATCAGGATGACGCGGACGCGGATCAGACGGTATCGGCGCACCGGCGTCGGGATGCTGCGCGCCACCGTGCATCTCGCCCCTCCGGCCCATCCGGGCTGGCCGAAGCCCGGCTCCTCGGTCGAGCAATGGCGGTCATGGCTGGCCCAGGTATGGGCGGACGAGCCCTTCCAGCAGGCGGTCAACAGCGCCAGCCCAGACTTGGCCCGACAGCTTCAGGCGATCTTCGATGGGCAGGTGAGCAACGTCCGCCGGGTGCGTCGCGCCGCGCTCTCCATCGCCCGATACGCCATCCGCTTTGCGCACCGCTCCACCCCGTTCGGCCTGTTCGCGGGTGTCGCCCTGGTCGAGTTCGGCAACACGCCGTTCGTACGTGTCGGAGAAGCGCACGAGGCCGTCGACCGGCCCGACCCCGCAGAACTGGACTTGGCGATCACGACGTGGGAGACAGACGAGAAGGGGATGGACGACGTCGAGGTGTGTGTGAACAACCTCGCCCGCGTCCGCGACGGCCGCGTCCATGTACCGGCCGAGGGCGCGGACGAATTCTCCCTGGCCTCGACGGCAGCGGTGGAGCTGGTGCTGGAAGCGGCCAGCTCTCCGATCCCACATGCGGCCTTGCTGGGGAAGCTCGCCGCAGAGTTCCCGCAGGTCGAGCCTTGCCGCCGGGCCGAACTGGTCGCTGAACTGCTACGCACGCGGCTGCTGCGTTCCCGGCTGCGTGCGCCGGCCACCGTCACCAACCCGGCCAACGTCGTGTCGCCCGCGCTGCTGGCCGCCTGTGAGCGCACAGCGGTGGACTTGCGGTTGGACGCCGAGGTGCGCCTGCCTGAAACGGTCGCGGCTGAGGTGGAGACCGCGGCGACCGTGCTGGCCCGGCTTGCGACCCATCCCGCTGGTACTCCGGCCTGGCGGCGATACGCCGAGCGATTCGTTGACCGGTTCGGTGAGGGGACCGAAGTTCCCGTCGAACAGCTCACCGACCCTGAGCGGGGGTTGGGCCTTCCGGACGGGTTCGGCCTGTTGTCGGAGCCGCCCAGGCCGATGTCACGCCGCGACCGGCTGCTGCTGGATCTGGCCGGGACCGCTGCCGTCGAGGGCAAGCAGGCGGTCATCTTGTCCGAGGCGCTTGTCGAGGAGTTGGAGGCCGCCGCGGCCGAGCCGTTCGGCAACATCGCGCCAGCGCCGCACTTCGAGGTGTGCGCGCAGGTCCAGGCCCGGACGGCGGCTGCGCTCGACGCGGGCGACTTCCGGCTGCGCGTCCACACCGTCTCCCGCGCGGCCGGTTCCATGTCCGGGCGCTTTTGGCATCTGGTGCCGGACCTGGCTGCCGGATACGCTGCCCTGCCCACCGTCGCGCCCGGCGCGACATTGGCGCAGTTGTCGTTCCACCCCACACGGGCCGAGGCAGACCTGCTCACCAGGGCACCGCGCGTTCTACCGAAGCTGGTCAGCGTCGGCGAATACCGGTGCGGCGAGGATGTGCTGTTCCCACGCGATCTGTCGGTCGGCTTCCGCGACGGTCATTTGTATCTGGCGGTGGCCGCGACCGGGGAACGCCTGGAGCTACTGGCCCCCACGGCGATCAATTTCCTGTGGAACAACTACACGCCGCCGCTGGTCCGATTCCTGGCCGAGATCAGCCGCGCCGCCACCACCCAGGTGACGTGGTTCGACTGGGGCGCCGCGTGGACGCTGCCATACACTCCGGCGCTGCACTACCGGCGCACCATCCTCGTCGCCGCCCGATGGCAGCTCCACGCCCGAAAACTGCCCGGCCGTACGGCACACCTGGACGAGTGGGCCGAGCACCTGCACGCCTGGCGCGTCCGGTCCGGGGTGCCGGAGCGGATACTCCTGGCCCTTGATGACCAGCACCTGCCACTAGATCTCACGCGAGAGATGGACGTGGACCTGCTGCGCGCGCACCTGAGCGGCAATCCTGTCGCGGTGCTGTTCGAGGCGCCGCCACCGGACGCCGATGGGTGGCTGGGCGGCCGGGCACACAGCATTGTCGTCTCAGTGGAGTCGACGCCATGAACACCCTCGCGACGCAGGCCCTGGCCGAGGGGGCGCTCGGCCAGGCACTGCTGCACATCGAGCGCGCCGATCTCGCCGCCGCGCGTCCCCTGTTGCAGGAAGCGGTATGCGGCGGCGTCAGCATCGGCTCCAACGCGAGCTTGTATCACGGAGCTCCCGCGCTGGAGTTCGTCCTCAGCCGCGCCGGGCGCGTCGACCGGGATGTGCAGGCCGGCGTTGACCGTGTCGTGGCCGCCCGTCTGTCCGCTGCCCGGCAGCGGCAGCAGGAGGGGCTGTTGCCGTCACTGGCGGAGTTCGACCTGATCAGCGGACTAACGGGGTTGGGGACGCTGCTGTTGGCCCGGCCGGGCGCTTCACCTCTGCTCGAAGAGGTCTTGACCTATCTGGTGTCGCTGGCGCGCCCGGTCACGGTCGATGGGCGGATGCTGCCGGGGTGGTGGTCGCCGGACAACCCCACACACGAGGCGCAGGTCTTCGGCGGTCATGGCAACAACGGCATCGCCCACGGCATCGCCGGGCCGCTGGCACTGCTGTCGCTGGCCGCCCGGCGGAGCTTCCAGGTCGACGGCCAGTGCGACGCCATCGGCGTGTTCGCGACCTGGTTGGAGGAGTTCGGCAACTCCTACTGGATCACCCTCGACCAGCTCACCGACTGCAAGCCGCTGCCGGTACCGCCTCTGCGGCCGTCTTGGTGTTACGGGGACCTGGGGATCGCCCGCGCCCTGCAACTGGCTGCGCTCGCACTGGGCGACCCGGCCCGCAGGCAGAAGGCTGAGGATGTCGCGATGGCGGCGCTGCTCGACTCGGATCGGCTCGGTCGGGTAAGCGATGCGTCGCTGTGTCACGGCTGGGCCGGGATCTTGACGGTCGCCACCGCCATCGCCGCAGACAGTGCCTCCCCGGCTCGGTTCACCACAAGCATCCGGCGAGTGCACCAACGCCTGGCCGCCGGACTCGGCGACCTGACCAAGCCCGGGTTTCTTGAGGGGCGTGCCGGGGCGCAATTGGCGCTGGAGGGCTCCAACCGCACCGGCTGGACCTGCGCCCTACTCCTTCACTGATCCTCACCGTCCCACCGACCCGAACACGGAGCGAGCAGGAGCGACTCGACACCATGAACAGTTATGAGGACAACCTCGCCCCGCCGGCCGGGCCGGAATGGTGGCAGGCCACGATCAGCTTCCCCGACCGCATCGGGGTGAGCCCCGAGGCGGCGCTCGCGCTGTCGGCCGCCCTGGTCGGGCGACGCTTCCACTTCCTGCGCAAGGAGGGCGGACTGCGGCTGCGCACGGATCAGCCTGTGGACGTCGTGCTCGACCAGCTCATCGCGGGCCAGGTGGTGGCCAGGTGGGTCAGCGGCATGTACGAACCCGAAACGGAGGCGTTCGGCGGCCCGCAGGGCATGGCTATCGCCCACGAGGTGTTCAGCGCCGACAGCCCCGCCGCGCTGGCCGAGACCGGCAGTCCCGACGGCAGGGAGCGATGCATTCTGCTTCTGTCGGCGATGTTCCGGGCGGCAGGGCTCGACCCGTTCGAGGTCGGCGACGTGTGGGCGAAGATTGGCGAGCTGCGTCCTGCAATTGACCCGCCCGCCGAAGCGCGCCGGGCGGCGGCGATCAACGCGATGCGGCGCCTCATGAACGCCGATGCCGCCCAGCGGCCTCTACCTGAACCGGGGTGGGCCGAGCGCGTGGCCGCCTTTGAGGACGCAGGCCGCCGCCTCGCCCGGTGCGCGAAGGACGGGTACCTGAAGCGAGGGCTGCGCGCCGTCCTGGCTCACCACGCCATCTTCGCGTTCAATCGCGCCGGCACGTCCGTGGCCGAGCAAGCCGCGGCGGCCTGGCTCGGCTGGCAGGTCGCCTTCGGAGAGGACGGACCGGCCGCCGTGTCCACCAGCCCCTCCTCGCCAGTAACACCTACCTTCACCAGGATGGAGACCACCATCACTACCGCCGTCGATCCCACCAAGCTGCGCGAGGCCATGGTGGCCAAGTACATCGACTCCGGCCACCTTCGCACGCCAGAGATCATCGAGGCCTTCCGTGCGGTCGAGCGCCACACGTTCGTCCCCGACGCTCCCATCGAGGCCGCCTACGTCGACGACGCCGTGGCGATCAAGCACGACCCCGGCGGAGAGATGATCTCGTGCATCTCCGCGCCGTCCATCGTGGCCACCCAACTGGAGCAGGTCGGCGCTCGCCCCGGGCACAAGATCATGGAGGCCGGGGCAGCCACCGGATACAACGCCGCGCTGCTCGGCCACCTGGTCGGCCCCACTGGACGCGTGTGGACGATCGATGTCGACCAAGACCTCGTCGACACGGCCCAGATGCACCTGCAAGCGGCCGGGATGGGCAACGTGACAGCTCTGCTCGGCGACGGCGCGGCCGGGCTGCCGCAGCACGCCCCCTTCGACCGCATCCAGTTCACTGTGGGCGCCGGCGACATCCCCACCCGGGTGCTCGACCAACTCGGCCCGGACGGTCGTCTGGTCATCCCGATGCGCATCCGTGGAAGCATTTCCCGATCCTTCGCCTTCGAGCGCGACGGCGACACCTGGAAGACGGCCTCCTGCGAGATGGCGACCTTCGTGCCGCTACGCAAGGGCATCGGCGATGACATCTACACCCGCGTCCCCATCGAGGGCGAAGGCGATGTCCATCTGGAGACCTTCAGCGAGCAACTCGTCGACCGCGAGGCGATGCGCACGATCCTGGACACCCCAGCCCACCCGGCCTACACCGGGGTGAAGTTCCGGCAGGGCGACCCGTGGCAGTGGCTGTATCTGTGGCTGGCCTGCGTCCTGCCCAACGGGCTGTCCCGGATGCCCGGCAACCGGCCGGGATTCACGCCGCACTTCGCGTGGGGCTCGATGGCCGCGCTCGACGCAGACACCCTGGCCTACCTGACCATCCGCGAAGGCGAGGACGGCGAAGGACGCTTCTGGCAGATCGGCGTCATCGGCCACGGCCCACGCGCCACAGCCCTGGCCGAGCAGGTCGCCACTGCGATCGAGGAATGGGACCGCGACTACGGCAACCGCGCCCCCGCCCCCGGCTTCCGCATGGCCACCAGCGACAACCGTGACCTGCTCAAGGCCGCCGATCCGCGCTTCATCATCGACAAGCCGGCCAGCCGCCTCGTAGTCGACTGGCCGTAGGGAGGAGTCAGCGTCGTGATGAACCCGGCGATCGCCGCCCGTATCCCGCTGGTCTGCCGCACCAAACCGCCCGGCAAGCCGTTGGCGGAGCGCATCGCCGATCTCACCTCGCTGAGCATCGAACCCGCAGGCGCTGGCCGCCATGACCTGGTGGCCCGCGCCTGCGGGGTCCTCAACATCTCCGCGCTCATCGCCTCCGACGCCGCCCTGCCCGAGATGGCTGCCGATCTGTGCTGGAGGCAGCACCGGGTATTCGCCGAGGCTGGGAATCTCGACCGGGAGATCGCCGTCATGTCGCTGATGCCGCTGATCAACCTCGGCCGGCTACTGATTCGCGAAGGCGACGGCGAAGGCGCCTACGAGCTGCTCGATCAGCTCTACCGTGCGGCCCAGCAGCGCGCCGCTACTGTGATCCATGGACATGACGTCGACCTGTCGCCCCTGACCCGCACCCACGACGACCACGGTGCGGTGTGCACGGAGCTGTGGGTCGCGCTGCTCATCGACGGGGCCCGCGCCCTGGCCCAACAGGGCCGCTGGAGTGAGGCCGCCGACGCGATGGCATCCCACCGTGGTATCGGTGACCGGCTGCTCGACGGCCGCCAGCTCAAGATCATGGCCCTGCTGGAGCAGGGACGCCCGGCGGAGGCGACCGCGCTGATCGACTCCACGGTGCCAGCCGAGCCATGGGAGACGGTCGTGGCGTCGCTCCTGCGCATCGCCATCCGCCCCGGCACCACAGCCACCTCGCAGGACGAGGTCGAGCACGTGCTCGCGCAGACGTACAGCCTGGTCGCCGCCCAGGAGCCGACCACAGCGGCGTTCCGGGCTCGCCTCGCCTTGACCGCTCTTGACGTGACGGCTAACCAAGGCCAGCCGAGCGGCGCCCAGCTGGCCGCCGCCGTCATCGACGTCGCCTCCACCGATGCCTACGCCGCCCGCGATGTCCTCGCCAACCCGGCGATGCGCTCCCGCATGACAGGCCAGCAGCACGAGGACCTCGTCGCCGTGATCGCCGCCGCGGCGCTCGGTACCGGGAGCATCCCGGACGTCCATCTCAAAGCCCTCGTCGAGAGGGTGGAGCACGCCGAGCAGCGCCTGCGGAACCTGCTCGCCACAACTGTGTACCCCCGCCCGACCTCTTTGGAGGAGACGTGACGCGTCAGCCTTGGACCACCGCGCCGCTTGTGGCCCTCGACCTGGAAGGCACCGGCGGCCAGGATCGTGACCGCGAGCAGATCCTGGAGATCGCGATCGTCCCGCTGGACGGCGGCTTCCCGGACATGACCGCTGCCTGGGACACCACGGTCAACCCGGGCCGCATGGTCGCGCCCCGCCCATGGATCGCCCGGGAACTCACTGGCGACATCCTGTTCACCGCGCCCGCCTTGGACGACATCCGTGCTGAGATCGTTGATCGTCTCGACGCGCGGATCATCGTCGGGCACAACATCGGCGTGGACTGGCGGCTGCTGCGCCGTCTCGTGCCCGAAGCCCAGCCATCGGCCTTGATCGATACCGCCCAGCTTTACCGTCACGGTCACCCTGCGAGCCGACGCTGGAATCTGGTCCGGCTGCTGGAGAAGTATGCCCTCAACGCCCAAGTCCACCAGCTCGTCCCCGCCAGCCGCCCGCACCGCGCCCTCTGGGACGCGGTCGGGGCAGCCCTGTTGCTGCCCTCACTGATCGAGGACCTGCCCAGCACTACTTCCCCCACAATGGAGGAACTGACCCGCCTCGCCGGGGTACCCCTACTCGGCAAGGCATCCCGCATGGCTGAGGTCGAGCAGGTCGCGCTCGATGTCTGACGGCCGCCCTGCCCAAGAGGAGGTCCGCATGAACCTTGCGCTCCGCGACGAGCTGCTGCGGCGCATGGAACGCGATCAAGCCGTCCGTACGGCCACTCCCCTCGGGCAGCCGATGACCGAACAGGCCTGGCAGGAATGGGAGCAGGTCGACCACGACAACACTCGCTTCCTGAAGGACGTCATTGCTGAACATGGCTGGCCGGGCCGCGATCTCGTCGGCGACGACGCCAGCAAGGCTGCCTGGCTACTCGCGCAGCACGCTGACCACGACGTCGTCTTCCAACGCCGCTGCCTGGAACTGCTGCAGGCTGCTGCCGCAGCCGGGCAGGCCGCGCTCCCCGATGTCGCGTATCTGACCGACCGGGTCTATGTCGCCGAGGGGCGCCCGCAGCTGTACGGCACGCAATATCACGAACCTGACGGACGACTGCAGCCGCGTCCCATTGAGGACGCCGAGCATCTGGACCAGCGGCGCGCTCAGATGGGGCTTGGCCCGCACGCCGAGTACGACCAGCACATGCACGAGCAGTACGACATGCCTCAAGAACAGCCCCGCGAACTGCCATGACCGCCTGCCGTACTCGCCGGCCGCCTGACCCCGTCGATGAGCGAAAGTAGCGTTGTCCGATAACCGCCGACGCCGCCTCCCTACAGCAGTCTCCGGATCACCCGCGGTCCGCCATGGTCGCCAGACTCATCGAGCGAGGCACGACTCAAATTGCCACAGGTAGAAGCGGCCTTCGCGAAGGTTCGCCGCCACCTGTTCGCTCCCGAGGCACCCCTGGCCGACGCCCACTCAGCCCAGAACACCGTCACGACCAAGCACGACACCTCAGGCGTGCCGACCAGCTCGATCAGCGCCCGCTCGCTCCAGGCCGAGATGCTGCAGGCCGTCCAGCTCTTCCGCGGGGCGAAGGTCGCCGAGACGAGTCTGCAAGGTCGGCCCCAGCCTGCTGACGACGCAAGCTGAACGCGGCGGTGCCGTTGCGCACGCCTCACCGCGGTCCCGGCATGCTGACAGCCGCCTCGGCTGCCGCACCGCCGGACCGTCGTTGCTGGCCGACCCGCCCCACCCGCCTCAGGCCTGGCGCGTGCTGCTTGGCACCGTGCGCTCATGGAATAGAGGAACGATTACTGCTGTGAGGCGATCAAGCGGAATGTCCTCGGTGAATCAGTTGAAGACGTGGTGGCATGCGATATTGCGTAGCCGGTACTCGCGTGCGCGAGGTGGGAACAACTCGTCGCATCTCGTGCCGATCATCGATGGGCTGATACCCCAACTGGACAGGTCCCATGAGGGTGGGCGTGGGTCGCCCGCTACGCGTTTTGCCTGGCTGCTCGGCCTCGATGGGTGGCGGTCGGCTGCGGGACCGGCTGTCGCTGTTGAGTGCGGAAGCCCGTGGCGACGGTGCGGCTCAGGCAAGTGTGCACGGGTTCTGGCCGTGCTCCTCTCCTTGGCGCTGCTCGTCCTCTCATCTCGGTCGGAAGTTTTGTGGGGGAGGGCGAGTGACACCGGTGCGCGGAGAGCGGATGAGGCGCTGGCCTTGTGCTCTAGCGGAGCCGGCCTGGCGGCATCGTGGCCGGCGACGGCTGGCCGAGCGTCCACGGCTTGAGGTGCAGAGCCTCGCTGGTCGTTGGGGTGGGCTGTTCCGGCGCCGCTCAGCGCTATCGCGGCGGTTATTACGGCAGCAGCTCCGCCTCCTAGAAGCAGAGTCCGGATGCGAACGCCACGCACTCGCGGGCCGATGTCAGGCATGTCCTTGATCTCCGATGCTCTTGATCGTTACGGAGCGTAGCGTAGCTGCGACTCCGTGGACATCCGCTCGGCTTTGGCCGTCCATTGAGGACCCGTGACGCTGCCATCTCGTGCGCGTCGCTGCGTCTCTGTCGGGTCGCTTCGCCAGTGATCGTCGAGCTGATCTTGGGTGTGTCTGCGAGCGGCCGTGTCTCGCCAGGACACCCCCTGGGCGACGGATTCGGGGAGGGGTGAGGTGGATGGGTCGGCTTCGCGGACGCCCCTCGTCGAAGGAGAAGCGATTCAGTCTCGCGAGGCTTACCCAGTAGATACCAGACTCGATGCAAGCACTTACTGTAGCCTTACAACTACTTTAAGTCGCCGAGTGTTTGGAGCGTCGATGCGCCTGCCTCTGCTGGCCGCCAATGTCGGTCTTTGTGCTGGTCTCGTCCTCGCAGCCATCCCGGCCTACGGTGCTGCCCGGCCGAACGCGGTCTTCCTCTCCATTACGGCCCATGGAGGCACCACGATGAGGGCCGTCTACGTGCAATGTCCGAATCCGACGCAGGGGCACCCGTACGGCGAGGCTGCATGTGCCTCCATCGATGCCGTCGACGGAGACTTCGACCGTCTCCCCAGCCGTCCGCCCCGTCGGTGCCCCGAGGGGCAAGGCTCGGTCACGGCGACGATGAATGGCATGTGGCAAGATCGGTCAATCAGCTGGCAGAAGACCTTTCCCAATGTTTGTGAGCTTTACGCTAAGACGGGTGCAATCTTCCTCTTCTGAAAGGGCTTGCACGCCTGGACCGACCTGTTGAACGGTTGAGTCGGAGATCGCGCGTGCGCTTACCCCGCAACGGTCGATAGTGCCAGATGCTACGGCGGTTTCCCAGTTCCCGCCGGCTGGCGAGAACGGGGAGAGGTTAGCCCCTGCAGGACGTCCAGGCCGTGGTGGCCAGGTTATGGAACCCGAGACGGGCAACAACCTGCGTACGTCGCTCTCTTGATGGCGAGGGCGGCGGTTCTAGCGCCTGGCAGCGCATGCCTGACGGCGATGACGCGGTACAGCCCTCGTGTACTAAGGGCATTTGACGACTCCGGCTGCTCGGTCGCCGAGGCGTCCTGCCCGGTGGCGCAGGCGGCACCTTCAACTCAAGGAGGTGTTCCCTTCCACCGTTGTGCGTAGCGCATATGCGCGCCCCACGCTATCTCCCCTCCTATTATGCGCTTGCCGAGGTGCTTCAGATAAGTGACCTCGAAAGCGTATGGCGTGCCCTGAAGGTCGGTGCAGATTAGCAGTGCGATCACCTTGCCTGCGGCGTGCTCATCGGCTCGCAGGTCATGCTGTAGGGCTGAGCGTCGGGGTACTGGAATAAGAGCCGACGAGCGCGGGGTTCGGCGCGGCTTCAAGTCTTTGTGATGCGCATTCCGTTTCCTTGTCGTCATGCGAGGGGTGTGGTGGTACATCCTTGACGTAGACAAACCCCTCTGGAGGAATCTGGTGATTCGGGAATGCCTTACAAATGACCGGAAGAGCGAGGCTTCCGAGCTTTTGGGTCGAATTATTATCGCGGGTGCATTGACGTTTGAATTGCTGAGTGAACCAAGCATGGCCTTGGCCCATGCAGATCCCGCTTGTCCGACCGAATATGTCTCCGAGCAGGCACGCCAGATGTTCGACGTCGAGAAGCTGTGCGCGTTGGTCCGCGGGGATCTGGCGGAGGGTCGGCCAGTCGATCTCGGAAGGCGGATGGCCGAGACTCAGCGGGTACCAAGATTGACGGCACCAGCACCAGCACCGGGGCCACAGGCGCAATCCATACCGAAGAGCTCGCCCTCCAGAAAGAAGCGTCCCCGGCCAACGCCTGTGCCCGTACCTGCGCCTGTGCCGAGCAGGCAACACGGAGCAGACGAGCCGGGCAGAGACGAGCCGCGCAAGCGGCGGGAGACGGTCCCACGGCCAGATCGTCCGTCGAAGCCTGTTCCGAGCCGAAATGACACCATCAGGCGAGTTCATCGCAGGCACGATCAGGACAACCGCGCGCCTTCGCATCGGCGTCACGCGCGAATGAAGCCAGGTACTCCGCCGCTGCCCTCCCCATCGCCCTCGGTGTCACGATCGCCTCTCTTGCCTGCAGCGGGCGGCGGTGCAGAAGATGTATCGGCCAACCCTGCCGGCACCACATCTGAGGTGAGGCGACCACTTGGAACCGCGCTGGCGTTCGGGCTGCTGGTCATGCTGCTGGGAGCCGCGCTGATCATCCGTCGACGACTTCGACCGGGTACCGCGCTTCCGGCCTCCCAGGCTGGGTCTACTGCGCACCCCCTTGAGAGCGGGCAAGGCCACGACATGGTGGCTGCTGCCGATGTGACGGCACCGGAGATCGACGCGGCCGTGGCGGGGTTCGTCGTCGGAGGTTTCCGCATCGGGCAAACGGAAGAGAAGGCTGTAGAAGAGGCCGATGTCGATGCGCCTCGGTCGGGCAAGGCCAAGAAAGACGCAGGTGAGACGGGCATTTCAGCGACCGAGGCGCCGGCAGCTTCTTCCTCCGCGGCGCTGGTGGCATCGCAGTTCGTCGCGGCCCGTGGAAAGGCGAAGGCCGAAGTGCTGGGAGCACTGCGGCTGTCGTACGGTGACTCGGAGCTCTCCTTCGGCCGGGCAGAGGCCTCTGATTTGTTCGCGTTGCTGTCGGCCACGCGGGAAGGCATGTCGACGCAGGGCATCATCGACACGCTGTGGCCTGGCGACGATGATCGTGGCGGTCGCCTGCTGGAGTCGGCGGTTCGGCAGCTCAACCAGGTGATGCGGCAGGCATCCGGCCTGGGGGTCGGCGTGAAGTTCGTGGTGAAGGTAAGACAGCAGAGGCAACTGGCGGCCGCCTACTTCGATGTGGACTTGTGGCGGTTCGAGTCCGCCTTCGTCCGAACGGGCACCGTGGAGGGGAGGGCCGCCCGACTGGCTGCCCTGCAGGAGATGCTGGCCCTGTATCGGGGGCCGTTGCTGGCTGGACGTGATGATCTTTGGGTGCTTCCACTGCGGCAAGCGGCACAGCGGCAGGCGGTGAACGCTGCCGAGCGCTTCGCCGAACTGGCGCGGACGGAGGACCCGGACCGAGCGGTGGACGTACTACGGCTGGCAGTGGAGCGTGTCGATCCACACAGCGAGGTGCTGTGGTGCCTGCTGATGTCGATCCAGGGTGAGCTGGGGCGCCTGCACGCGGTTCAGCGGACGTTTGAGCTGTTGAAGGAACGGATGGCGGAGATCGACGCGGTGCCGAGCGCGCAGGCTCGGCAGATGCACGAACGGCTCATCCGCTAGGCGTGTCTCGGGAGCTGTCGATGCACCCGAGGTGGCGGATGATGTGCTGGTCGCGCTGCGAGTAGGTGACCAGAGCGTCGCTCGTGATGAGGTGCGCGGGGCGAGTGCCGTAGATGCGGGCCAGCAGGCGCAAGGTGAAGACCGAGGGGCGCCGGCCCGCTTGTGGCCAGTTCTCGTAGTCATACAGGCGAGACTCGCGCAGTCCTGTGCCGTCGGTGCGGGCGAGGCGATGGAAGGCGTCGACCGTCTGTGCTGCGGTGAGCCCGGCGGCATATCGGTAGAGGCGTAGTGGGGTGGCGGGGTGGTCCAGGCCGAGGATGACGGCGATCTGGTCGGTGGTGAAGCCGTGCTGGCGTAGGTAGCGGCTGCGGCGTCGGCAGTCGAGCAGGGTTTGGTATCCGGTGCCGGACATGGCCTGGTGTCCCTTCGCGTTTGCGTGCGGTTGCGCGTGGCGGGCCCGTTGGGTTTCGGGTTGGGGGACGGTAGGTGGGCTTGGTGGAGGGGCTCCAGTCTGGACGTGGGGTGATCGCCGAGTGGTCCGCCGGGTGTGGGCGGCGGGAGTACCGGTGTTGCCGCAGGTCGGGGGTGCGGTGCAGGTGTGGTGGGGTTGGGGGTGTGATACGGGCGGCGAGGTGGATGATCGTGCTGGCCGCTCCTGGATCGGCCGGGGGCGTGACCGGAAGGGATAGCTCCGCATGGACAAGCTCACGCAGCACGCGATCTCGGGCGAGGCGGTCGACGCCCTCATTCCGCGAGGCTGTCAGCAGCCGTCGTTGATGGAGGAGTTCCCGGATCTGGCGCCGGGGCTGGTGATGTCGACGTTCCATTCCTCGCGGTTGTGGGCCGGGGTGGCCTGGCGGCGGGCGTTCGCCGGGAGGGCGGATCAGTCGGCTGCCGCCCGCCGGAGGGTCGGGCAGCTCCTGGCCGACACCGGGCGGGCCGACGATGCTCGGTGGGTGACGGCCGAGCTGGTCAGCAATGCGCTGCGGCACTCCTTCTCGGGTCGAGAGTGGGGGTTCTTCGTGGTCGAGGTGCTGCGCGGGGCGGAGTCGGTGCGGATCGTGGTCTATGACCTGGGTGGCGGCCCGGTCCCGGACTTTTCTCAGACGCCTGGCTCGATACCGGAGACTGCCGAGGACGGCCGGGGGCTGGCCGCGGTGGCAGAGTTGGCGGACCGCACCGGGGTGGCGGGTAATGCGGCGACCGGGCACGCGGTGTGGGCGGAGCTCTCCCTGATGGAGGGGCTGCCGGACCCTCCTCGGATGACGTGACAGGTGACCGGGTGGAGGAGCCGAGTGGCGTTCTGGGACTGCCATCGGCCGCTAGACCCGGTTCTAGCCGTCAGGAGGGGTGTCGGGCTGGACCCTTCCGCGGCGCTGCGGGAGAGGAGTTGAGGTCGAAGGCGGACCAAGTGTCCGCTTACGGGCAGGAGCCGTGGGCGCGGCATGCACTCGCCGCGCTACGCCGGGGCTGGCCTGACTGGGCCTTCCTGGTGGTGGGCTACCGGTGGCTGGCGCTGCGCGGCAAGCAGGTGATGATCAGTGCCACCGGGCCGCAGGCACTGCGGCATGCCTTGCCGCCGATCCCGGCCCAGCCGGTTGTCGAGTCAGGATCGCAGCTCGCTGGCCTGGTCGAGCACCGAGTGCTTGGGGTCTGCCCCCTGGCGAGATTGGCCGAGTTGCTCAACGGAGCACCCTCTAGCGTGCCGCCGCTGTTGGCCTCGGCGTCCGCACCCGGCGCGGAGGCGGGTGCGGACAGTGTGGGTGGTGGGGTCGCTGCGGGGATGAGCGGTCCGTGGACGGCCGATGCGCCGCCGTTGGGCGTGATGGCGGCGGAGCGGTCGGTGACGGGCACGTGGGCGGTCGCGGGCGCTGATGGGGCGCGGGTGGCGCGGCGGCAGGGTGGATGGTGGCCATGGGGTCGGCGGCGTGACCGGTCACGGCCAGACCCGCGAGCGGGGGAATCGACTCCTCCGGCCCGCCGAGCCGGGCCGGAGGAAGGTGCTCGACGTCGTCATCGCCGTGTCCGGTCCAGGCCCCCGAAGTTGGCTGGCGGCATCGCGGCATAGGTTGCGGGCCGCGTCCGGCCGTGGGTGCGGGGCGGGCTTGACACCTGGGGTGCAGGTGGGTGTTGATACCGGTCCGCCCCTCCGGCACGGAGGGGTGCACTGGCGGCCCTGGCGGCGGCCCTGTGGGTTCGCCTCGCGTAAGGGGCGAGGCGAACCCACCGCCGAGCGCAAGAGTGAGCCTGGAAGTGTGGGTGTCGCGTTCACTGTTGCGGACTCAAAAACTGGACGTTGTTCGGTGTCGCATCCGGTGTCGCGTTTTGTTGTCGCGTCCGGTGTTGCCGCTGAGAGCGCGACATCCAATGGTGTGCCGTGCGCTCACGTCATGCGGGTCTCGGCTGTTGCGCTGGCCGCCCCGAATCGCCTATAGACGACTCCATTGAATATGTGTGCGCGCGTTCTCGCGGGTGCCTGCACCATCATTTTGTCTTCTCTCGTTCCGCTTCTGCGCCCCGCCCTACCCTTCTTCCATCAGCAGTTGCCGGCCAGCGGCCTGGCCGCGGGCCGGCCTCGCGGTGACCTCGTCCTGTGCGGGGAGCAGTGCCTTCGTCGGTGATATTGAACCGGGCCCGCTCTGTGGCGGACCCGTCCGCGTTGCCTGACGGCATGATCGACATCTTCTGTCCGGCCGACCCGGCGCGGGCGTGTGGCGGGTGCGACGCGGGCGCGGCAACCGTGCGGGGTGGGGTGTTTGGGATTGGCGGCGTTGGATGACGCGACCGGGCACGGGTTCTTCGACGTGGGCTGAGCGGCTGGGGCAAACGCGCGGCCCCGGTACCGCCGCAGGGTGGTGCCGGGGCCGGTTGCGTTGCCGGGGGTAGGGGTTAGACGCGGGCGGGTGTGGCGGCGCTGTCAGGCCCGTCCGCGCCGCCTGCGGTGGCGTCCGGGACGGAATCCGGAACGGCGGGCGGGTGGATGTCCACGTGCGTGGCGATCATCGCGGCCACGTCAGCGGGCGGGATGTCGGCGCGGAGATCCGTGCGCGGGTAGGTGCCGCCGGAGGCGATGCGGCCGAGGTAGATCCATCGGATCGTGAGCGGCGGCGCGGGCGCGTCCCCGTGGGCGGGGTCGGGCGCGGTCAGCGGGATGTTCACCTCGACACGGTGGCCTTCAGGCGAACGGTACTCCTGACTGTAGGTGTCATAGATACGGGGGGAGCGGCTGCCGGGGCGGCGGCTGCCCTGAAGGTGGCGCTGGTAGCCGTAGGCCCGCAGGGCGCGGGTGTAGGGCAGCGTGAGGGGCATGTACGCGGCGATGTCGGCGCGGCTGAGGTAGTAGTCGCCGAGGATGTCGGTCATGTGGGCGGCGATCGCCTCGAAGTCGGGTTGCCCGCCCGGCATGCATGCCTCACAGGTGTGGGCGTCGTCGCAGGTGTCGCAATCCCCGCCGAGGCCGAACATGTGCTCGTAGGCACAGATTTCCAGCAGGGTGCCGTCGTCCCCGCGTTCCGGGCGGGCGATGACGGGGTTATCGTGGCGGTCGTCCCACATGATCGCCCATCCGGGGCCATGGTCGGCGAGGGCGCGGGCGTGCGCGGGTTCGACGGTGCGGCGGGCGGCGGTGCCGTTCCCGTTGCCAGTTCCGAGGTCGGTGTGCGTCATCTGTGGTGTGCCCTTTCCTGTGGCCCGGCGTTATTCCGGGGCGGTGTTCTAGCGGCGTTTCCCGCCTAATTCCATGGACGCTCGTTTCCGTACTGATGTCAACCGGGATTCGTGTTCATCTCGCAGATTCTTTCGTGCGGTTATTCGGGTAATACGGCATCGTTCGCCGTCGTCTTCTTGTTGTGTGAAGAGTCGGGCCGGCCCGGAATGTCAAGTCGATCCGGCGACCTTCTCGCAAGATGTTTTCGCAGATCAGCGCTTGTTTTGTTAGGTCAGCCTCTCCAGCCGTCGCGGTGACATTATTTGATGCCGGATCGGCTTGCCATCCGGGTTATTGGCGAGGGATGGTCGTGACGCAAACGAAAAACACCGGCCCGGACGGGGTCGGGAATTCGACCGGAAAGGGCATCACGCAATGGCTATTCACACCCCGGAAATGACTGCTACCGAAACCGTCGCCGCTGGTGCGGAAGTCGCCGTTATCGGAACGGTTGCTACCGCGCCCCTGACGGCCCCTGACAGCCCCGCGACCGCCGCCCCGGACGCTGACCCCGCGACGGACGCCGACGGGCGCGAAATGGCGGTGTGGGCGGCGCTGAACGCCGAGCCGGGCGGGTCGGCCACTGCGATCGGGGCGGCGGCGGGTCTGAGCCGGATGGCGGCGGGCAAGATCCTCAACCAGTTCGAGGCGGACGGCCGGGCGCGGCGTGAGCCGGGCGTGAGCGAGGGTGGGCGCGGGCGGGCGGCTGACCGGTGGTTTCCGATCATCTCCGACGCCGACGCCGACGCCGCTACGGCCACCGACGCCGACGCGGAGCCGACCGGTGCCGCCGACGCGCCCGCCCCGGCCCCTGAGACGCCGGACGCCGAGCCCGAGGCGATCGCCGCACCCGGCACGGATGCCGACATCCCGGATGTTGGCGCGGTGCCCGAGCCGGAAGAGGAGCTTTCGGTCGTGATCGATTCGGCTGATCCGGCATCGGCGGATGAACCGATCGGTGAGGAGGACCTGATCGCCGATGAGGCGCCCGGGGAGGATCCGGACGGGACGGACGGCGACCTCGACGCGCGCGAGCCTGTGGCGGATGACCCGGCGTGGGCGCGGGCACGGGCGGAACTGGCGGAACTGGTCAACCTGTTCGGCGGGGTGATTTCGGCGAACGAGGAGGGCAACGCCGTGATGGCGTTGGGGTGCCTGGAAATGGCAATGACCAAGGTCGCCTCGGCACACCGCAACGCGCGGGCGGCGCTGACCGGCACCGCCGCCCCGGCCCGTCCGGTGTCGGCGTCCCGTCCGGGGGCCGGTGGCGGCGCGGGCGCGGGGGACGCGGTTCGGCCGGGTGCGTTGCGGGACCTGGTGTACGCACACCTGAGCGAGTTCCCCGACAAGGACTTCACCCCCTACGAGATCGGGAAGGTCATCAACCGTTCGTCCGGTGCGGTGGCCAACGCCCTGGACCGGCTGGTCAGCCTCGGCGAGGCGGTGCTGACATGTGAGCGGCCCCGCCGGTTCGGCCTCGCCCCCACCGCCAAGCCCACCCTCGCCGCACCCGCCTACACCCACGACACCGACACCGACACCGACGTGAACGACGACGCGGCCTGAAGCCCGAGGTTGGGCGGGCCGCCCTTACCAGCCCGCCCACCTCGGCCCCGTGCGGGCGGGACACACCCCTACCGGACCGCCCGCACCGGCCCGCAACGCGCCCGAGCACGGCCCCGGCCCCGCGCCGGACCAACGTCCCTCACCCACTGATCACCGGCACACCGGCCCGCACGGGGCCGGGGCGGGACCCCCACTGACAACACCCATCGCGGCATCGCGTCTGTTCCGCGTGCCCGCACATCAGAACCTCACATCAGAAAGGCACTGTCATGGCTCACGAGATCGAGATCTTCGCCGACGGTTCGGCCGGATTCGCCGCCGCAGGCAAGCCCGGCTGGCACGGGCTCGGCTACACCGCGCCCGGCCCGATGACCGCCGAGGAGCTCCTGTCCCACGCCCAGCTCGCCGGGTGGAACGTGCGCAAGGTGCCGGTCGGTCAGGTCACCGACCCCGTCACCGGCCAGCCGGTCGTCACGGACGAGGACTTCCTGGTCGTCCGTACCAACCCGGTCACCGGCCGACCGGAACGGCTCGGCCGCGTCGGTAAGGAGTATCAGGTCCTGCAGAACGAGGACGTCACCGACTTTCTCCAGACTCTCGTAGATGAGTCAGGGGCGATCTTCGACACCGGCGGATCGCTGAACAACGGGCGGCGCGTGTTCGTCACCATGCGCCTGCCCGAGCCGCTCATGGTCGGCGGGTTCGACCAGATCGACCTCTACATGGCGGCGTTCTCCCGGCATGACGGGTGGGGCGCGTTCACAACGGTCGCGACCCCGGTACGGGTGGTGTGCGCCAACACCGAACGGGCAGCGCTGGCCAACCACGCATCGAAGTTCACCGTCCGGCATACCGGCAACGTGGCCGGACGCATCGCCGAGGCGCGCGAGGCGCTGAAACTCACGTGGAAGCACGGTGAGGCGTTCGCCGCCGAGGCCGAGAAGCTGCTCGCGGTCCCGATGGACGTCAAGGAGTTCCGTCAGTTCGCCACCCGGCTCCACCCACTCCCCGCCGACGCCAAGGAGCTGGCCAAGCGCAATCACGACCTGACCATGCGCGAGCTGGAGTACCTGTTCGCGCAGGCCCCCACCCAGGAGCCGATCCGTAACACCCGCTGGGCCGCCTACAACGCGGTGACCGAGCGGCTGGACCACAAGAGCCCGGTGTTCGGCAGCCGCGATGTAGCCACGGTGCGCGCGGAGCGTGCCCTGCTCGATGACCACGACAACGCCAAGATCAAGGCCCGCGCATTCCGCCTCCTGGCCACCGCCTGACAGCGACGGTTCCGGTACGGCCCGCAGCGCGGGGCCGTACCGGAACCGCCGCCAGAACCACGGCCCTGCGTCCCCGTGCCCCGGGCTACGCAGGATCGGACGCCCGCTCTCAGAACCCATCAACCGCGATTCAAGGAGTTCATGATGGGACGACTCGAAGACCTAGTCCTGCACAACGCCTGTCTCACCCGGCATGAGCTCGGCGAGGCCCTCAACCGCATCGCCTCCCTCGACGACGAAGGCACGTTGCGCGACAAGGACCTGGGCCGTATCGCCTACGCCTACCAGCGGATGTCGTGGTGGCAGCAGGTCGCCGACCTCACCCACGGCCGCGAGGAGACCGTCGACGGCGCGACCGCGCTGGAGATCGTCCGGCAACGTGCACAGGACCTGCTGATCAACGCTCGCCCGCTGACCAACGGCGGGTTGTTCGCCCTGGCGATGGCCGAGTCCCGCCGAGGCGGCGCGCGTGCCTTCCTGGACGCCACCCAGAATCTCGCCGACGCACTCACCCCACCGCCCGCACGAGACGCCCACCCGGCTGACGGCCCCGCCACTCATGCAGCAACGCCCGCCGTTGCGGAGTCTGGGGCTTCGGCCAAGGAGTACCTGCTGTGACAGTGCGGCTGACACCCGCTGTCCGCATGGTCTCGCCCGCCCTCTGCCTGCAGTGGCAAGGGCGGAGCGCCGGACCAGCGGGCTACCTCATGACCCTCATCCCGCACCTATCCATGTCACCCGACGAAAGGAACGCATGCGATGAATGACCGGTACCGGCCGCGCCCCCCGCTCCCGGATGACGGGCCGCCCACCGCCGCCCCGACCTCGGGCACTACCAATGTCTGGGCCGGGCAGACGCAATGCTCGCTGGACGAGCTGACGTTCGAGAAGATCACCGCCGCACGTCACGCGCATTACGCGGCGGCGGCCGAGGCGGTTGCCGCCCTGCAGAACGGACGTTGGCTGTCGGGCGAGCAGTTGTTCGCCGCCGAGCACACCAGATCATCGCGCGGCTGGTGGGATCTGGTGGACGTGCAGATCACGGTCAAGAGGCTGGCCTGTGATCACGCGGTGCGGCGGGTGCGTTCCTGGGCACGCCACTACCTCACGAACGAGGCACCGGCCGGGCGGCCCGGAACGCTGTTCGAGCACGCGCTCGCCCACGCCTCACGCATCGCCGCCCGCGACTTCCTCAACGCCAGCGGTCAGATCCTGACTCACTACCTCGCCACCGAGTCCGGCGACCAAGCCGACATCCCGGCTCCGGGCGCACCCGTGAACCACCGCCACGCCGACGATTCAGCAGCGTCCCCGGTGATGCCCCCAGCGTCGGCGGACGCGTCATGAACGACCAACACCCCGCGCCAGCGCGCCCCGGTGCGGACCCCACCACGTCACGAAAGGACAGTCCCATGCGGAACCCACAACACCCCGATGCACCGGCTCCTGCACCCAAGACTGGCACTGCCGCCACCTCCGTGCTCAACCCAAGCGAGCCGGTGTCGGTGGAGGCGATCACCGAGCAGGCCCGCCAGATGCGGCAGCACAACGCCGACACCATCGGACGGCGGCTGAGCCGGGGCGAGCGGCTGAGTGCGGAGGTGCTCTACGACATCCTGCATGCCCAGACGCTCGCCGGGTGGTGGCTGCTGGTCGACCGGCACATCCGGCACGCCCGAGGCGGCCGGGGCCTGGCCTCGGAGGAGACGGTGGCCAGGTTCGTCTCCTGGATCAGCCCCTACCTGGACGACGACGCCAGCGCGCTCGACACCGCTACGAGCTGCCGCATCCTCGGACTGCACTGCGAGCACGAACTCGCCCTGGCCCACTTCGAGCGGGCCTTGGCCCTCATCCGGCAAGACGCGGCTCGAACCTTCCTGGCCCAGGCGAAGACACTCCAGCCGGCCTCCCCAGCAGAGGCCCCCAGCAGCAGCTCGGCGCAGGAGGCGAAGGCATGAGCAACAGCACTGCCACAGGCAATCCCTCCAGCGCGCCCGAGCCGCCAGCCACGAGCCGTCCCGGCACGCGCCACCCGGATAGCTCGCGGGTGGAGTTCTTCCAGATGATGGCATGGAGGTGGGACATCACCACCGCCAAGAAGCTCACCCGCGCCCGCACCCCGCAGGGCCGGATCGATCCCAGGGAATGGGCGGGCATGCTCCGGCTGATCGCCATCAGCACCGAGCACGCCGCCCACGTAGATCTGTCCGAGCCGTTGATCGTGGCCACCGTCCCGAACGGCGGCATGCTGATCATCGACGGCTGGCACCGCCTGTACAAGGCGCTGGCCACCGGCGTTCCCGAGCTGTCGGCGGTGATCCTCACGGCCGAGGAGGAGCTCGCCTGCCGGATCTTCGGCGGAGAGTCCAGCGGTGACGTGGACGAGTACGGGCACAACGAGGAGGAGTATGGCGGTAGCTGAGCCGGTGATGTAGGAGGTATGCCCCGTCCAGCACAAGTCCAGTGTGCTGGCCGGGGCACACCTCCTTCACCACCGGCTCACAAGAGGGTGTGTGGCGGCGTCAGCGCGATATGGGGCGCTTTCCTGCCAAGATCAGCGCGAACCTTGCCATTGCCTCTTCCATGGTTGGGTTCTGGAGAAGATACGGGTTGGGGCCATATCCGAAGATGCTTACGTATGGTTTGGGCTTGTCTGAGCCAGGCTCGGCCTTGGATTCGATCCTCCTTGTGAAAGGGCCATCACCGTCGAGAGCATCGGATGCTCGGGGGGTGAGGGTGTGGCCGATGAAGTGGAGCACCGATTCGATGGGGAGCAGGTAGTCGAAGAGGCTGGCTTCGTCGTCCTCGGTCAGGGTGGGGTCTTGGGGTCTGCTTCGGTTGTGGAGGTCGACCAGTCTGGAGCTTTCAAGGCAGTTGTAGAGCTCGCCTTCGAGCCATCCGGCTTCGGCGCTGTTCAGCGTTTCGTCGTCGTTGGATTCGTAGCGGATGAGCAGGGCTCTGTACCAGTGGTCGCGGTCTTTGAGCTGCTGCAGGACTCGGTGACGCAGGCCCGGGTTGGTGGCCTTGCCGACGTAGGCGCCCCACCGGCCCTTCGCGTCGGGGCGGTCCAGCAGGATGTAGACGCCGGGCACGTTCCAGCCTCGGTCGAGGCGGCTGGCATGATCTCGGTCGAGCAGGAGCATGCCGGCGACCTTGTGCTTGGCTCGGATCTTGATCGGGTGGTTGAGATCCTCGGGCAGGCTGACGACGAGCTGGGACGGGGCGAGCCGCATCGCGCGCACGGGGGCGCCTCCTTCACCTGGTGCCACAACAAGATCTTCCCGAACAGTATCGGTCAAGTCGCCCTGAGTAATCAGGGGTTTTGGGTAAGAAGCACGCAGCTCACCGTGCGGATAGGGGTGTCGGCAACCCGGCGGGTCACGTTTGTGGCGGCGTCATGTCACCACCGGTTGGGCCCTGTCACGGTGTGCCGCAGGGCCCATTGGCGGCGCTGTACGGGCCGTATGGCGGCCGGTAAGGGCGTTCCAAACAGCCCCCGTGTCGGGATGCCGAACGGCGCGTCATCCGGGGCCGGTGCGTCGGGTGACGGATGGTCAGCGCGGGTCGGGCTGGCTGGTGGGTGCGTGGGCGGCCGGGCGGGTGAACCCGATCAAGTCACTGCGCTGGTAGGTGTCGATCTGGATGACGGTGCGCTTGTTGGGTGCGTGGATCATCTGGCCGCCTCCGAGGACGATGCCGACGTGTCCGGGCCCGTCTGGTTCCATGCGGAAGAAGGCGAGGTCGCCGGGCTGTTCCTGCCCGCTCGGGATGGGGGGTCCCCATCGCCATTGGTCGGCGGCGACGCGCGGGATGGAGATCCCGGCTGCTTGGAAGGCGCGCATGGTCAGCCCGCTGCAGTCGAAGGACGCTGGTCCTTCGGCTCCCCAGACGTAGGGTTTGCCGAGCTGGGCGTGGGCGTAGGCGATGACTGCGGCGACCTGCTCGCCAGGAATGATCGTGACGCACGTCCCGGCCGAGGCATCTACGACGCGTTGCGCGAGTGCCTCCCATTGCGCGTAGGCGTCAGGGAAGCCGGAACGTTGCACGGCCTGGGCGGCGCGGGGGAGCGGGAGCTGCTCCCAGCGTTTCACCTTGACCAGATGGTCGTAGAAGGTGCCGGTCGCATAGTGGGGATCAAGGATCTGCTCACGCGTCCCCCAACCTTGTAGGGGGCGTTGCTGGAACAACCCCAGCGAATCGAGGTGCCCGTAGCGCAGGTTCCGCAGCTGGGATTCCTGCAGGGCGGTGGCGACGGCGATCACCGCCGCCCGCGCGGGCAGACCGCGTTCCATCGCGACTTCGACGATGAGCGTGGCGTTGGCCTGCTGCTCGCCGTCCAAGGTCATGGCGGTGGCGAGGCTGGTAGCGGTCAGGGGCGCCGCGACCGGCTCGCCCGCCGTCCTGCTCGCCGTCGTCGCGGGTGTGATCGCGCAGGCCATGCCGCCGGGTGTTGCCGAGCCGGTGACGATGATGGTGGCGGCTGCGAGGAAGGCCAAGACGATGAGCAGCAGGAGAGCGGCGCCGGCCGCGGCGACCTTCACCTTCCCGGCTCCTCCGCGCCGAAGATGCGGTCAAGGAATGCGTCGCCGTCTTCAGCCATGGTGGATTGTCCGGGGGCTTGGCCAAGGGTGAGGTGGGGCCAGCCGTTGGCGAGGTCGGCCAGCCGCATCCTTCCCTGTCCGGCCGTGGCGGTGGTGGGAAGCCAGCAGGGCCCGGCCGGGCCGTCGTCCAGTTCGGTCTGTACGGCGGTGGCGATCGGCAGGTCAGTGGTGATGATTAGCTTGCGGAGGTTGGATTCGCGGGTGCGGCTGGGCAGCCAGAACAGCACCGGGGTGGTGATGCGGGTGGTGTCGGCGAGGTCGCTGTATGAGGCGAGCTTGCCGGTGACCTTGGCCAGGGTCATGCTGCCGGTGTCGTGTTCGAGGAAGAAGTCGATCTGGCGGCCGTTCTCGGCCCAGCATCCGTAGGCGTCGGGCCGGGCCAGGTCGCCCCACATCTGGGCGCACTGCTTCTCTGACAGCCAGGCCCGCAGCTGGGTGTCGGGACGGTGGCGGGCCAGGTGGGCGAGGTTGACGAAGAAGTCGTTGACGCCGACCTGGTGACCCCGTAGCGATGACACCGCGACGCTCATGGACCGGTCCGGGTGATAGCCCAGTTCCTTGATCGTGGTCTGGTCGCGCAGCGCGAGGAGTTCGGCTCCGGCCCGGCCGAGTATCCAGTGGTGTGGATAGGAGCCTGTGGGCGTCCAGGGCCGGTAGGGGGTGATCATGCCGAGGCTACGCAGGATGCCCAGGCGGCGGCGGGTGGGCTGCGGCTTGGTGAAGAACAGTTTTTCCAGTTGGTGAGTGGTCAGGACCCGGTGGTGAAGAAGGTGCTCCAGGACCTGGTAGTCGCGTGGGGTGAGGCGGGCTGCGGCGTGGGCGATGGCGGCGGCGTCGAAGCGGGGCAGGCCGAGCGGGCGGCGGGTGATGGGCATGACGGTTCTCCAAGGTTGAGATGGATGCTGGTGGAGCTGTGGTGGCGGGGGAGTGGCTGGCCGAGAAAGCCTCAGTCGAGCTGCTCGTCTCGCGTAGTCGTCTGGCTGTGGATGGCAGGGCGCAGGTCCAGCTCGACGCGGATCTGACGGGCCCTGCGGACGGGAGACCGGGGGGTACGGCTGGGCTGAGTGAACTGCTCTCGGGACGCCTGCCTGACTGCTTCTTGCCGGCCTTCGATCGGTGCGGGGAGGGGCCGGGTGCGCAGGGTGAACGCGGAGGTTTGCTGTCCGCCGATGATGAGTCGGGCGGCTGCTTGGTAGGCGCCGAGGTGGGTGAGGTCGTGCGGAGTGAGCAGGGGCGCGGTGTGGTGCTTGAGGTCGTTCGCGTCCTTGGGCGAGGCGTTGAAGTACACCTTGTTCCGCGCGTCAGCCGACAGCGCTTCACGCAGGTCCGCCGGTAGCTGGTCGAGATGCTGATGGGCGAGTACCAGGGAGAGCCGGTAGCCGCGCGCCTCGGCGAGGACGTCGTTGACGTGGCCGGGCAGGTTGAGGAAGTTGTGGCACTCGTCGATGACGAGGGAGGCGTCCAGCCGGTCGGCCTCTGCGAGGTTGGAGCGGCGGGTGGCGGCCTGCCAGGTGTGGGCGAGCAGGATAGAGCCGAACAGCCGGGCCGCATCGTCGCCCAAGATCCCTTTGGGTAGCCGAGCCAGTACGAGCCCTCCCTGATCGAGGAGCTTGCCGATGGGGACGGTGGTGTCCGGGCTGGCCAGTGCCTGCCGCACGAACGGCCGGAGCAGGACGGCGCGGAGCTTGTTCATCACCGGGCCGATGACGGTTGCCTGCCCGGCTGGGGTGAGGGCTTCGTAGGAGTCCCAGAACCCGCCCAGCAGCCCGTCATCCAGCTTGGTGATGATCTGCGCGCGGAATGCCTGATCTGTTAGCAACCTCGGCACCTCGCCCAGGGCCGCCTTGCGGCCCAGGACGGAGGTGAGGGTGAGGCAGGTGGAGCGGAGCAGGTCGTCTACGCGTGGTCCCCAGGCTGTGGAGAAGCAGCGGTGGAAGATGGTGACAACGGAGTCGACCGCGAAGGCGGGATCAGGCCCGGCGAGGATGTTGATCGACGGCGGCGGCCCTGCATCTTGCGGGTCGAACACGACTGTCTTTCCCACGGCCCGTGCCGGAAGACGGTTGAGGATGTCGGTGATCAGGTCGCCCTTGGGGTCGATGACCAGGGCGCCCCGGCCTGCGGCCGCATCGGCCAGGACGAGGTTGGCCAGCAGGGTTGATTTGCCGACGCCGGTGCCGCCGAGCACGTGGGTGTGGTGCCGCCCGTCCCGCACCGGTAGCGCGACGGGGCGCTGTGGGCCGCTGTCGGCGTCGCCCAGGATGCGTGCGGTACCACCGGCCGCGTTGCGGGGTATGGCCGGTGACGGGGCGACGGGGCGGGCTCCGGCGCGGGTGACGCCGGGGGCGTCGATGTCCCACGGTAGGTGGGCGAGCGCGGCCAGCTCGGCGACCGACAGCAGACAGCCGTCGTCGAGGCGGCGCGAGCTGATCGCGCGGCCGGGCCGCCAGAGGCGTGCTCGGCGCAGGTACTGGTGGCTGCCTGTGTAGAGAGCGAAGACGCCGGCCAAGGTGTGAGCTTGACCTCGCAGCCACCCGCGGACCAGGTCCGGAGAAGTCGTGGCACCGGCACGGACATTGGATGGTTGCGGGGCTGCAGCGGGCTCGCGACTGGTGGAGACGGCGTAGCGGATGGCGACCGTGTAACGCGGCTGGCCGGCCTTGGCCAGGATTGCGCGCACCTGCTCGGCGCGCTCGGGGAAGTCGCGGGTGAGCTCGCCTGTGCGGTGGCGGTAGCGGCTGTCGGGCAGCTGAAGAACCTCGTCGAAGAGGCGGCCGAGGTGGTGTCGGCTGCCTCCGCCGCGAAGGTGGGCGGCGGCCCGGTAGGCGTGCCGCAGGCGGCGGCCAGTGGTCGGGCGGGCGAGGATCTGTACGACGGCGTGCTCGCCCTCGCGCAGTCCGCTCATCGCCTCCAGCAGTGAGCGGGCCGGGTCGTGGTCATGGTCGGTGGTGAGCGGGAAGTGCTCGGGCGCGGCGAGTACGAGCCGCCCGCCCGCAACCTTCGCCTCTGCGGGGATGGGCGGGGTGGCGGGGCTGATGGTGGTGGTCGCGCCGGGCCACGCGGCGTGGATGGCCTTCTCCACGATGCTGGGCGGGATGGTTCCGGGTACCCATAGCCGGATGCGCACTCCTGCGTCGCTGCCGTGGTACTCCCACACCAGATGCGGCTGCCCGTCGAAGAACCGTTTCCATGCGGGGCGGAGCAGGCCGATGAGCTGCCGCCACAGCACCGCTGCGCCTTCGGGATCGCTGCGCGGCGGGGAGGAGATCTCGATGAGCCGGGCCTGGGGGATCATGTCGGCGTGACGGGCCCAGCCGCGTAGGGAGCGCACCGCGCGGTCCACCACCCAGGTCAGGGCCAGGACGGCGAGTAGAAAGGGCCCGTGGGCGAGAGCGAACTCGGGCAGGCGGGTAGGTAGCTGGGCGAGGAAGTCCAGAGCGTCTTGGACGTGGTTCTCATCGATGCCGCACAGCAGACAGGGTGAGCTCAGGTCCGAGGGCATCAATCGTGAGCTGAAACGCAGGTCCGTTATCACAAGGGGTCGCCTTCCTCATCGTCCTGGTGGTCACGGCTGAACTCGGTGAAGCCGGGCGCATCGAGCGGACAAGCGGACCCGGCCGGTTGCGGGGCGCGCTGATCGCCTTGCTCGAGTTCGGCCAGGTGGGCGGGATCGGTGGTGATCAGGTCTGCTTCTTGGGGAGAGGCGATGATGTGGAAGGGGGCTCGGCTGGCGGGGCCGGCGACCAGGAGCGCCTCGCCGCGTTCGGCGGTGAGGAGGAACTGGCGCTCGCCGTCGGTCAGGTCGAAGGCGTCCCCGACCGCGCCGATAGCCTGAGGGGCTTGGCGGAGCAGGACCTGATTGGCGGCGTTGGCGACGATCGCCTGCCCCAGCTCTGAGCCGAGCAGATCCGCGGCGTCCTGGGTGATGACGGCGAGCCCGGCCCAGTGCTTGCGTGCGGCCTTCGCCATCCGGAACAGGAACCGCGCGCCCTCGGGCTCCCTCATGAGGAGCCAGGCTTCGTCCACGACGACGAGGCGCTTCCTGCGGTCGCGGGGGTTGGCCACCCGCCGCCAGATCGCATCCAGGGCGAGCAGGATGCCGACCGCTTTCATCTCCTCGGGCAGGTCCTGCAGCGAGAACACGGTCAGGTGCCCGGACGGATGGGTGGTGGTGGGGCCGTCGAACAACTCGCGGTAGGAGCCGGACACGTAGGGTGCGAGCTGGGCGGCCAGCTCCGCCCCGGCCGAATTGGTGGCTTCTCCTCCTCGCCCTTCCATTCTGGTAAGGCTGGTGACCAGATCGGCGAGGAGGGGCGCGGGCCGCGTCCAGGTGGCGGGGTCGCGGGTGATCCCAGCAGCCGCGTAGGTGGCGATGATCGCCGAATCCAGAACAGCTCTGGCCTGGGCGGTGAGCTGTCCGCCGAGCATGGTGGCGGTGAGCGTCTGCAGGAACATCGCCCGGCGCGAGAGCACGTCATCGCGTGGGCCGTGGCTGGCGGGCAGGTCGAATGGGTTCCACCGGACCCCGGCGGCGCCGAGGCTCAGGCAGGTGCCGCCGACCGCGCGGGCCAGGCGCGCGTATTCGTCTTCGGGGTCGACGACCGCGACTTCGACCCCTTGGTAGAGCAGGCGGAGCGTTTCGAGTTTGGTGAAGAAGCTCTTGCCGGCACCGGAGCGGGCCAGCACGACGGAGTTGTGGTTGTCCTGGGCGTAGCGGTCCCACAGAACGACGCCGGAGCCGGTGGCGCTCAGTCCGTACAGCACGCTCGTCTTGCCGATCTCGGTAGCGAGGTCGGGTGAGGTGAACGGAAAGGCCGCCGCGAGCGCGCTGGTGTCGAAGGTTCGGGTCAGGTTCAGGGAGTCGACGCCGAGCGGCAGACCTGTCGTCCACCCCTGCAACGCGCGGAACGTGGCAGGCTGTGCGTCGAGCAACAGCGAGGAGGCGAGCGCCCGCACGCGTTCGACCTCAGCGGCCAGCTCGACCTCGCTGGAGGCGTGGATGGTGAGGTACAGGCCAACTCTGAACAGGCGGCCGTGGCCTCGGGCGAGGCTGTCGGCCAGGTCGGTGGCGTCATCGGCAGCGGCCTCGGCGGCGAAGTCCTGGAGGCGGCCGTGCTGGGCGTCGGCGCGACTGGCCGATTCCAGGCGGGCGAGCTGGCGGCGGAGCCGCATCGCCGCGACCTGCTGCGGGATGGGTTCGATGTGCAGGGACAGGTCGAGGTGGCCGGGGTAGGTGAGCAGGGGTTCGAGCCAGCCAGCGCCGACCTCGCGGGGGTAGCCGGTTACGGCGAAGGACGCTGCGACGGCGTTGGGCAGGGCGATGGCGCGGATGCCGATTTGCACGGCGGCTGGGCTGGTGAGGGCGCTCGGCCGCTGCTCTCGGGTACGGCGGCGCAGTTTCATGACGTACTCCTGGTCGAGGTGATGAGTTCGTCGGGCAGGACCTGGCCGGCGGGATGACGGGCGCCGGGGTCGAGGCATTCGGTGAGCGCGTGTGTGGCCTCATCGGCGGCCAGGACACGAGTGGTCACGCCGAGCGAGGCCAGGGCGCGTTCGGCTTCTGCCGCCCGGCGCAAGACCACCGCAGCGGAGGTGTCCCGCCGTACTGACCGTCGGCCTCGGCCAGAAGCCGCCTGGTATCGGAGCACGACGAGAACCTGCCGGGTCAGCAGTTCGCGGGAGGTGTTCAGCTCGGCCAGGTAGGCGGCATGCTCGCGCGCTGCCTGGGCCAGCGGCGGATGCGGCAGGACCTCTGCTTGGGCCTCGACGGACTGAATGAGGTCGGAAAGGTCCGCCGGCCGTGCTCGGGCCAGCAGTTGTACGGGTGCTTCGAGGGAGTTCAGCCACCTGCCGAACCCGCCGACCAGCGCGGCCTGCTCGCCGGTGGTACGCAGGTGAAACGACAAGGTGCCGGTCTCGACCAGTACGGCGACGCCGCCGTCTGCGAGTTCGAGCGCGCCGTCCGTGCGGATGGCCCGCACCGGGAGCCGCAGGGGCGCGGGCAGCTTGCCGCGCAGGCGGCACCACCTCGGCGGCTCGGTGACTCCGTCCGGCGCGGCGACCAGCCTCTTGGCAGTCCAGGCGAACAGTACGGCGGAGAGGGCGAACCGGTCCAGGCTCAGCCCGTCCCGTCGTCCGAGGGCGATGGCGATGCCGAGGGCGATGAGCGGGAGCAGGATCGCAGCCAGGATGACGACGGGCAGGAGCTGGTGGAACAGGTAATAGACAGCGGCGGCGATGCCGCCGGTCAGAGCGACGATGAGGAGCTGACGGAAGGAGAGCCCGTAGGCGATCTTGTCGGGCTGGTTGATGTCGGCCGGAATGCGGGCCAGTGGCGGCGGCTCTGCCTCGTGCTTCATCCGTTCCCTCCTCGTGGAGTGGGCGGGGTGCGGCGGGGCGCCGGGTCAAGGCGCAGGCGGAGCTGGCCGCGGCGGGGCGCGCGGGTGGGCATGCCGGGTAGCCGGTCCTGCACCCACGGCGGGCGGGGTCGAATCCACGGCCCCGACGCCGACGCCGAAGGCGTGCGCGACGGCGCAGCACCCGGCGGTGCGGGTGGGCGGGGGACACGGGCGACCGGGAACGGCATCGCGAGCTGGGTGCCCTGCCGGGCCCGGCGGGCTGAGGCGGCAGCCGCTTCCTGGGTTGGAGCGGATGGGATGGACGCCGGCATGTTGAGCGGGAGCTCGAGTTGCCGCCAGGACGGTGAACGGTTGGGCATGGCGGCTCCCGTCTGCGGGCTGGTTGGAGTTGTGGGGCCAGGGCGCTTGGGCCTGGTCGGGCTGCCCGGCTTCGGGCTTCGACCGGGGCCGCTCATGCCGTTGCCTGGTCCGCCGTGCCGGTGGACTCCTGCCGTACCGCCTTTGCGGGCAGCGGCGGCTCGGCCGGTCTTGCCGAGGAAGCGGGCGGCACCGAGGGCCTTGTAGACGATCACGGCTTTGACGAGGCGTTTGAGCGTGGTGGGCTGGCCCTGCTGCCAGATCGTCTTGGCGACCCAGCCAGGGATCTTGATCAGGACGAACAGGACACCGATCAAGATGAGCGCGTCCAGGGCCCGGTTGAACGTGGGCCGCATCGTGGCCTCGACCGCATCGCCCGTGCCGGGGTTGGCGGGGGCGAGGGGGTAGGCGGCGGCGGAGTCTGTGAGGAACAGCTTGAACGCCAGGATCAGCCCGATGGCTTGCAGGACCTGGATGGCGAGCAGGCCGAAGAAGCAGCGCCACCACAGGCGCGCGATCCCTTCGGTCTGCGGCAGCGCGTGACACAGCAGGGCGAGCGGCGCGACGATGATCAGGAACACGAGCAGGGTGATGCGGATGAGGCCGATCAACGCAAGCACAAGGCCCATCAGCGCCGCCACGCCGATCAGCAGCACGAGGAAGAGCACGGTGCCCTTAGGGGCCTTGATCAGGCCGTCCACCTTGGCCGCGATCAGGTTCCCCGCGCGCATTCCGTCGACTCCATCGCCGAGCAGCGCGGTGACCATGGCGTTGGTCAGCTCGATGGCGTACTGGCAGATGGTCAGCGAGACGTTCAACGCGATCACTGCGACGATCAGGCGTGGGATGATCTCGCCGGGCGTGGTGGAGTTGCCGGGGTGGCTGCCGTGGGCCATCGCGATCACGCCACCGGCCAGCACCATGAGCACCAGGAGCGCGTTGGCGACGAGCTGGACATGGCCGGACAGCTCCCGGACCCGCTCCAGCATCATCGGCGGCGGGGCGGCCAGCAGGGTGCTTCCGACCAGGACGAAGGCGGGGTTGATCGCGTCGGTGACAAGGCTGGTGAACCAGCCGTTCATCGCCTGGTTGATTTTGCAACCGACATCCAACCACCCGCACTCCGGCACCCCACCGGACGGAACGGAAGGTGGCGTGGTGGCAGGCGGAATCCAGGTCACCTGCGGCGACGGAGCCGGACTCGGGCTCGTGATGGCCGAAGGCGTCGGGGTGGGCTCGGCGCGGGCTGGCGGGGGTGCGGCGAGCCCGGCTGCTGCGGCGGCGAGCAGGAAGCTCAAGTAGGCCCGAACCAGCCAGGCCGTCCGCCGCTTTCCCGCTCCGCCCGGTTCCTGGCGGCGGATCATCACGCGCCCACGATGCCTTTGAGGATCGTCACCAGGAGCGGGGCGAGGGCGGCGATGCCGTAGCCGAGGGCGGCGTAGCGCAGGCCCTTCTTGGCGGCTTCGACTTCGCTTGGGTCGCCGCCGGCCAGGATGTAGCGGACTCCTGCGACGGTGAGGAACAGGGTGGCGAGTGCTACGAGGAGGCCCACGATGACGTTGCGCAGGTTGTCGATCACCGCGTTCAGCGAGGACGGAGCCGCTGCCGCGTTGACCGAGTCCAGGCCGGTGGAGTCGGCGTGGGCGGCAGCGAAGGCGACGGCATGGACGATCACGTATTCGAGCAGGGTGCCCATGACGAGACCGCCGAGAACGACCAGAACGATGAGACAGATCTTGAAGCTGTGGGCATGCGGTGAAGTGGTGCGGCGCGGGCGGGTCATGTGCTGCCTCCCAGGGCGTGAAGCGGAGCGAACGGCGGTCGCGGTCGCGGGCGAGCGATTGCGCGGGCCGATGGTGCGGGAAGAGGGCGGCGCGGAGGTGCCGAACCCGGCTGCGGGGCCGAGGTGGGCTTCCTCCTTCGAGGTGCGGAGCGTGGGCTGGGCCGGGTGACAGGGACCGGTGACCAGGTACGGGTCCCGCTGCCGGGCTCGGCGATCTTCCGCGCTGCCTTCACCTGTCCAAAGACCAGGTCGAAGCGTCGAGTTGGGACATGGTGGCCAGCGGATTTTGCGTCGTCTTTGCTGGCGACCTTGCGCTGGCGCCAGCCCGATCGCTACAGGTTGCGCTTGAGAAACGCCTGGTAGAGGGCATTCTCGGCGCGCTGGCGGCGCTTGAGCGCGGTGCAGTACAGCAGGCCGCGGCGGCGGCAGTAGAAGCTGAGCGAGATGCCCTCCAGCCGGGTGAAGCCGATCATCTCCGCCTCATCCAGGGTGGTGATCCCTTCGGCGACCGCCTGGGCGAGCAGCAGGTCAGGGTGGCCGGCCGGGTAGGTGAGCGCCTGCTGCCCGCTCTCGGCGCGGTCGAGCAGGTCGGGGTCGGCCAGCGGACGCGGCGGCTCGACGGCCAGAGCGCGGAGCACGGCGAACTGCGTCAGCCGTGACAGCCGCAGCAGCGGGTGCGACCAGGCAAGGTTCACCCGGACCAGGGCTTCCATGTAGGCAGTTAGGACTTCGGCTTCCAGGTCTTCCTGATCCATGCGGGTGAGCCGGTCCGGATGGCCGCTCTGTCCGATGTGGGTCTTGTCGGTCAGGGCGGTGACGAGGCGGCCCAGCATGGGGCGGGCGAGTGCGACGGCGGCGACCATCCACGCGCCCCGGTGCGTGCGGGCCTGGATGATCAGGTGCCGCCACACATGGTCGCGAATGGCGCGGGTGCAGGACGGGTGCAGCAGCAGGTGCCGTAGTTCGTCCAGCGGGATGAGCCGAGCGGGGAGCCCTTCCCCGAGCTCGGCTCCATCGACGGACAGTGGCTGCGGGCCGCGCATGAGCAGCTCGAACGCGTGCCCGGCCACGTCCAGCGGCAGCGAACTCGCGGTCGTGACGGCCGAGGTGGTCGACGTGGTGGTGGTTGAGGTGGGGTCCGTGGAGAGATGGACCGAGGTGTGGAACATGGCGACGCTCCCGAAGAGGAGGTTCGGTTCGGACGTCGCCATCTGGTCAGAGCGCCTGTGCAGGAACCGGGCGGGAAATGATCAGACATCGGGCACGGCAATGATCACACCAGGATCTAGCCATGCTCGGGAACCATGCGTGACCTGCGGAAACCCCGAATGTGGGGCGGGGGGACACAGGCGGGCAGGAGATCGCTTTTCGCGGTACTGGACGCAGGAAACTGCGTTGACCTGCGATAACAAGACGTCGCCGACACTGCCGGGTCAAGCTTGCGTCAAGGGGTAGGGCCATCATCTGGCCGCGGTCTCACAAGTTCGGTCTGGTGATCCAGCGCTGCATTCCGGTCACAGTCTTGGCCGCCGGACCGGACGTTCAGTGATCCTGGTCCACGTCGTCCGGCTGGCCGGGAAAGGCGGTGGGCTGGCTGGTGCGGCGCATGCGGGCTTCGTTCCGGGCGCGGGTGATGACAGCCGAGACAGCCTCGGCCGCGTGACGGTCCGCCAGTTGGCGGATCTCCTGCGGAGGGTCACGGTCGTCGATGATGAAGAGGGTTTCGTTGTCGGCGACGTGAGTGCGTACGTGCCAGCCGAGCTGGCGTCCGGCTGCTCGGGCGGCTCGTCGTAGGCCGGCGAGCTCTCCCAGTTCCGTCACGGCGTCGTGGGTGAGGATGAGCTGGCCGTAGAAGCCGCGGTACTCCGGCTTGAGGCCGGCGCTCATCATTGCCTTGAGTTGATCGACGAGCCTGGCGAAGCGGCGTTCGGCCAGTTCATTCTTCCGGTCTGGCATGTGCACCACCTCCCGCTGACACGGCTGGGGCGTGTCTTCCCACCCTAGGTCGATGCTGCCGGGCCGTGGCGGCCAACCGAGATAAAGGGGGGCGATGGATCGCTGCCCGAGAGGTGTACGGCACGTGTACAAGAAAGCCGTGACCTGCGAAAACAGGAACAGAGGCGGAGGTTGGCGAGGTTTGGCGGTGGTACGGCGGCGGCAGTCTTGGGGTGCTGGCCTGAGGCGAGGGTGCGGCCGGGTCTGGACAACCCGGGACGGGTCGGACCCCCCTCCAGCGTCCGACCCGCCAAACCAGCCTGTGGGTAATCGAGCGAGGACGTTGGGTGAATGGCGTAATCGAAATCCGGTAATGCGCCCTACAGGATGCTGGCGCGGTCTCGATGAGCGAGCAGGCGGCCCGGTTGGCGCAGGCTGGCCACAGCCTGTGGACAATCGGTGAGAGGCCCCGGGCAGGAGCCAGGGCGAGTCCGATACGGGTAGGCATTACGGGATCTTTGCTTGACCTGATGTCCCAACCCAGGCTCCTGCATCGGTATTTGGATCAGTGACAGGGATCGCTGACCCGGTATTCGGGCCACACCCACATGACCGAACCGACCACCACCTCATCGTCCAGCACCTCCACCACCTCCACCCCGGCTATCGATCTCTTCCGGGAGTTGTGCGTCAGCCGCGAGGTTCAGGACCCTTCACGGGGACACGTGCCGCTGACGGTGTGGCTGGCCGCAGCCGACACCGAAGTAGCCGCCACCTGCCAGGCGGGTTGCTGCCACCCGGTCTCCGGACCGCTGGCCCGTCACCTGATCGCCGCCTGCACCCGCGTGGGCGAGAGCGTCATCCATCTGGGCGCCACCGACCACCAGGTCGTGTCGGCCGCGCTGACGGCGGGCCGCCTGCCGGTGGCCGTCTTCGCCGACGCGGGACTGGCGGGGGTGACCTGGACCCGGCTGGCGCGCACCCACCCGGACTACGACCTGGAGGTCACCGACCTGCGCGTCACCGACCCCGCAGACCATGGGCCGTCAGTGCTGGCCGACCTAGCTGGGAACGCGGGCCTGGTGGTGGCCGAGCGGTCCTGCCCGCAGGCGCTCGCTGCTGCTGGCCGGCCAGACTCGAGCCCTGAGGCGCAGGTCCTGGACCTCGCCGACATGGCGGGGCTGGTGAAGCCCGGCGGGCATCTGGCCGTGGTCACCGGACTGCACCGCGCTGACCGTGTGGTCGATCCGCTACCGGAGATCATCGCCCGAGCACGTGAGGCGGGGCTGGTGTATCTGCAGCACATCATCGCCCTGCGCCAGCCCGCTCGCAGCGACCGCATCGAACCCCGCCTCTCCCGTCAGGCGCTGGCCGCCTGGCAGGAGTCGCCAGAGCATGCCGGGTTGCCGGCGAGCGCGAGGGCGCACAGCGACGTGCTGCTGTTCACCAAGCCGATGACGCCTTCGAGTCCATCGATGCCGGAACCCAGGCCCACCGAACAGCACGGCGAAGCCAACGAGCTGGCGACGGCGGCACCAGCGGGAGGGAAGCTTTGATGATCAAGCCAACGAAGGACCGGCCCTCGACCGAGGCGACCGCGATCACGACGACCACATCAGTATGGGCGACTGGGCAGCAGCCGTCGCGGTTGCAGCGGCGCGGCCGGTATCTGCCGGAGTCGATGGGGCATCCAGGCAAGATGCTCCCCTCCATCGCCGCCCGCGTGATCGGCACCTACACGCGGCCGGGGGAGCTGGTGGTCGACCCGATGTGCGGGATCGGCACCACCCTGGTCGAAGCCGCCCATCTGGGCAGGCACGCCGCGGGCGTGGAGTACGAGGAGCAGTGGGTGCGCCTGGCTGCGGCGAACCTCGGCTTCGCCAAGAAGCAGGGCGCGACCGGCTTCGGCCAGGTTGTGGCTGGGGACGCCCGTAACATCAGCCGGCTGCTGCCGGACCTGGCTGGGCGGGCGGCGCTGGTGCTCACCTCTCCGCCCTACGGGACCTACACTCACGGGCACATCCGCTCCACCCGCGACACCGGCGAGCCCGGCGTGCGCAAGTGGAACCACCACTACTCGGCCGACCGCGGCAACCTCGCCCATCAGCAACTCCCGGCACTGCTGGAAGGGTTCAGCCGCATCCTGGCCGGATGTAGGGACCTGCTGCGCCCTGGCGGGGTGGTGGCGATCACCGTGCGCCCGTACCGGGTTCGCGGCGAGCTGGTCGATCTGCCCGGCCACGTTCATCAGGTGGCTGAGGCCGCCGGGCTGGTGTTCGCCGACCGGATCGTGTGCCTCCTGTGCGGCCTCGGAGACGGCCACCTCCTCAACCGGGCGTCGTTCTTCCAGCTCTACGAGGCGCGCAAGGCATGGGCGCGCGGCCTGCCCGTGCACGCGGTCGCGCACGAGGACCTGCTGGTGTTCGTTCGCCCGCAGACACCTCGCCCGTGGCCAGCCGCGCCCGGCTCGCACCGTCCAGACGGCCGCGAGCTGAAGTAGCGCCCCGTGGCCCTGGTCCCGGCCCGTATTCGGGCCAGGACCAGGGATTCGTATCCTGACCTGCGGATTTTGCTTGACACAGGCCATGAAGGTGGGCGTCGATAGCGCCCGTCGCCAACCCAACCCCGCCCGTCCCCGGCGTGCCGGGGGTTGTGACCGCCCCGTCGTCAACGGGGACGGCCACCCCCGGCCCCGGACCGGACACGGGCGGGTCGGCGGCGTAGCGCCCGCCACAGCCCGCACCGGCTGAACGGTGCCGCGCATCCCGCGCGGCACCGACCGGCCCCTGTTCATCAACGCGCATGGAGGTGACGCATGACCAGGACAACCCCGAACGAGCTCCTCGCAGCCGGGGCAGCCGAGCGGCCAAAGGTGGTGAGCCTGCTGGCGGCCGGGCGGCTGCTCGGGATGGGCCGCACCAAGGCATACCGGCTCGCGAAAGCGGGGGAGTTCCCGTGCCGGGTGTTGCGCATCGGCGGCCGTTACGCCGTACCGGTGCGCGGGCTGCGGGCGCTACTCGACCCATCAGCAGAACGACTCGATCACATCAGCCCGGGCGGCGACAGCCGTCCGACCAGCGAGGAAGGATGACCACGATGGCCAACAAGCTGGTCAAGCCGACGGTGGGCAAGGGGCCGACCATCGCCAGGGGCACCACGCACAAGATCTGCGCCTGCACCGATCCCGAGACCGGCAAGAACATCGGTAAGACATGTCCGAAGCTGCGCAGCACGCACACAGACGGCGGCCAGCGGTGGAGCTCGACGCACGGCACGTGGGCCTACCAACTGGAGTTGCCCGCGCACGCCGACGGCAGGCGGCGGACCCCGCTGCGGCGGCGCGGGTTCGCGACGTTGGAGGACGCGGAGGCGGAGCTGGATCACGCTCGCGGACTGCTGGCCCTGGACTCCGAACCGGCAGTACGCAGGCAGATCGCCGCTCTGATGCTGTCGGTGCTCAAGGACACCAAGCAGCTTCCCGACACCGAAGAGGTGCGGCGCAAGGTACGCACGCATCAGGACCTGAACCGGAACGTCACCGTCGCCGAGTGGCTGGAGGAGTTCCTCAAGCGCAAGCGCGCCATCGAGCCGACCACCAAACGCGCCTATGAGTCCCACATCCGGCTGTACCTCAACCCGTACCTGGGCGACATCCGGCTGGACCGGCTGCGGGTGTCGGACATCGCCGGCATGTTCGACGCGATCGAGGAGTTCAACGAGATCATCGCAACCGAACGCGCCAGCGGTGACCCCGCCCGTGTACAGGCCGTCCGGTATCGGCGTCCGGTCGGCCCCACCACGATGCACCGCATCCGCGCGACGCTTCGACATGCGCTCAACATGGCGATTCGCCAGGATCGGCTGCTGGACTTCAACCCCGCCGCCGTTGTCGAGCTCGGTGTGGTGACCCGGCCCAAGCCGGTCATCTGGACCGTGGAGCGCGTGACCCAGTGGCGAGAGGACCACGCCGCTCATCTGGACTGGCTCAAGCGGACCTGCCAGGGTAAGCGGGTCCACCCGGTCGCCGCCTGCGCCCCGGCCTTCGCCGGTCATGGTGTGGACGCCCGAGCAGACGAACGCCTTCCTCATGCACGCGCGAAAGGACCGGTTGTTCGTCCTGTATCGGCTGATCGCGATGCGCGGCCTGAGGCGTGGGGAAGGGGTGGGGCTGCGCTGGACCGATGTCATCTTCGAGCGGTCGAGGATCGGGATTCACTGGCAGATCACCCAGCTCGGCTGGGACCCGATCCAGGGCACTCCCAAGACCGATGCCAGCGATCGCGAGATCGCCGTCGACACCGAGACCATGGCCCTGCTCAAAGAACACAAGAAGCGGCAAGCTCGGGAGCGGCTGGCCGCGGGCGAGGACTGGGTGGACTCGGGGTTCGTCTTCACCAATGAGTTCGGGCGGCCGCTGCATCCCCAGCATGTGACCGACCGCTTCTACCAGATCTGCTACCAGGCGGGCCTGCCACCGGTCCGGCTGCACGACCTGCGCCACGGCGCGGCCACCGCGATGCTCGCCGCCGGGGTAGACATCAAGATCGTGCAGGAAACACTAGGGCACAAGACCTCCGCGTTCACCCGCGACACCTACACCAGCGTCTACCCCGAGGCGGCTGCGGCTGCCGCCGAGGCAACCGCCGCCTTTCTCACCGGACCGGCCGTTCCCACGCCCCGGCCAGTGCCGTTCGGACGAGCCGCCACTGATCCCACAAGGACGGAGATGCCCAGCGAGACGAAGGGGGCAGTGATCCACCTGCCCACCAGGTAGCCGTCCTGAAGAAGCACGTCGGTGCTGTGGCCTGCGGACGTGACCGCGGTGCTTCTCCAAGCGTCTCGGTCCGGCAGCAGCACAGGCTGGGAAGGTGGCGTGCTGCTGCCGGACGTCTACGGAGGTGGGCGGCCCCTCACGTCGCACGGCTCTGCGTCTGCGACGCCATCTCAATCGAGGGGCCGCCCTGGGCGGCGATCAGGCGGACGGGGGCACCGCCGTGATCGCCGCCGGACAGGTGGCAGGCCGGTCTCCGCCTACCGGCCTGCCACGTCGGGGGTGACGCGTCCACGCCTGCACTCCAGGCCTTCGCGGTCACCTCCATCTCGAGAGTGCGTCGAGCTCGTCTGGTCGACGGTCGAGCGCGCCCGAGAAGTGTGCTCTCACCGGGTCTCCCGGACGGCCGGGTGAGAGCGCTGCCAGCCGCAGGCTCCCGCCCCGATGACGGGTTGCGGCTGACAGGGTTTGTGGAGCCTGTCCGATGGTGCCGAACGGGCAGCTTTGGCGGTCTCTCAAGTCCTGTGCGCCGCCGTCGCGGGATGGCGGGCGCACGATATCGGAGGCGGCTACCGCCCTGGGCAGGTCAGGCGAACTGATGGGCGGCCGGAGTCAGCACGTGGCCGATGCGTCTGGCGGCGATGGCCGCGTCCCTGACCGGGGTGATCGGTTCGGCCCACGACCACCAGAAGCTCCACTCGCCTTCTACCGGTGCGGCCATGATGACCTCGCACAGGGAGGCGCAGCCGGGATTGATGACTCTCAGTCTCGGCAGCCGCTCAGGCTGCGTGAGGATGCGGGTGTGCAGGCCCTGCGCCTTCAGCAGAGTCTGCAGGTCGCCCAGGTAGGTACTGGCCTGGTCGGCCACGGCGGCGGGGACAGGTTCAGACATGAGACGGTCTCCCAGAGAGGATGGTCAGCGGCGACTTCTAGGCAGGTGGTTGGTTACGGCCGGTGGAACGCCGGGCGAGGAAGACCTTCCACGCGATCACTGCAACGACGCCGCAGAGGATGGACCCGAGCACCGCCTGGGACGCCGGCCGAGCCAGGGTGGCGGGGGCCAGCAGCACGAAGGCAACGAACCCGGCAGTCAGGAGCAGTGCCATCGCGCAGAGCACCTTGTCACGGGACATGGAGGAACCTTCCTTCACTAGAGAGGGGAAGAGTCGTGAGGTCGGGATCGTGGGTGAAGGTGGTCAGCGGCAGAACAGTGAGCGGTCGCTGGCCTGCCGGCGGCGAGCTCGCCACCGGTGCCCGAGCGCGGCGGCGAAGACGTTCGGCCCCAGCACGAGCACCGCGACGATGACCGGGAAGGGGGGCGCTTTCGGGGGAGGCGGTGATCCAGCCGACGAGTCCGGCGGTGACGAACAGCGTTAGGACCGTGATCAGGTGATGGTGTCGGATGAATGCGTTCCCGTTGTCTGATGTCAGCCAGAACCCAAGGGCGTGGTCCGGCGGCGGGTTAGATCGGGGTCTGGAAGAGCTCTTCCAGCTGCGCTGGGGTGGGCTTGCGGTCCAGGTGGCACCACACGCAGCGGGTTTCACTTCCGGGCGTCCGGTAGCTTCCCCACCGGCTGCGCGACAGGTTGTCCACGATCGCCAGTCCTCGCCCGTGCTCGGAGTGCAGATTCGCCCCCTGCATGGGGATGTGTGCGGGTGTCGAGCAGCGTGAGCCGGGATCGGTCACCACCAGCCGCAGGACGGTCTCGTCCTGGGACAACTTGAGTGTGATTTGGCAAGGGGAGCCGTCAGCGGTGGTGGCGTCGGTGTATTTCACGGCGTTGGTGACCAGCTCCGAGGTCGCCAATGTCACGATCTCGTAGGCGGCGTGTCCGGTTCCCAGCCATGTGCGCACTGCCTGACGCGCTAGGTATGGCGCTTGGTCGCTGCACGTTAGCTGGGTGGCACCAAGTTCCTCGAAGTGGGTGATGGGAGTCATGGGATAGATCACCGTATTCGCCTCGCTACTTCCCAGCCTTCATCAGCACTTTCGGCGTCCATGTGAGGTGTAGACACACGCTGTGATGATCGCCGACCCCTGCGTATGTCAGAGAATGAGGCCCTGCGGTTGACGTTGAGTCGGCAAGGCCGCACGCGCGATTTCAGGCCAAGTTCCGTCAGCCGCAGCTCGTCTGGTTTTCGAAATGCTTCAAAATCTCTGCCAGCCTCGGCGGTCTGCTCTCGGGCGCCCAGTTCGATTCCGGCGTGAATCTTCCCGATCTGGATGACGGCGTGCCGTGTTTGACGCAAGGCCAAGCCGAGGCGCACCGAATCACCACACGAATGCGAATTCACGTAGAACACCCTCTTGTCGCTTTTGCTCTCTTTGTGGCCGGAGGTGCCGCACCATTCACGAGATCATTTGTGGAATGAAGGGGGGCGAGCCCCTTGACTCCCTGTGTTCTCTCCATAGCTTGGTGTCTTGGAGGTAAGTTGTGGCGCAGTCTTCGCCGCCATTCATCCGACAGCCTGTCGCATTCATGCGTGTGGGATGCGTGGCCGATGTGGGACCAATCATGTGGAGGTGGAACATGCCCGCACCACGCCAACTCGACCCGAACGAGAGCAGGACAGCGGCATTCGGCGCTGAGCTGCGGCGCATGCGCGAGGAAGCCCGGCTCACCCAGGCCGAACTCGGACGCCGCGCCGGGTACTCATCCAGCCAGATCGGCGCGGTCGAGGTCGGCAAACGCCCGCCCACCGAACAATTCCTCACCGAGGTCGAGAAGGCACTCGGGCCCGGCCTGCGTGACCTGTGGACTTCGCTGTCGCACCACCGCGACACCGCCCCAACCTGGTTCGCACCCTGGCTGCAGGAAGAGGAACAGGCCCAATCCCTGCGCACCTGGCAGCCTCTGGTGATCCCCGGGCTGCTGCAGACGGCCGACTACGCCCGCGCCCTACTGGAAAGCGAGAACGGCTACGACGCCGAACGCATCGATGCCCTCGTGGCTACCCGTCTGGCCAGACAGAAGATCCTCACGCGCACCAATCCGCCTCGCTACCTGGTGGTACTGGACGAAGGGGTACTCGGCCGGCCCATCGGCAATCCTGGAGTCATGCACGAGCAATTGGAGCGACTGCTGGAGGCTACGCACGTCCCACACATCACCGTGCAGATCTGCCCGCTGGGCGCCAACCCCGGCTTGAGCGGAGGTATCGTCATCGCGAAAGCTCCCAATGGCACCCGTCGCACGGTGTACCTGGAGACCGCCGCGGAACCGCTCGTCACAAGCCATGCCGAGGTGGTTGAAATGGTTACCATGAAATTGGACGCCATCCGGGCGGATGCTCTCCCTCAGAGGGCGTCGGTCGAGTTCATCAGGAAGATGGTGGAGAAATGGACCTGACGGCCGAGCTGGAGACGGCGGCCTGGCGCAAGGCGACACGCTCGACCGGCAACGGCGGAGACTGCATTGAAGTCGCACCACTGTCCGGCGGCCGTGTCGGCATCCGTGACACCGAAGCGCCTGATCAGGCCCCCTTTGTTGTTCGCCCCGAAGTATGGGCCGCGTTCATCGACGGGGTAAAGAAGGGCGAGTTCGACTTCTGACCCCTCGACGACGGCAACGATCAGGGCCTCGGCTAAGCCGAGGCCCTGTGAGCTCGCCTGAACGTCACCTCGAAGCAGGCGCTGGCCCCGGTTTCTCCAAGATCCCAGCACGGATGCCTCACACACCATGAGTAGCTGGTCACGCACCGCGCGGGAAGCTATGGCCGGCCACCCCGAGCCCTGCTCCAGGCAGCGGCGGTCAGAGAGATCTGGAACGGAATCCGGCGTCGGCGAGGTTCTCCGAGGTGAGTGAACACCTGCCGTTGCGGCCGGAGGAATCCTGATCGTGACGGCCCAGGGGCAGGCGGTCAGCCCGCTTCCGGCGGCTTGGGCGAGGGTCCCAGGGGCGGTGTCACGGCCCGTGTCGCGGTCACGGTCAGGATGGCTTGTTCAACCGATGATGCGACCTGGAACGCGGCGCGCAGGCCGGTGATCGACAGGATGCGTTCCAGCCGGGCCGGCACCTGTGCCAGCACCAGGCCGGCCTGCTGCTGGCGGCTTTGCTGCAGCAGCAGCACCAGGACGCCGACGCCCGTGGAGTCGCAGAAGGTCACGCCGCTCAGGTCCACCACCAGCGCGCTGGACAGGGCCGCCTGCCAGGGATCTTTGACCTGGTGGTGCAGTAGGCCGGCGAATTGGTAGTCGAGTTCGCCGGCCACGCGCGCCACGATGTAGTCCTGGTGCACGACGATGGAGACGGCGAAGCTCTCGAGGGAGCCGTGGTCCTCGGTCACGGGACGTCTTTCTCAGAGAAGGGCGGTCAGCTTCAATGGCCGGCGCCGCGCCGGTCTGGCTGTCGCGGACTTGTCGTGGCTCCCTGGTGTTTCGGGTGCGGCTTGTCCTGATGCCCCCGGGTGTGGCCGGGGGCCGGGAGCGGTCAGTGACGCTGGCGGAGTTCTTCGCGCTGGCGGAGTTCTTCGTTGATGCGCAGCGCGTCGGCGAGCTGGTCTTCCAGGATGATGATGCGGCAGGCCGCTTCCAGCTGGGTGCCGGCGTCGACGAGTTCGCGGGCGCGGGCGGCCAGGCGCAGCTGGTAGCGGGAGAAGCGGCGGTGGCCGCCCTCGCTGCGTAGCGGCTCGATCAGCTTGGCGGCGCCGAGGCTGCGCAGGAACGTCGGGGTGACGCCGAGGATCTCGGCGGCCCTGCCCATGCTGTAGGCGGGATAGTCCTCGTCATCGAGCCGCTGCCCGGGACTGGCGGCCGCGTCGACCTCCTGGGCCGGATGAGGGGCTGGGTGAGCGCCGGTGAGGCGGGGCTGCTCCCGCCTGGAGGCGGTGACTGTTGCCTGAGGTGTTTGATCCATTCAACCTTCCCGAATGCGAACAGGGGCCCCGGCGCCATGATGCGCCGGGGCCCAGAGGTTTAACACCATCGACCGGCCCTGCCTGCGTGCTGCAGGGGCGGTTCACTTATGCCGCGCCAGCCGCCAGATGCGGGGGTGCGGGGATCGCGTAAGCGTGACCGTAGACCACCGTCCTGTTCGTGGAGCTGCGGTACCCGTGCGGCGACATGCGGCCGGCGACGGGCGATCCTGATGGCGTTCAACACTCCCTTCCAGTTATCCGTGCCTTGGCACCCTGACCGCTGGTGCCGCCTTCCTGCATACGGCAGCGCGTCCACCGCCCCGGCCCTCTTGCTCAACCACCTGGCCGCGGCAGTCCGACCTTCTGCCTTCACTTCACTTGCTTCTGTTCTGCGTTTCCGGCACCTCGACTTCTGGTGCCACCTTCGTGCAACGGCAGCGCGTCCACCACCCGGGCCCTGTTCTACTGCGCCGGCCCCGGCAGTCCGACCTTCTGCCTTCACTTCGTTCTGTACTGCTGCTGTCCACGTCCGTCCGGGCAGTTCGTCGTGCTGCTCGTCCTGCGCTGCCCGCGTGGATCCGTCCCTTGCGATGTCAGGAACTCTAGCCGCTCTCCGCGCGAATGTCTACTGTTGCGGCAACAGATTTCCTTGCGCGCGTCAGGCAAGATGTTGCCCTCTCGCCACATGATCGACGCGAGAAGCGGGCAGAGCCGGGGTGAGGTGATGGCGATGGGCGAGCACGACCAGGACCACGACGGGGCAAGGGCGACGATCAGGGGCGCAGGGGACGGGTTGGCGATCGTGGTGTGGCATTCGGCGGTGTGCCCGGTGATCGGCTTGCGGGGTGAGCTGCGCGCCGCGACGGCCGCCGGCTTCATCCGGGAGGCGGACCGCGTGCTGGCGAGCCGGCCCGCCGCGGTGGTGGTGGATCTGTCGAGGCTGGCGTTCTGCGATTTCGAAGGTGTGGGCGCGCTGATCGGCGCGGAGCGGCGAACGCGCGAGCTCGGCGGCCGGCTGGTGCTGGCCGGGGCCCGCGGCGGGTGCGCACGGCTGCTGCACCGCACCGGCCTGGACCGGATCTTCCGGCTGCTTCCCGGCCCGCCGGTCGCCGTGCCGAGTGGCTCTACGCAGCTGGTCGCCGGGTAAACCCCGGCCAGGCCAAGGATCACCGATCAGAGTGCCTGCGGTCTCAAGCACCTGTCCTGGCACACCCTCGGCGGTCACTTCCGCAACTCTGGGCCGCCGCCGGTCAGGGCGTGCCCGGCCGCTACACCCAGCGTGAGGTGTTTCCTCGCTGAGCGTTACTTTGCGGCTGGTGACAAGAACCCGAGCACCGGGCCAATTACGCTGTGTGCTGCAGGGGTCTGGGGTGTTAGAGCCACTCCAGGCCCCTTCGTCTTTATGTGCACCCACCTGGCACTCTGACTGATCCTGCTTAGGGCTGGTCCTTGAGGATCCAGCTGTTGATCGCGGACTGCCCCGCCGGGCAGCTGACGTAGACCGAACCATCCCCTGTCTGCTTGGCCGAGGTCCGGAGGGTGGGGGAGTTGAAGTCTCCGCAGCTCAGGCGCAGGTACCAGTTTCCGGTGTAGCCGCCGGCGCAGGTGCCCTTGGCGTTGGTGGTACCGGTCCAGGTGTAGCAGGCCCGGCACTCGGGTCGGTGCCACCAGCCGCAAAGTAGAGCGGCCCATGTCCGCCATTTTCCCCTGGTTGTCTAGGGTTGGAGGACCCTTCCAGCAGGTCAGAGGATGATGGTCTCTTCTTTCACGTAGGCCAAGTTGACCGAACGTAGCCCAGGCCCATGAAGAACCGAGCGTGTGGAGAGCGCCTCGAGGTCGTTTGGGGCGCGTCGCAGGACTCCGACACTTGGCGTTTAAGTGATCTTGCCTGGAGGTGAACCGTGGCCCCGCCCTTGACGGGGCCACGGTGGCGTGATTGTGGTCAAGCCTTGGTTGATGCGGCCGCCCTGGCGGCTTGCTCGATCTTCGCGCAGTAGGCTGCCCGGCTTCCTCGTCGATCTGCTTCTCGTGTTCGGCGCGCAACCCTATCCGGCCGTCGAGGCCCTCGCGCAGGATATCGGCGTGCCCAGCATGCCGGGTGGACTCGCCGAGGACATGGACCATGATGGCGAACAGGTTCGTGTGCCTGGCCGGTGTTGACTCCGGCCACCACGGCACGTGGCCGGGGGCGTCGAGGGGAAGCTCGTTGATCGTCGCGTCCGAGTGTTCCCACGTGCGCCGGTAGAACCCGATGATCTGATCGCGGGTCTCGTCCTCGGTCGCCCACAGATCGCTGCCGTTGGAGTCCTGCCACCGGGGCAGCGGTTCGGGGAAGGGCGGTCGAAGACCTTGCCGAAGTACCTGGCCTCGATGGTGGCCACGTGTTTGACAAGGCCGAGGAGGTTGGTCCCGGTCGCTGTCACAGGTCGGCGGGCGTGCGGCCCGTCGGGATTCCCCGTGTCTCGCGCGGCTCGTCCCAACGGCTCGAACATGCATCAGGCGCGGACCACCGCCACGGCCTCGACTTCGACCAGCTGATCGGTGTAGCCGAGCACGGTCACCCCGAGCAGCGTGCTCGGCGCGTCATGGTCCCCCATGTACTCGCGGTAGACCTCCCAGGCGGTGACGAGGTCGGCTTGGCGGGAGGAGGCGACGTAGACGGTGCTTTTGGCGATGTCGGTCAGGGACGCGCCGGCGCCGTCGAGCGCGGTGACGAGGTTGCGCATCACCTGGTGGCTCTGGGCGGCGTAGTCGCCAGGGGCGACAGTCTTGCCGTCAAGGTCGAGGGGGCAGGCGCCGGCCACCCACACGCAGCGCACGGGGATGTCGGCGACCGCGGCGTAGGCGTAGTCGACGGCTTGAGTGAGCCGCTCGTCGCGAATCAGTCGGACACCAGGATTACTAGGCATTCGCATATAATCTACACTTGCTTATCATCTGTCAACGAGTACGGTTGGGTGCTGTGACAGATCGCCTTGATCTCGCGGCCATGCTCCAGCCATTGGTGCAGTCGCTCATCGCCGCCGAGCAGCCCGTGCTGGCCGCGCACGGGATCTCCATGTGGGGCTACGCGGTGCTCACCGCCCTGGCTGACACCGCCGTGCGCACGCAGGCCGCCCTAGCCGAGGCGATCGGCGCGGACAAGACCCGCATCATCAGCACCCTCGACAGGCTCCAGGACGCAGGGCTGATCACCCGGGACCCCGACCCCCGCGACCGGCGCGCCCGCATCCTCGCGATCACCGCCGAAGGCGCCCTCCTTCACCGGTCCGTACGTACCGCCATCCAAGCCGGCGAGGACCGCCTGCTCGACCGGCTGCCGCCGGCCGACCGCGCCACCTTCCTGTGCGCCGTGCAGACTCTGGCCCGGCTCCCCCGCGACAGCTAGGGCGGTAAGCCTGGCTATGCACCTGCTAATGTCTGTTGGCATGTGCTGGACGTCGAGGTGAGTGATCCCGCGCCTACGGGAGACGACCTGGTGCGGGTGTTGGCCACCTTGTCCAGCCCGCATCGGCTGCGCGTCATCGCGGCCCTAGCAGGCGGCCGGAACTACGTGAGCCGACTGGCGCGTGAGCTGGGCATCAGCAGAGCGCTGCTCCAGGTCCACTTGAAGAAGCTGGAGGCCGCCGGCCTGGTTGCCTCGCAGCTGGAGCTGTCGGAAGAAGGAAAGGCAATGAAGTATTACGAGCTGCGCAGGTTCTCGATCCACCTGACGCCGGAGCTCATCCTGGACGCAACACGGACGCTGACCACCGAGAAGGACTCGGAGCGATGAACGAGCATGAGTGGCAGGAAGTCATCGGCACCATCGGCGTGTTCGTCCTGATCACCGTCGTGGTCGTCACGGTCATCTGGCAATTCGCCATCTCCTGGCGGGCCAAGGCGCAGCTGGCACGCGAGAACGAGTACAAAAAGATCGCCGAGGCCGCCGCCGCCTCCCAGCAGGACATCGGACGGCAGCTCGCCGAGATCAATGACCGGCTCTCGGCGCTGCGCGACCGTACCGACGCCATTGAGCTGATGCTCAAGGTTGTCGAGTAGCACCCCAACCCCCCAGACACGATTCCGGGCCGCCGAGCTGCAACTCGACGGCCCGGGAGGGGGAGATGTACCACCTCGCCGGCAGGCGAGTTCCACAGGAACACTCCACCAAGAACGAGGAGAGCAGTTCATGCTGCCCGAAAGCAAATCGGCCCCTCGCGACGGCACGGCGCCTGGGCCTCCGAGGGCCAGGACCGGCGTGATCGCGGCCGTCGCGGGCTGGTCGGTCCGGCACCGCGCCCTGGCCATCGCTGGTTGGGCCGCGTTGGTCCTGGCCGCCGTGCTGTCCAGCGCGCTGGTTTCGGGCGACGACGCGCGCGCCGTCGACCCCGGCGAGGCAGGCCGCGCCCAGCAGATGGTGGACGCCCAGCGCGGCGGCAACTCCGTACGAGAGAACGTGCTGATCCAGCCGCGTGAAGGCACAGGCCTCTTCTCCGATGACCCGAAGCTGCGCGCCGCCGCGGAAGATCTGGTGACGCTGCTGCGTCGGACACCGCAGGCAGTCCAGGACATCGGCTCGCCGCTGGCGGCGCACGGGGAGCGCTGGGTGTCACGCGATGGTCGTTCCGGGCTGGTCACCTTCGAAGTCGTCGGTCCAGACGAAAGGTTCGACGACAACTACGCCGCTGCAGTCGCAGCCGTGGAGCAGGCTCAGCGGAGCCATCCTGGGGTGCGTTTCAGCCAGGCGGGCGACCGCAGTCTGTCCGGTGCAGTCGACAAGGGCATCAAGAACGACCTCGGGCGTGCCGAGACGACGTCTCTGCCGCTGACCATCGTGATCCTGCTGGCCGTGTTCGGCTCGCTGATCGCCGCCGGGATCCCGCTCCTGCTGTCGGCGACCGTCGTGGCGGCCACGTTCGGACTGCTGGGGTTCATCGGGCAGTGGGTGCCGTTCAACGGCGCCGCCTCGGCCATCGTGCTGCTGATCGGCATGGCGGTCGGCATCGACTACTCGCTGTTCTACCTGCGCCGGGTCCGGGAGGAACGCGCCGCGGGCCATGACGTGCGCGAGGCGCTGCGGCGTACCGCACAGACCTCGGGGCACGCGATCGTGGCTTCCGGATTGACCGTCATGCTCTGCCTGGCCGGCCTGCTGTTCACCGGCGTGGACGTCTTCAAGGGCCTGACCGCCGGCACGGTCCTGGTCGTCGGCCTGGCCGTGCTCGGCTCGCTGACGGTACTGCCCGCGCTGCTGGCGGTTCTGGGGCACCGGGTGGACTGGGCCCGCATCCCCTTGCTGGGCCGACACAGGATCGCGGCCGGCGAGTCCCGCATCTGGGGGCAGGTGGCCCAGGCGGTGGTCGCCAGACCGGTGCTGAGCGGGGCCGCCGTGAGCATGGTGCTGCTGGTGCTGGCGCTGCCCGTCCTCGGCATCAGGCTCCAGGACGCGGCCGTGACCTCCAGCCTGCCGCCGGGCATCTCCCCGGCCGTGGATGCCGCGACCACGATGCAGGGCGCGTTTCCGGGCGCGGCGACGGCCGCTCGCGTGGTCCTCGCACGCCGGGATGGCGGCTCGGCCGACACCCAGCGGGTACGCGCCGCGATCGAAGGGCTGCACCAGCAGACAATCTCCAGCGGCGGCATGCTGCTCGAACCGATCACCGCCGTTGCGGTCGGCCACGTGATGGTGGTGCGCGTTCCACTGGCCGGGGCCGTCACCGACCCGGTGGCCGATCGGGCGCTGGCCATGCTGCGCGAGCGGGCGCTGCCTGCGACATTCGGGCAGGTGACCGGTGTCTCCTACGCTGTGACGGGCAAGACCGCCACGCCCCACGACTTCGCTGCGCAGGTGAATGAGCGGACCCCGATCGTGGTCGCCTTCGTCCTCGCTCTGGCCTTCGTGCTGCTTGCCGTGACGTTCCGATCGTGGACGATCCCGCTGGTGTCGATCCTGCTCAACCTGCTGTCCATCGGCGCGGCGTGCGGGGTATTGGTCTGGGTCTTCCAGGACGGCCATCTGGAGTCGCTGCTGGGATTCGTCTCCTATGGCGGGGTGGTGAGCTGGCTGCCCTTGTTCATGTTCGTCATCCTGTTCGGGCTGAGCATGGACTACCACATCTTCATCCTCAGCCGGATCAAGGAACGCCGGCTCGGCGGCGCCTCCGCCCGCGAGGCGATCGTCGGTGGCATCGCGGGCAGCGCCGGGGTCGTCAGCGGCGCCGCGTTCATCATGATCGGCGTCTTCACGGTCTTCGTGACACTGTCGGCCATCGAGTACAAGATGCTGGGACTGGGCATGGCGGTTGCCATCCTCATCGACGCGACCGTGGTCCGTGGTGTGCTGCTGCCGGCCGCGATGACGCTGCTCGGAGAGCGAACCTGGATGCGCCGCCCCGCGACGCCGATGCCGTAGCAGGAAGCGCCGGCGTGCCGGGTGGCGTCCCGCCCGCCGGCGCCCGGCGCTCACCCGCCAATCCTTCGATCTCCTGGTTCGACGGTGTCATGCACCGCAGCATGCGGGCACGAGCGGTGCATGCCTTTGCGCCTAGTGCTAAGGAGGGTGCACTCTCTGCCAACGACTTACATGATCGACCGTAAGTATGCTGTGCAGGCCGGATCCGCCGAAGTGGGTTCTGGCACAGGAACTTTCGAAGGACTTTACGTACAGGGACAAGAAATGAAGACAAATCTCAGGCGATGGGGTGCCCTCGGCGCCACGGCCATTTCCATGGCAGGGGCCATGGTCGTGATGGGCGGGGCAACCGCAGCGCACGCAGACACCCGGTGTAGCGCGAGCGCGATCCTTATCAATGACAGCCCCGGCGGAGACCACATGCAGTTGGCGTGGGGACACTCCCACAGGACCGGTAACCACTTTGTCAGTGGCTCCACATGGGACGGCGCTGCGGGGAAGTACAAATGGTACTGGTTTGCCGACAATGATGGCGGTTCGGATGGTGACACCGGCGACACCTTCTATGGCTACTCCTGGTGCAACACATCTGCGCCACCGCCGCCGGAGAGCGTGTGAAAGGTGTTCGGGAACAAGGACCGTGACGCCGTGACGGTGTGTCCATAGTCGGATGCCGTAAGGGGCTTCAGGGAGTAACGGCAGGATAAGCGCCGCTATATGGTGTGCAGTTTCCGGCACGCCATATAGCGGCTACGCGACGTGAAAGGCGTCCGGGGCAGCCCAGCGGCATTCCAAAAGTTCCGCTGTAACTCGCAGGCAGCCAGGGGCTGGTCCAGGGCGCTGCCGCGGTGAGCATCTGATCGGGCGAACGGGCACGGAAGAAGGCGTGGATCTGTTTAAGAAGTCCTAACAGAATGAACAGCGGTTTAGGCGTCGCCAGCAGATGATCGCGCGGCGAGGGTCATGAAGGCTTCGTGGATGTCGTCGCGGATCTCCCAGCGGATGCGCAGGCGGCGGAACCAGTGCAGCAACGCGATCTTCTGCTCGATCACCCATCGGCGTATGCCCAGGCCGGAGCCGTGCCCGGCACCCGGCGGGCGATGACCGGCTTGATCCCGGTGGCCCAGACCATCCGCCGGTACTTGTCGTGGTCGCATCCCCGATCGGCGTACAACACCTTGGGCCGGTGTGGGGCCGGCCGCGACGATCCCCGCCGGCGGCATCGACCGCAGCAGCGGCATGACCTGGGTGATGTCGTTGCGGTTGCCGCCGGTCAGGGACGGGGCGAGGGGGAAGCCCCATCGGCTCTTGGCCATTCGTTACCTGCGGGCGCGAACCTATCTGGTGCTGGATGAAAACGTGGCCCGGCTCAGTCCGTCCATAAGGCAGCACATCAACGCTTATCCGGACATGTTGCCGAGTCGTTATGGTCCTATCCTGTGCGCCTGGACACTCGTGGACGTCGAAGGGTTCGTCGCTCCAGCGGCACCAGGCGTCGGTGTCCTTGATGTGGAGCAGGAACTCGGCGACTGGTGTGCCGTCGGGTCGATCAACGAGTGCCATCGAGCGGCGTAGCCGCTCCGGAGAATGACCAGCTCAAGCCCTATGCGATGACTTTGAAGCGGTACAGGCTGCGAGACTCCGAACATCCTGAAAATCCCGCATATGTTGTCTTGCCCTCGGTCTGGGCCGGGTTCATCGACGGCGCCAAGAAGGGCGAGTTCGACTTCTGACCAGCACTGCTATCGAAGGAGATAGGGCCTCGTTGGCTGGGTTGAACAGCGACTGCGAATGACTTCACCACTTGTGCCATGCACCCTGCCCCAAGCAGCCAAGACAGCATGACGCCTCGGCCCGCTGCGCTTGTGTCTTTCTTGAGGTGCTGGCCAGTGGTAAGAGAGCCATGCCACAAGTAGCCGGCGGGCCCATACGAGTGAAAACACGAAGGCGGGTCCCGGCCGGAAGGCCGGACCCGCCTCTCGGGACCCGCTGCGCGTGAAGACCGATGGTCTGACGCGTTGTTGCAGGCCGCCGGAAAGACGTCAGAAGAACTTCAGCCGTTCCGGAAGGTCTTGGTCGGCGTCTTGGACGAACACTTTGCCACCTTCGCGCTGGATGCGTTCAAGGTAGGCATAGACCTGCAGGGCACGGTTGATGGTGTCGGTCTTGCTGTCGCCGGTGATGCTCACGGCTTCATCCAGTGCACGTGACGATCGAGGGGTCAAGTTCACCGTGACCCGCTCTAGCCGTTGCGTAACAGCAGTCTCATCTTGGGCAGCAGTTCCGTTCTTGGCCATGGTGTCAGTTCATTCCTCTGCGGAGTCCCCGGCCCCTAGTGGCGACTTGGGGCTCGGGCGAGGCATACCACGGCTGGGGGCAGCGAAACTTGCCGTGGGGCCTTGGTGCTGGGTGAGGGCGAGGTGGGGCGGCTTGGACGGCGGACGGAGGGGATGCCCAGCCGCGCCAGGAGCGTTTTGACGGTTGCGGTGATGGACGTGTTGCGCAGACAGGGGGCGGCCATCGGTGCCGTCGAGTGGGGTCACGATGCTCGCGGTTGTCGCTTCGACATTTCGCCTCCTGGGGTCCTGAGGGATCAGCCCGATGTAGCGACGCATCTCACGCTTCCCCTCGCAAGGTGCATCTTGTTGCATCGGTTGTTACGGGGGATCGTACGAACAGCGAAGGCTAAGGTCAAGCTGTTTGCTGCATGTCATGCATCACAATGCTTCATTTTAGCGACTGATTGATGAGTGACGTATGACCGTTGTGTGACTCTTGTGTGTTCGTGAGAGGGGGTTGGTGGTAGGCTGCCGCGAAAGATCCCGCCGGGTGTCCGCAGCCCCCTGCGGGAGTCGCGGGATCTTGGGTTTGTGTTCAGCGTCACCTGATCGCCCCGCTCATCGGCGGACACTTCTCGAGAAAGCCCAAGCCCGTGCAGAAGTCCGAAGTCGACATCCATAACGTCGACACCACCGATCTCACTCAAGAGGAAGGCGCTCCGTCAGTCAGGGCGGATGTCCTGGCCGACCGGAGCCCGACCAAGCTCAACATCGAGGTGGAGCTCCTCAAGGGTTTCCGCTTCAAGATGGTGACCGAGACGGCCGACCACGTGACCACGAGGTTGGCGCAGACCCTGATTATGGTCGTCATCGCTGCGGCCGTGCCCGGTGCTCTGACGGCCGGCCTCCTGCAGTTGGCCTCGGCGCCGGGGTGGCTTGTCGCCATCGCGGGAGTGGGCGTCATGATTGTGGTCGGGGTCGTTTGCTTGAGGTGGATCAGCGCCCAGCACCGCAAGAGCGAGGAGTCGATGAAGGTGGAGGAGCAGCGGCCCGGCTCCTAGCCGGGATCGTGGCGGCGCGCCTGTTGTGAGAGCCGCCCGGACCATCCGGAACGCCGGGCCGAACATGGCCGACGCCGCCGGCTGATCGGGGCGGCTCTCAACATGAGCGCCCCACCTCACAGGCACTTTGCGATGCCCGGCCTCCCCTCTGATCGTCCGCGGACGATTCTGGGAACGGAACTCTTCCACCTCGGCACGGTGGAGATCATCTGATGGTGTCATCTCCGCCCGGGATGCCAGAGATGGCATAGTCGCGCGTCTCGTTCGAGAGGACGGCGCGCGGGAAGCCAGACCCAAACGCCAACACCGATCTTCGGCGCAGGACGACCCGCACCGGCCTTCACTGCGGAAGCAGCCATCGCCCGGTCATGACAACCAGTAGTCATGCCGGTCGAAGGGAGGGTACTCGAAGGACCTTGGCAAGTACCGCCGAGCCCCATGGCCTGGCGGGAGAAATCTCGGATCGATTTGATGCGCGAGGTGGAGCACGACAGGCTTGGCCAGTGCTCGGGCGAGTATGCGATCAAGCCCGGCGTGTTCCGCTCGTCCAGCGATTCACCCGGCCTGCTGGTGGGCGTTGTACGAGTTTGGCTGTGTGGTGTGGGTCGAGGCGAGCGGTAGCGGACAGCTCGAACCGTGATATTTCGACCCGCGGCCCGGCCCCGATGCGCCGGGCGCGTGCCGAAGAGCATGTGATGAGCACGAACTCGGCCATTCTCGCCTCTCATAGAGGCTCAGGAAACGAGAAATCCCAGGTCAGGCGGGGTGTGATGCGGTAGGGCGCCCGGGGCTCGAACCCGGAACCTACGGATTAAAAGCCCGCAGCTCTGTTTCCGCATGCCGGAGAGTGTCGCGTGCTGTTGCACAGGTTCAGAAAGCGCTAGCGCAAATGCGTGGAATTCGGGCATCCGTACATGAAACGGCGGCGGCGATTCGCCCCTGAATGTCATGGTTACGAAATCGTGTGTGGTTGGTGGTTGATCGGAGTGTTCTGCGTGAACTCCGATGCTGATTTGACCAAAGGCTAACCTGACGCGGTGTCCGAACTCGGCTCTTGAGGCCGGTATTTGAACAAGTGACAGGACACGTTCGCCCGCCAGGTCGAGGCACATGATGGTGCACTTCAGCCGCTTCGCCGAACCTTTATCGCTCTGCCTTCGCGTCGGAAGGGGAAACCGGCGCCGCGCGACCAGCGGTGGCCATCTGCGTGAGGCCCGCCTCCTTCCACCAGCCGTGCCGGCCGGGCGTCCGGGCGGGACGTGAGCGTGTCCGGGGGATGTGACCAGCGGATATCGCTTGACGCGGGCGTTGAAGGTGGGCGTCGATACCCCCGCCCCTGCCAACCGGTGGCCCCCGTGGTGTGCCGCTGCGGCCGTCCACGGCCGTGTACCGGGCCGACGGGGGTGCCAACCGCCCCTGGGAACGGCGCCCGCATCCGCGTACCGCCGGACGGCCGACCGCGCCCCCTGCGGGACGGACGGCAGCCCGCCGGTGGGGGTCATGCACGGGTGCACATCCCATGAACGGCCCGTGTCCGCCCGGGCGGCGGGGCGCCGAAGAAGTGTGTCGTTGAGCAGCGACGACACGGCAGAAACCAACGAGAAAGGTAAGACGCCGCAGATGAACGGAACCACCTTCAAGACGTGTTCGTGCCGGGACGAGGCGAGCGGCAAGAAGCTGGGCAAGGCGTGTCCGAAGCTGCGCCGCCCGGGCGGCGGCGGGGAGCGGTGGAGCAGTACCCACGGCCGGTGGGCGTATCAGCTGGAGCTGCCCCCGCACGCTGATGGGCGGCGGCGTAATCCGCTGCGGCGGCGGGGGTTTGCCACGCAGGAGGAGGTCGAGGCCGAACTGGAACAGGCCCGCGCGCTGCTGGCGCTGGATGAGGACCCACACGTCCAGCGGAAGATCGCCGAGCTGATGCTGTCCGTACTCAAAGACACCAAGGCGTTGCCGCCGGTGGAAGAGGTGCGGCGCAAGGTCCGCACCCATCAGGACCTCAACCCGACCATCACGGTCGCCGAGTGGATGCAGGAGTTTCTGCGTCGTAAGCGGAAGATCGACGCTACGACGCGGCGCTCGTATGAGGCGCACATCCGCCTGTACTTCACCCCCTACCTGGGTGATATCCGGCTGGATCGGCTGCGGGTCTCCGACATCGGGGGCATGTTCGATGCGATCGAGGAGTTCAACGACGTCATCGCCAGCGCCCGCGCCAGCGGCGATGCCGAGCAGCGGGCGCAGGTGAAGTACCGGCGGCCGGTCGGCCCGGCAACGATGCACCGCATCCGGGCCACGCTGCGGCACGCGTTGAACATCGCGATCAAGCAGGATCGACTGATCGACTTCAACCCCGCCGCGGTGGTCGAACTGCCGGACGCGGAGCGTCCTAAAGGGTTGGTGTGGACCGATGAGCGGGTCGCCGACTGGAACGGAGAGTTGCAGCGGCGGCTCGCCGCCGAGCAGCAGCGGCGCGGCGCGATGCTGAGCCGCGCTGGCATGGTCAGCGTCTATGTGGGCACGCCGAGGCCATCGCCGGTGATGGTGTGGACGCCCGCGCACACGTTCGCCTTCCTCGCCCGGGCGGCCACCCACCGGTTGTTCGCGCTGTATCGGCTGATCGCGCTGCGCGGGCTGCGCCGGGGTGAGGCCGTCGGGTTGCGCTGGAAGGACGTGGACCTGGACGCGGGGACGGCGGGGGTGCATTGGCAGATCACCCAGCTGGGCTGGGAGCCGGTGCAGGGCAGGCCGAAGACCGAGGCCAGCGACCGCACCATCGCCTTGGATGAGGACACCGTCACCGCGCTGCGCGCGCACCGCAAACGGCAGGCGGCTGAGCGGCTGGCTGCGGGTGAAGATTGGGTGGACAGCGGCTTCGTGTTCACCGACGAGATCGGCCGGCCGCTGCATCCGCAGCAGGTCAGCGACCAGTTCTACCTACTGGCCTTCGAGGTCGGGCTGCCGCCGGTGCGGCTGCATGACCTGCGCCACGGAGCCGCCTCGCTCATGCTCACCGCCGGGGTCGATCTGAAGATCGTGCAGGAGACGCTGGGGCACGTCTCGTCCACCTTCACCCGCGACACCTACACCAGCGTCTACCCGGAGGTGGCCCGCGCCGCCGCCGAATCCACCGCGGCCCTCGTCAACACCGCAGCGGCTGGCGCCCGCACGGCACGGTTGATCACCTTGCCGGCCCATACCGGCGAGAACATCACCTGAACCGTCGAACCTGAGCGGGCCCGTCGATCCTCCGGCGGGCCTGCTCTTTTGTCGTCAGCCGTCAGCGCACAGGTCGTGCAGCCGATCGATCCCCTCCCTGCGCCGTGAAACGGGGCGAGCGGATGGCAGCGAGAAGCAGCGGATCTTTTATCTGCTGGTCACCAGCGGCCTGGCCAGCAAGACGAGCCGACTTGGACAAGGCTTGACCGGGCGTGAGACCCCGTTGACCAGCGGCGCTGAGCGGACCTTCCGGCTTGATCTTCGGATGGTGATCTCTGGGGTCTGACCTGACAGTGGCGGCCTAAATGATCTACCGCGATACACGGTCCGTACACAAGAGCAACCACCGAGCAACCAACCATGATCAACAACGCGATCCGAGGCTGGCGAGAACCGAGAAATCCCAGGTCGAACGCGGTTTTGGAGAGTAGGGCGGGTGGGACTTGAACCCACGACCCACGGATTATGAGTCCGATGCTCTTGACTCCTCCGCCGAGTCGCCGGCATCCGGGGCTTCTGGCTGATCGGATACGCGCGGGGATTGTTGCTGGCGTAGGAGGGCGTGGGCGACGGCGGCGGCTGTGACGGCCTCTTCGCGTTGCTGCTGGGCGGTTTTCAGGGCGTTGGCGAGGTCGGTGAGTTCGGTGCGCAGTCGTTCGGTCTCGCTCAGGGACGCGGTTCTGGATTGGTCGGCGAGGGTGCGGGCTTGTTCGGCCACGGCGGCCGCGGTGACCGCTTGTTCGCGCTGCTGACGTTCGACGATCAGCGCCTCTCGTAGCCGGTCGGCTTCCGCCGCGTGCGCTGCGGCGGTGCCGCGGGCCTGGTCGCGTTCCTGCTCGGCCCTGCGGGTCTGGACTTCCTGCTCCTGGAGGTGGCGGCGGAGGTCGGTGAGGTCGTGCTGCTGGACAGTGGCCTGGCGTTCCAGGTCTGCGATACGGGCGGTCGCCGCGGTGTGCAGCTCGGTTAGTTCGGCGGTTCGGTGGCGGGCGGTGTCACGGTGCTGCTCGGCCTGGCGTTGCCGGCCAATGGCTTCGGTGGCGCGTTGCTCGGCCTGAGAACGTGCGTTCTGGTGTTCGCCCACCTGGCGCCAGGCGTCCTGCTCGCGTTCCTCGGCGCGGTCGCGGGCGGTCTCCGCCTGTTTCTGCGCCTGTTCGGCGGCGGCGACATGGGCGGCGGCGGAGTTGGCGATCGCCGTGGCGCGCTGATCTGCCGCCGCGGCTCGCTGGTCGGCCGCTGCTGCGGCGGCGCGGGCCTCCTCGGCTGCCTGCTCCGCGGCCTGGACCTGTGCCAGGGCGCCACTGCTCAGCTCGGTCAACTGGGCGCTCAACGCAGCCTGGGCAGCCTGCCACTGCTCGCCGGCGGCCAGCAGCGGGCCGAGGAGACCTTGGGCGCGCAGCAGCGCGTTCGCCACTGGTGCGGCGTGGGAGGCGGTACGTGCCCGGTAGGCGGCGGCACGGCAGGCGTCGCTGCAGTACTTGGCGCGGCTGCTACGTCCGGGGAGGGCGTTGGCGCAACCGGGCCCGGCGCATCGCAGTTCCTCGGCCGTCTCCATCGTCTCGTCGTGGAGGGTCAGCTCGTCGCCCTCGGCTGATGAGTCGGCTGCCGCAAGTTCCTGATCGTCTGCCACAGTCAGCCAGACTAGCGTTCTTTGCGAACGAACGTACCTGTTACGTACGAACGCAAACGCAACTGCCTTCACGCCTAGCCCGTGATAACCTTCCTTATCGCGGGTCAGAATGTGGCGCCGGATCGGCGCCGGAGTGGGCGGGGGACAGGCGTGCACGACGAGCGGGAGACTTTGCCGACACCGGCCGCGCAGGAGCGGCCGCCGATCTTCGCGCCTCCAGAGAATGCGGCGGAAACCGGCGGGCACACCGCAGCCGACTACACCCTCAGCGCGGCCACTCAAGCCCGAATCGCCGACGGCGTCCCAGCCAACACCCGCCGCGCCTACGCCCGCCAGTGGACCCTCTTCACCGCCTGGTGCGCCGAGCACGGCCGCATCGCGCTGCCCGCCACCGCACACACCCTGGCCGAATACACCTCCCAGCTGTGCGAGGCCGGCCAGGCGCCGGCCAGCATCGAGCAAGCCATCGCCGCCGTGCGCACCATGCACCGCCTGGCCGGACACACCGGACGGCCCGCCACCGAACCCGCCCGCCTCGCCCTGCGCGCCTACAAACGCCAGCGCGCCGAATCCGGCGGCCGCGGCCAGCGCGAGGCCCCGCCCATCACCATCGACGCGCTGCGCGCCATGGTCTCCGCCTGCGACCTGACCACCGCGATCGGGCGACGCGACCGGCTGCTGCTCGTGCTCGGCCTGGCCCTGATGGGCCGCCGCAGCGAGCTCGTCGCCCTCACGCGGGAGGACGTGCGCGAGGTCGCCGACGGCCTCGAGGTGACCATCCGCACCTCCAAGACCGACAAAGACTCGACAGGCGAGACCATCGCCATCCCGCGCGGCACGCACCCGCTCACCGACCCGGTCGCCGCCTGGCGCGATTGGCTCGACGATCTGGGCCAGGCCGGACAAACCACCGGAAGGCTGCTGCGCCGGGTCAATCGGCACGGTGGCCTCGGCCCCTCGCTCGGCGCCGACGCGGTCAACACGATCGTCCGCCACCTGGCCGTACGCGCGAACGTGCCCTACGCCGACACCGTCACCGCGCACAGCCTGCGCGCCGGCGGCGCCACCGTCGCCTACGCCGCCGGCGTCCCGGTCGCGGTCATCGCCAAGCATGGCCGCTGGGCGCCCGCCTCACCGGTGGTGTTGCGGTACATCAGGGCCGTGGACCGTTGGCGGGACAACGCCATGCGCAACGTGGGCCTCTGACCAGCCGGCTTTGCGGGCCCCGGCACCGCGGCCGAGCAGGCGCGAGCGGAGACCCGCGCGGCTCGCGACACCCCGGCGCCGCCGCCGCTTCGAGGACGAACGCGACCGGCTACGAACGCAGGACGACCAGGCCCGCCTGGGCCAGGCCACGGCCGAAACCCGCCTGGAGATGGCCAAGCGCGAACTGCAGATCCTGTGTTACGAGCTCGCCGCCGCTCAGGCCGCCCGTTGCAGACTCCGCTGATGCCCTTCGGTCAGGTTCATGAGGTCTGTTCACCGGAGGGCCGGCGAATCCGAGACGGCAACAGTGGCCGCGAGCCCTCCGGCGGCAGCAACCCCACTCGGGTGGCACCGCGGGGTGCCGGTAGGAATCGTGTCATGAGCCCCGAACGGCGTTGATCTGCAGAGAGCTGCAAGGCCGAGGTTGGCCTGAAGGCCAACACAGGCGTCCTTCCCAAGTCGGAGATCGTCGGTGGGGAATCAGGGTTTCGGTAGGGGACAACTCCGACGCCGTACCGCCCTCTCGTGTCGGATCTTGATACGGCGGAGGCCGAGAGCCGGACTCCGTGAATCGGAGGAGCAACGTGAAGGGAAGACGCGCCGGCGCGGCCGTCCTGGCCTGCTTGACCGTGTCGTTGCCGGCAACGCCCGCCGTGACCGCCACCGCGGCGGCAGAGGCGAGCCCGAGCGGCCGGCCGAGTTTGCAGGCGATGCTGGACAAGGTCGTCGCAGGCGGTGCGGTCGCCGCGATCGCCGAGGTTCGCGACGGGGACAGGACCTGGCGAGCCGCCAGCGGCAAGGCGAAGATGAACCATGCCCAGCCGGCCCCGGTGGACGGGCGCTTCCGGGCCGGGAGCGTGACCAAGTCGTTCACGGCGACCGCGGTGCTTCAACTGGTGGGCGAGGGAAAGCTGCACCTGTCCGACAGTGTGGAGCAGTGGCTGCCGGAGCTCGTGGACAAGGGCGCCGACATCACGATCAGGCACATCCTCCAGAACACCAGCGGCCTTCCCGAGTACTCGACGGGCATGATGGACGAGGCAGGCATCCCCAAGGAGCGCTACCGCACCTGGTCGGCACGCGAACTGGTGGAAAGAGCGGAGAAGCTCCCGCGCGACTTCCCGCCCGGGTCTGAGTACAGGTACTCCAACACCAACTACATCGTGCTCGGCATGCTGATCGAGAGGGTCACCGGCAGGCCGTACGCGACAGAGATCAGGGAGCGGATCCTGCGGCCGCTCGGCCTGCGGCACACCCGCCTGCCGGGTGCCTCACCGGAGGTGTACGGCCCGCACGCCCACGGCTATGTGCCGGTCACCAGGGGTGGCAAGGTCGCCCCCGTTGACGTCACACGGTTCAATCCCACGATGGCCGGCGCGGCGGGCGAGATCATCTCCACCACCGGGGACATCAACCGGTTCTACCGCGCACTGTTCCAGGGCAAACTGCTCCGCCCTGGTCTGCTGAAGGAGATGAAGGATCCCGGCACGACCGAGGGGTACGGGCTGGGGCTGGAGCTGGCGCCTCTTCCCTGCGGCACTGCGTTCGGCCACGGCGGCGGCGCCCCGGGCTACCTCACGGTGGCGTTCAACTCGGCCGACGGTTCGCGACAGGTCACATTGTCGATCACCCCGTTCTCCGGCGACCCTCACCAGGCGGCCAAGACCCTGCTGACCTCTGCGTTGTGCCCTTAGAGAGCATCAAGGCTGAGGTCTTGGCGGTGAAGGTGGTGGGCTACTCCCACCGCTGTCGCTCCTGGCGGTCCAACTGCCGTGATCGGGATATCTCGTGGCACAGCCCCAGGCGCGCCCACCGTCACCCCCAGAGCGGGGACAGTCACATGGCTCGGGCTCTGAAACTCTCCAGTGCCCTCGCCGCCGCGGCCGCCGTCGAGCAACTTTCACCAGGTTGGTCGCGCCTTAGCGGCTGCGGTTGGCGGGGACTTCGAAGATGAGTCCGAGACCTTCCTCTTCGTCCCAATCTTCGCCAACCTGGACGAAGCCGAAGCCGGCGATCGTGGCCAGGGACGCCGCATTGTCGGGACTGATCGTCGCCCGTACGGTCTTGACCTCCAGTTCGGCCGCCGCCCGACGCAACAGCTCGATCAGGATGGCTCGGCCGTAGCCCTGGCGGCGGAAGTCAGGAGCGACGGCGTAGCCGATCTCCACCATGCCCGCCTCATCGGGCGGTCCGTGAAACCCGGCATGACCGATGACGACACCTTCAGGCCCGGTCACCGCCTGCCGCGCCATCCACCGCGCGTGGCGGGGATCGGCGGCCATCTGGTCGATCCGAACCTGCCACAGCCACCGCGCTCTATCTGTCACGAAGTACTCAGTCAGCGCGACCCCAGCCGTGTCGCTGGCCGCGGGCAGATCCCCATCGAGCAGAGCGGACATCGCAGCGCTCGACAGCTCGACAAAGCGCACATGCTTCGAACTGGTGGGGAACGATGTGTGTCGATCGGCCTCATCTGTCACGTGCGGATGATCGCACAAACGTCTGACAGACGCCCAACGAATTTCGGACGGTGACCGGGCAAGATCGGCTCCGGCGGGGGTGCGGGCCGGCGAGCACGGCTCGAGACGGACCTGAACGTGGAGACCAAGTCTGTCGATTCCCGCGGCGCCTCGCTCATCGGGTTCGGCATCACCCGGCTGTTGAACTTCGACCTCATCACCCGGTTCAAGCAGATCAACGTGATGAAGGTGCACCTGCCCCCGCCGCACTGCTGATGGTCAATGTGCGGGAATCCTCTTACCGCAACTCAACCGCGGGTCTCACCGTCGTGCGCTCCACCGGCGTCACCAACGCCCGCAAGATCAGCACGGGCGAGTACTGCATCGAGCTCGACGCGGACATCAACGCCGCCAAGACCGTGCCCGTCGCCACCCCGCGCTCGCCATCCATCTGGGAAGCCGCGATCTTCATCGACAACAACACATCCACGTGCGGGGACCGTTGCTTGTGCGGCCGCCTTCTCTGGCATGCCGCCGAATCGGAATGGCGTGTCGGCAACAGCGGATCGCGGGGAAGGGTGGACCAACCCGGCAGTCCGGCTCGGGCTCGATCCTGGACAGGTCCTCCAGCCAGGCCCGCACGGTGTCGACGGCATCGGGCGAGGGGGCGGGGGTGGCCATCAGGAGTAGCCCTCTTCGTCAGCCGGGCCCTCGTGGGCATCGGCGTCCGGCGGGGTTTCGGTCCGAGGCCGCCCGCACCCTCAAGATCGGCCGCTCCACTGCCGGCCCAGCGCTGAGCAGCGGCCCTGTTCTCGCGCGGCGCGTTTCTGCCGGGTTCCGGGGCCCGAAGCTGAACGTCGAGACGATCCTGTGCCCGGCCCGCCGCGGGCGTTAGGCGTCTCGGCTCACGATGCCGTAGTCGACCTGGGTGAAGAAGCCCAGGAACTCTGCGAGGGTCAGGCGGAACGTGCCGGTGTCCGTCGCCGCGTCGAGCTTCTTGTCCAGGTTGGGGGAGTTCTTGTGGTGGGGGTTGATCAGGGTGATGGTCGATGCCCGGGTGTCGAGCGCGGCCAGGGCGGTGGCCATGGCCGCGAGGTTGTTCAGCGACCCGCCGCGCGCCGGGTTGGTCTCGTAGTCGGGAGCCGGCCAGTTCCCGGCAGGCTGGAGATCCACGGCGCCGATCATGTAGGCGTGCCGGGCGAACAGGTACGGCTGCGACGCGGGCATGCTCACCGGCGGCGCCAGCGCGGCGAGGAGCTTGACGGCCCGGCTCGCCCATGGGGCCTCTGACCGGCGGGGGAGCAGGTCCTTGATGACGGCGGCGCACGCGTCCTGGAACTTCGCGTCGGATTCCAACGGGGTGAGGCCCTCTTCGCCCGCCTTTATGGCGGTTTCTAGCTTCTCGACGATGACGGCGAGAAGCGGGTCGAGGCGCTCGAAGTCGTCGAGCCGGGCATCACCGAGCTGCTTGCGGAACAGGTCGACCAGTTGCCCGCCGACGTCGCGCCAGCTGATGGCCGCGGTGGGGATCGCCAGGCAGGGCGAGGGGTTCGCGGCTTGATGACCGACCATGAGCAGCAGGTTGAACAGCTCCGAGCTGGGCCGGTCGAGGGAGTCGGGTGGGCGGGAGATCGACTTGTTCAGATTCGTCACCTGGACCGAGCCGCTGCGCCGGAAGCGATGGCCGTACAGGCAGGAGAGGATGGCGTGACTGGCGACGCTGCCGTTGCTGATGGCGACGTAGCCGTTGACGTCCTCGTCGGGGGTTTCCTTGTTGGCGAAGAGGCCGTGAGCGCCGGCCAGGACGGCGTACGCGCGCTCGACGATCGGCACCCACATGGCGGTGCGCAATTTGTAGGACTTCTCCAGGTACTCGTCGCCCGGATCGTCGTCGGCGCCGAGCGTCCTGCGCCGCCGGTGGACGGGCTCTCCGATCTGGACCCGGGCGCGGGCCCCCAGGAGGGCGTTCTGGTTGCTGTGCGGGAAGATCAGGGTGTCCAGCTTGACCTGCTGGGGCACGCGGAACTCCTGGTTCTTGTCCTTGATCGTGCGGGTGAAGGTGACCACGTACGTGTCGTCGTCCTTCTTGACCATCCGCCGGATGTGGTCGGGGTCATGCTGGGCGATGGCACCGAGCAGCGACAGCAGGAAACAGTCGCCGAGCTCGCCCTGGCGTACGTCGTCGGGGCTCGGGCCGCCCCCGAGCCAGAGCTCGTTCTTGGCCGTCAGGGTGACCGTCGTCGGCAGGTTCACGCCGGAGACGTCGTTCATGGTCTCCAGCACCTCGTCCGAGGGATGGGTGTACAGGTTGCCAGGCTTCGCGGGCGTGGGCACGTCGATCATGCGACCGTCCTTGGTCGCGAAGACGTTCGGCGGCCCGAGCACGATCGCCTTGCCGACGGCGCCCGGCGCCGCCTCCTTGTCCAGGCTGGGCGACGCCTGTAGCGAAAACTCGTCGATGGTCACCTCGAACGCGGCGGAGATGTCGAAATAGTCCGGCTCCGCGTGCTTCGACATCGCCTCCACGTACGTGTCGACCATCTGTGTGAACACCGGCTGGATCACGACGTCCGGGAGCGTGTTCAAGACCTTCTCCCGATCCGCCTCCGTGCACTCGGCCCACAGTCGCAGCAGCTTCGGCCAATCGCCCAGTCTCCCCTCCGTGGCGAAGTACAGGACGGCCTCCTCGGCCACCGCCTGGGCGAGACGCGGCCGTAGGATGATCTTCTGGAGCTCTTCCGGGGTTTTGACGCCGATCAGCTTGACCAGGTCGGCCGCCCTCGCGACGACGGTCTCGACGACGACGGTCTCGGTGCGTTTGGTCTTGGCCAGCGGCTCGATCGTGCTGAGCGGCTCCTGGCCGATGACCTGTGCCTGGTGGACGACGAACGCGGTCTCCTCGACGACCGCCACCGTGCCCTCATCGTCGCTGTCCTGATTCTCCGCCCTGACCTGGGCGCCGCCGGGCTGGACCTGATCGCCGGCCCCGCGCTCCGGGGACGGCCACCGGCGCGCCGACTTCCGCTTCGGCCGCTGGTTGAACTGCTTCATCGGTTCACTCCTGTCAACGCGGCCAGAAGGAGGGGAAGGCATCGCAAGAATCCATCGCGTCCCAGCCCGCGTCAATACGGATCGCGTGCAGGATCGGGGACGTGAACGCCGCGACTGTGGTCCTCCGGTGGCCGGCGTTCGGCCGCGCTGATCACGGGGACGGCTGTCGCACTAAAAGGCGGTGGGCCGCTCGGACAGCCAGCGAGACGCGAGATCGGTGACGATCGCTCCGCCGCGGTCGTTCAGGTGCACGTGGTCGACGAGGAGGTCGCGCCCGCCATGGCAGGCGATCTCGTCCCAGCTGCGCCCGAGCAGGTAATGCTGGGCGGCGATGGCGAAGGCCAGCGGGAAACTGAAGGCGTACGGCTGCCGTCTGCCCTGTGTCCGCAGGTGGTCGGCCATACGCTCATGCACGGGCAGGTACTGGACCTGTGCCCGGTGCGCGATTTCCTTGATCGCGGCGTTGTGTCCGGCGAGCGATCGGTTGATCGTGGTGTCCAGGTCCTCGCCGAGTGGCGGCAGGGACATCACGGCGATCCGCGCGGCGGTGCGGGCCTGGATGCGGGCGATGATCGCGCCGAGGTTGGCTCGGTAGCGCTCCAGCGCCACGCCGTCGCGGACGTCGTTGGTGCCGATCAGGAGCAGGACCGCGGCCGGCCGGCATGCCAGGATGTCGGTGTCGAGGCGCTTTAGCAGGTCGGCGGTGGTGTTGCCGTTGATGCCCGCGTTGACGAACTCGTAAGCGCGGTGCTCGGGCCGTGCGCGCAGGGCCGCCACCCAGTCCGCGCCGAGCGTGCCTTGGGTCATGCTGGCGCCGGCCGCGACCACGCGGGGGCGCTCGCCCGGCGGGCCCTGAGCGCACAGGTCGGCCGGAGGAAGGTGAGATGGGCCACGGCGCCGGTGCCGGTGAGCACGACGGACACCAGCAGGATCACGGAGATGACGATCCGTCTTCTCATGGTCAGTACCCCAGGCTGATGCTGTGGCCGACGGTGGCAGGGTCGGCGAGTGCGGCAAGGATGGCGTGGGCCAGGTCGGCGCGGGCGATGGTGATGCCGCGGCGCACGTTGCGGTCGATGGCGGTGCGGTAGGGGCGGCGCTCGCCGTCGGTCAGGCGCGGAGGCCGCATGATGGTCCAGTCCAGACCGCTGGAGAGGACGGCCTCGTCGGTGCGGGCGAAGTCGGCGAATCCTTCTCGCAGAAGACGGCGTAGCAGGGGTTTGACCAGGGCTCGGTTCAGCGGCCCGTCGCCCTCGTCGACGATGTGCCCGCTGGCGGTGACGACGATCAGGCGGCGGGTCGCGGTGGCTCGCATCGCCGTCATGATCGCGCGGGCGCCGTCGGCGCACACCGACCCGCCCGCGCCCGGCCTGGGCCCCAGGGTGGACACCACGGCGTCCTGGCCGGTCACGCCGGCGCCGATCGCGTTGGCGTCCGTCAGTTCAGCGGTCACCACGTCGAGCCCGGGGCGGTCCGGCCGGCGCAGCCGGGTCGGGTCGCGGACGATCGCGGTGACGTGGTGGCCGGCGGCGAGTGCCTGGTCGAGCAGCTGCTGTCCGGTGCCGCCAGTTGCGCCGAAAAGGGCGAGTTTCATCAGGGACTCCCGGTTAGTAAACGCTCGCTAACTGATAGGGTGACGTTAGTGAGCGTTTACTAACTACGTCAAGTCGCGAAGGAGCAGCAATGGGCACCAGGGACGCGATCCTCGACGCGGCCGCCACGGTCATGGCGGAGCAGGGCCTGGCCAACGTGACCACGCGACAGATCGCCCGCACCGCCGGATTCACCGAGGCCGCCCTCTACAAGCACTTCACCAACAAGGCCGACCTGCTCGTCGCGGTGATGCGCGAACGCTCACCCGGCTTCGGCCGGCTGGCCGAGGTGCTGCACGGCAAGGCCGGAACCGGGGACGTCGTGGACAATCTCACCGCCATCGCCACGGCGGCGATCACCTTCTACAGCGGCGGCTTCCCCATGTTCGCCTCGATGTTCGCCGACCCTGCCACCCTTGCCGCCCACAAGGCCGAGATCCGGCGCAAGGACGTCGGCCCCCACAAGGTCAACGAAGCGATCGCCGCGTACCTGCGCGCCGAACAACAACAGGGCCGCCTGAACCCGGACGCGGACGTCCGGGCCGCCGCCGGTCTCCTGGTCGGCGCCTGTTTCCAGCATGCCTTCCTCGGCCACATGTCCACCCCCGCACGCTCCGACACCCACGAGGCGGCCGCCGCTTTCGCCCGCACCCTGTACGAGTCCCTCGCCCCCTGAGATCGGGCGCTGGGACAACCCGATCTCGGGGCGCCCAGGACGTGTGGGCCGCCGCTCAGCGCTGTCGAGCAGGGAGTCCGATGGCCTGGGCCCTCCCGCTCGGGTCCGTGAGATCGCCCTCGTGCAGAGAACGCCGCCGGCGGACCATCCACTTGAGGAAGGAGGCGATCGCGGTTGATGGCCCATGGGATCGACCAGTCCGGGCGCCGACCTCAACCCAGCGGCCTGGACGCGATGCGCGTGAGTCGGCGCCTAACGTTCGCCCGGAGTGACAACGCCGGATTCGTACGCCAGTACCACCGCCTGGACCCGGTCGCGCAGCCCGAGCTTCGTCAGGATGCGCCCCACGTGGGTCTTGATCGTGGTCTCCGACAGGAACAACTCGACTCCGATCTCGGCGTTGGACGCGCCTCCGGCCAGGCTGAGGAAGACTTCACGCTCACGCTCCGTGAGCACCTTGAGCACGGCGTCCGGGTCGGTGTCGGCCTTGGCGACGAGCCGCCCGATGAGCCGGCGGGTCGTGGCGGGCGCGATGATCGAGTCACCCCGGTGCACGTGCCGGATCGCAGCGATGATCTCCTCACCTGGCGCGTCCTTCAGCATGAACCCGCTCGCACCGGCGCGCAGCGCGGCCAGGGCGTGCTCGTCGAGATCGAACGTGGTCAGCACCAGCACCTTCGGCGGGTCGTCCAGCCGCTGGATCTCCCTGGTGGCGAGGACACCGTCCATCCGGGGCATGCGGATGTCCATCACCACCACGTCGACGTGCCGCGACTCCAGCGCCGACAGGGCCGCCAGGCCGTCAGCGGCCTCGGCGACCACCTCCATGTCGGGCTGGGACCTGACGACCATGGTCAGGCCGTTGCGCAGCAGCTCCTGATCGTCGACGATCATGATCCGGATGATGGGAGACTCCTCGGCTCGTAAGGCAGGGTGGCCGACAGTTCGAAGCCGGCGCCGGGGCGTCTGCCGGCCTCCAGGGTGCCTCCCACCATGCTGAGACGTTCGCGCATCCCGGTCAGCCCGACGCCGGCCTCTCCGGCGGGCGGGCCGGCGCCGTCGTTCGTGATGGTGATGTGCAGTCTGTCCGCGCGCCAGGCCAGCGTCATGTCGGCGGCGGCCGTCGCCCCCGCGTGTTTGATCACGTTGGTCAGTCCCTCTTGGACGACACGATAGGCGGTCAGGTCGACGGCGGGGCGCAGCGGCCGGGCGTCCCCGACCTCCTGTACGGCGAGCCGGACGCCTGTGTCGCGTACCTGGTCGAGCAGGTCGCAGAGATCGCCGAGGCCCGGTTGCGGAGTGGTGCCGCCGTCGGCGCGCAGCACGCCCAGGAGCCCGCGCATGTCGCGCAGGGCCTCGCGCCCGACCCCGGCGATGGTGGCGAACACGTCCGCCCCGGGCGAGCCTGGGGCGGACAGCCTGCCACCTTCCGCCTGGCTGACCATGACGGCGAGCGAGTGGGACACCACGTCGTGCATCTCGCGGCTGATGCGGTCGCGCTCCGCCCGCGCCGCCTCCTGCCGCTCCCGCGCACGGTCGGCCTCCGCGCGCTCGGCCTTCGCCCTGAGCTCGGACAGGAACAACACCCGGATCCGGCTGAGGCGGCCCAGCGACCACAGGCACGCCGCTGCGGCGACCAGGCCGACCGACAGCCCGATCCGCCATGCGACCAGCTCGTAGGAGCCCGACGAGCCGCCCCATGAAGCCGGATTCCACAGGCGCGCCAGGACCAGGGCCACACCCGTCAGGGCGACACCCAGACAGGCCAGGCTGGGCAGCAGGCCGAGCCGGCCGCAGGCCGTGTAGAGCAGCAGCCCGAAGACCAGCGTGCTCGGCAGCAGCACCGCCGGATAGTAGGCGCCGCCCGGGTCATGCAGGGGCGGGAGTGCCACCAGCAACAGCATCGCCGCGGCGGCCACGCCGTACGCCACCAGCGGGCGCAGCCGACGCGGAACGACGCACCCATGCAGCACCAGCAGGCCGAGACCCGCGAGCAGGCGGAGCGGCAGAGGACTGTCCGAGGCCCGGAGCAGGCTCAACGAGACCAGGCCGAGCGGCAGGAAGAGCAGCACCGCGAGCAGGGCATCGGTGCTCACCTGATGCCGGTCGAGAAACGAGTCAACCGCGGCATCGGAAGATGACGGGGACTCTCGCACGCCCACCATTATGGTCGGTGTGCGTGAACGAGGTGCCGGCGGCGGGAGAGGTAAGCCAGCGCCGCCACCGCCAGAGCCGCACCCCACAGCGGCCACAACATCTCCGGCAGCCAGGCCCCCAGTTCGGTGTCCGCCCCCGCAGGGCCGACCTGCTCGCCGGTGAGCTTCTTGCGGACGTACATCAGCCCGGCGGAGGTGACGGGGAGGGAGACGGCCAGAGCCGAGTAGGCCGGGAGCCGTGCCGGAATCGCACGCCCGCGCAGGAACGGCACCCAGCGCGGCCAGATCTCGCCCCACGGCCGGACCAGGCCGAAGGTCAGGCCCGCACCGATGAGACCGAGCGTGCTGAGACCGGCGCCGATCGGGGTGATCTCGGCGATGTGGGCCAGGAACCGATCACTGATCCCGACAGGCACGCCCAGCAACCAGCCGAAGCGGGTGACGGCGTAGACGACGGGGACGGCGACCGCGACGGCGGTCGCGTACCGCCCGACCCGTAGCGCGCGGGCGGCGCCACCGGGCCGCCCGGCCCCTGCTGTCAGCGCGCGCGTCCCCAGGAGCATCAGGCTGACGCCGGCCGCCATCAGGATGAGCAGGTTGACGCTCGGCCACGTGAGCATGGTCGCGATCATCGAGAACTCGGCCTGGCCGGCGAGCGCGGCGACCAGCATCACCGGCAGATATCCAGCGGTCATCATGATGCGCACGTCAGGCAGGAACACCGCCAGGCCGGCGCCGAGCGCGACGGCCACGACGGCGGGGGCCCGGTCGAGCGGACCTCTGCCGCCGAGCACCGCGACGACGCCGGCCACCAGCGCCGACACCGCGAGCACGGCCCCGCCGGCTGCCGCCGGAAGAGGATCGAGCAGGGTGCTGCCCGCGCCCGTACGGCCGGCGTCGAAGGGATATGCGGGCCCTCCGAGAGCCCAGAGCAGGCTGAGGGGCAGATAGCTCACCGACCAGACGGCGACGATCAGGGTCGGCACGATCGTGGGACGGTTTCGTGGGGGAGAGGTGTTCACCCGGCCAATCTGCTGCCGCGGGGGTGCCCCGCACATCGTCACGGGGTCTCGGCCGGCTCCTCCGGAGGTCGCGACGGCGTCGTCCCAAAGGATGACGCTCGACGCGAGAGCGGGGCGCCCCAAGCGGGGGAGTCCATGGCCGCGAACAGTGCATTCCCTCACTGCAAGGGTGCGCTGTTCGCGTTCCGACAGAAACCCCCCGCTCGGGGACGCCGGGCTGGGGGTTTCTGGCTGTTCGTCCGGGTTACTTCAGTCCGTAGGCCTTGTGGATCGTCTGGTCCACGGTGTTGCCTTCCTGGTCGGTGGCCTGGGCGCGGAGGCCGACGGTGCCGTCGGTCCGGGACAGGGGCGGGTGGGTGATGGTGCCGGTGAAGGTGCGGTCGCCGGAGGCCGACATGGGGACGGGTACCCAGTGGGCGCCGCCGTCGAAGGTGGCCGAGAGCCGGAGCGTGGTCAGTTTGGCGTCGGGCTGCCCGAAGGAGCCGTTGTAGCCGGTGACGGTGATGCGGCGGGCGAGCCCGGCCGTGGTCTGGTTGTCCAGGTCGAGGTCCAGGTCGTAGCTGAGGTTGAGCCGGCGGACCGGCGCGCAGGGAGCCAGGATCTGGGTGACGAGCCAGCCCGCGCACAGGCCGTCGGTGAGGTCCTTCATCCCGGATTCGGGGCGCTTGGAGCGGAAGGTCCAGGCCGTTTCGACGTCGGTCGCGAACCGCTGTCCCGGCTGAGGGGTGTGGAAGGTGTCGGTGAGCCGGTATTCGGCCTCGCCGGACGGAAGGGTGAAGGTCGGCAGCCTGATCCCGACGGGCCCGAGCGCGCCGATCTTCTCCTCCAGGGGCACTTCCTGACCGTTGCGGTAGAGGTGCAGTTCGTCCTTGCCGCCGGCCCACGCCTGGAAGTTGGCACTCCAGGTGAAGGGCTCCTGGTGGTTGGGTTCGGGGCCCATGACGGGCACCGCCGCCGTGAACAGGTCGCCGGTACGGCACGCGAAACAGGTGACCGTGCCCGAGCCGATCACGCGGTCACTGTCGCGCGGGCCGCCGGGCACTCGGGGCTGCATGCCCCACCGCTCCGTGCGACGTCCCGCCTTGGTGAAGACGTCGAGCGCGACCGTGGTGTAGCCGGTCCTGGAGGGGGTGCCCTCGTCGTACCGCATCCGGACGTCACGCTGCCACGTCACGTCGGGCGAGACCGGCCCGACGTACTCGGTCACCGTGGTCCGTGCCTGCAAGGTGCCGTCGAGACCCCACGCGACGAACGGTTCGGAGCCGTTGATCAGCACGGGGGTCCAGCTCATGCGCACCGTGCCGGGGCGGTCCGAGTGGAAGCGGTCGTCGATCTCCTGGAGGTTCTTCCTGGTCACCCGGTAGTCGAGGCCGGCGGGGATCCGGCCACGTTCGGGGAAGAACAGCGAGTACATGTACGGCGTGGCCGGGCTGCCCTCGACCTTGACGTCGACCGGCTTGCGGGCCAGCGCCCTGCCCTGGTCGGCGGGCAGGCTCATGGTCGGGATCGGGTAGAAGGCCCAGCTTCCGATCGGGTCGAGGAAGGCCCGTCCCGACGCGCCGTAACCGAGCACGCCCACCGCGCCGGCGGCCGCCAGGGCCTCCACGCGGTCGAGCCCGTCGCCGGAGCAGGTCGTCTCCGGGCAGAGGTCGCCGAGGTCGAGCAGGGCGAGCTTGCCCCGTACGTCCAGGCCGGACAGGTCGGTGCCGTGGCCCACGTCCACCAGCGGGATGGTCTGCTTGCCGGTCAGCTTGGGGATGTCGGGGGTGATGCCCGCGTAGCGGGGGGCGAGCGTGCGTCCGGCGGCCTTCATCGTGACGAGCGGCGCGCCCTGCCAGAACTGGCCGGTGAGGTCGAGGGCGCCCTGCTTGACCGGTTCGGTGGGCAACATCCAGTAATGGTGCAGCCCGTACGCCGGGTAGGAGGAGAGGAAGTCGGCCACGATGCCGCTCGCGGTGGTGCGCCGCAGGGCGTAGTGGGACAGATAGGTCTCGGTCGTGCGGGGGGTGTCCAGGCGGACCTCGCGGGCCTTGCGCAGGTCGAGGGTGACCGTCGTGTCCCGGTCCACCTTGACCTCGGGCGCGGTCGGCAGCGACTGCTGCCACTCGCCGTTCTCACCTCGCCAGGCGGCGATGGTGTTGACGCTGAAGGTGCCCGGGTAGACGCTCGCCTCGCCCTCGACCGTCTGGTAGAAGGAGTCCAGGTCGTCGCGGTCGTCGGTACGCAGGAACATCCACGGGACGGAGACCGCGTCGGTCGCGCCGTCCGGCATGATCAGTTCGGTCTTGAGCTTGACCCTGCGCGGCTCGACGAACGCGCCCACGGCCGTGCGCACGACCACGTCGCCGCCGGTGGCCGCCACCGAACCCTCGTACCAGGTGGCCGGTCCTGACGGGTCGAAGGAGACGGCCACGTCCGCGGCGCCGTGGGCGGGGACGGCCACCGTGTCGCGGTCCAGCTTGAGCGCCCGATCGGGGGTGGTGCCCCGGTGCGCCGCGATGCTCGCGCGCAGGGCCAGCGTCACCGGCTGGTCGCCGTCGTTGGTGTAGGTGATCGTCTTCGTGGCCGGGCCGCTCTGCGGGGAGCTCAGGAAGCCGAAGTCGAGGTTGCCCGAGCCGCGTACCTGCTGGGTGACCGCCCTGGCCACGTCGATGCGCCCGGCGCCCTGCTGGTAGGCGGTCAGGCCGTCGTCCTTCGAGGTGCCGATGAGCGCCGCCTTGAGCTGCGGGCCCGTCCAGTCGGGGTGTTGCCCGGCGAGGATGGCCGCCGCGCCCGACACGTGCGGGGTCGCCATCGAGGTGCCGGAGGCGGCGGTGTGGAGCTCGTCCACGGGCGAACCCATCGACGTGCCCCGCGCGCGGGCCGCGACGATGCCGACGCCGGGCGCGACCACGTCGGGCTTGAGCCCGTAGTCGAACGGGCTCGGGCCTCGGCTGGAGAAGGGGGCCAGTTTCTCCTCGCGGTCGATCGCGCCGACCGTCAGCGCCGCCGCCGCTGATCCCGGCGCGTTGACGGTACGGTTGCCGCCGTCGTTGCCGGCGGCCACGACGAACAGCGCGCCCGTCTCGGCGCTGAGCGTGTTCACCGCCTGGTTGATGGGGCCGTTCTGGTCCTCGTACTCGCCGCCGATGCTGATCGAGACCACCTTGGCCTGCGCGGCGGCCCACTGCATGCCCGCGATGACCTGCGACGAGGTGCCCGAGCCCGACGAGCTGAGCACCTTGCCCACCAGGAGCGTGGCCTCGGGCGCCACGCCCGTGTACCGTCCGGAGCCGGCGATCGTGGAGGCGACGTGGGTGCCGTGGCCGTGGCCGTCGCGAGCGTCGGGATCGTCGGTGAAGTTGGCCATCGCCCCGATCCGGCCGGCCAGGTCGGGGTGGTCGGGATCGACGCCGGTGTCGAGCACGGCGACCTTGACGCCCTTGCCCTTGTAGCCGGCGGCCCAGGCCTGCGGCGCGCCGATCTGCGGCACGCTCTTGTCGAGCACGGGCTTCATCTTGCGGTCGAGCCAGATCGCCGTCGGCGCGGCCGTGCGTGCGGAGGGGGACACGGCGGCCGCGGCCCAGAACTCCCGCGCCGCCTTCTTGTCCACCTTGACGGCGGCGCCTCCGACGCTGGCCAGGGCGACGGGCGAGGCGGTGGCCGGGAGCGCGTCGGCCCGTGCCGACAGCGTCGCGGCGGCCTGCTTGGCGGTGCCGTACTGGACGATGACCGGCAGGGTCGGGCGTTCGGCGTCGGTGTAGCCGTTGGCGGTCAGGTACGCCACGTCGAACAGGCCCTTGTCCACCTGGCCCGAGGCCACCGGGGCCATCGCGTCGGAGGGGAAGACGTAGAAGGAGTCGCCCTTCCGCAGGGTCACGAAGGACACCGGCGCTCCTCCGGCGCGCTTGGCCGGTTCCACGTCGGCGCGAGGGGTGCCGTCGGCGGCCTTGCCGTACGTCACCACGTCGCCGGTGATCAGGGTGAGCCGGGTCGCGGCGGGTAAGGCGCCCGGGGTGGGGGGCGGGGTGTCGGCGGACTCGGGTGAAGGGGAGGGCGTGGCCATCCCCATGGACAGGACCAACCCCAACGCGGTCAGCCCGGCGAGCGGGCGGCGAGCCATGGTTCTCCTCGGAGTAGTACAAGATCGAGCACCCAAACCTCCCATTCCGCGCCATATCCGGAAAGATGACCTTTCGACCTCTTCACGCCGTTGGCGGGAAGAGGACACGATGGGCGCATGCTCGAATCCCTGGGCCTGTCGACGGCCGAAGAGGCGCTGTACCAGACGCTGATCGAGGTCTCGCCGATCACGGCAGCCGACCTTGAACGGCTCGCCGGCCCGCAGGCCGCGCTCTGCGCGAGGCTCCAGGAACTCGGCCTGGTCACCCGGCTGCCGGAGGACCCGCCCAGGTACGCCGCGGTAGCGCCGAGCATGGGCCTCGACGTGCTGATCAGCGCCAGGTCCAGGGCACTGACCGCCGCCCGGGGCCGCATCGCCGGGCTCAGCGCCGCCTTCCACCGGGCGGGCACCGAGCGCGACGCCGCCGGGCTGGTCGAGGTGGTGATCGGCAGGCAGGCGGTGAACGACCGCTTCGAGCAGCTCCAGCGGGAGACGCACCGCTCGATCCGGGTGTTCGACGCGCCGCCGTACGCCGGGGTGATCGGGGAGAACGCGCGTGAGTTCGACCTGCTGGCGAGGGGCGTGAACTACCGCGTCCTGTACGACAGGAAGGCGATGGAGCTGCCCGGGGCGCTGACGGTGGTCACCGACTACATCACCGCCGGCGAGCAGGCCAGGGTCGGCGAGGTGCCGATGAAGCTCGTCCTGAACGACCGGCCGACGGCGATCGTGCCGCTCCGGCACGACCTGCACCTGGTCGAATCCGCGCTGGTGGTGCACGACCCGACGCTGCTGGAGGCGCTCGGCGCGCTGTTCGAGATGAACTGGCAGCGCGCCGTCCCGCTGGGCGTGCGGCAGGGGCAGGCCCGGCTGCCCGAGGAGCGGAGTCCCGCCGACGCGCACGAGGACCTGCTGCCCCTGCTCATCTCGGGGCTGGCCGACGCGGCCATCGGGGCGCAGCTCGGCTGGAGCGTGCGCACGGTGCGCAGGCGGGTGCAGGCGATGATGGTCCAGCTCGACGCGCAGACCCGGTTCCAGGCCGGCTACCAGGCCGTCCTGCGCGGCTGGCTGCGATGACGCTCGAAGCGCTCGGGCTGGGCCCGGCCGAGGAGGAGCTCTACGAGCTGCTCGTCGAGTGCTCGCCGGCCTCCCTCGACCGGCTCGCCGCGGGCTTCGCCGGCCCCGGCCTGCCCGCGCTGCTGAGCGGGCTGGAGAGCAAGGGCCTGATCAACCGGCTGCCGGACGAACCGCCGCGGTACGTCGCCGTCGCCCCCGACGTCGCGCTCGACGCGCTGCTCACCGTCGCGGAAGAGGGGCTCGCACGCGCCAGGGAGCGTGCCGCCGACCTGGACGACGCCTTCCAGCAGCGTGCCTCCGGGCAGCAGCAGCCGCTGGTCGTGGAGGTGATCACCGGCGCCGCCGCGGTACGGCAACGCCTCCACCAGCTCCAGCGCGCGGCCCGCCACCAGGTACGGACCTTCTCCCAGCCGCCGTACTTCGACCGGCACGCCAGCGTGGCCGCCCACCGCGAGCTGCTGGAGCGCGGCATCACCAGCCGGGTCATCTACGAGCGCGACTTCATCGACCGGCCGGGCGCGCTGCGGCTGATCGAGGAGATGATCGGCGCGGGCCAGCTGGCCAGGGTGCTGCCCAGCCTGCCGATGAAGCTCTATCTGGTCGACGACCGGTTCGCGCTGCTGGTGCTGCGCTACGAGTCACCCGACTCCGCGGCGCTCCTGGTGCACCCCTCCGGGCTGCTGGAGGCGCTGAGCAGGCTGTTCGAGGGGACCTGGGAGCGGGCGCTGCCGATGCGGCTGACCGGTTCGCGCGAGGCACCGCAGGACGACGAACGGTTGATCGCCCTCCTGCTGACCGGCCTGACCGACGAGGCCATCGCCCGCCAGCTCGGCATCGGCTACCGCACCGCCCAGCGGCGCATCGCCGAGCTCATGGCCAGGCTCGGCGCCCACACCCGCTTCCAGGCCGGCGTACAGGCCGCCCGATCCCAGGCCCGCAGCACCCCTGAGGACCCGCGCGGCGCGCCAAGGGCGTCGGGTGCCTGAGATCGCCGCTCATCGAAGGTCGTCTGCTGTGCCACCGGGCTCATGGAGGTGGTCGGGAAGGGAGCAGTGCCGGGAGGGGTGTTCGGCCAGATGGGCCAGTCGCGCCTTCGACGCCTCGTCTGCTGGTGCGTAGATGACCAAGCGGGCCTCTGGTGCGCCGGTCACGGTAAGAGTGGTGGTGGTCAGACGCAGATCGCCGACTTCGGCGTAGCGGAGGACCTTGATGTGCGGCCCGGGGGAGGCCACGTCGTGAGCGCTCCAGATCCGGGCGAAGTCGGAGCCGGCATGGGGCCGGCCTTCAGCCCCGCCCTCAACGCGGCGTTGACCCGTGTCGCGCCGACGGACGCGGCGAACGCCAGCGGCTCGATGTCGACCGCGACCCAGCTCGGCCAGGTCGCCGGCATCGCCGGCCTCGGAGCCGTCTTCCTGGCCCTCGACGTCCCGTCCCCATCGGCGGCGACCGCCGCCACGGTCACCAACGTCAGCGTGGCGGCACTGGTCTTGCTGTCAGGGGTGTTCGCCGCGTTCCTCCCGAACACCACGTGGTCACCGCCACCTCCATCCGGCCCGAGCCCGGCCGCCACCTGAGCCCCCTGCGGACAAGCGGTCCGTGCGGCCTCGACGCCCTTGAGCCCGCCCACTGCCGCGAGCTGACCGAGCCTGCGACGGCAGCTTCAGCTCTGACCTCAGGCCCGGGGTCGGGGTCGGCGCACAGGACGTCCTGCAGCCCAGTCTTCGCCGACAAGAAGTCCGGCAAGGAACGCCCAGCGCGCATGTGAGGGCAATACGCGTGATTCCTTGGGGGGCTTTCCGGCGTGAATCCTCAGCCCCCTGAGCGGTCACTCCCTACAGGTCCAGGCGCCAAGCAGTTCCCGCGTGGCCAGAACCTCGGCGGTCAACGCCAGGTTCGGGCAACCGTCGGTGCCCGCAACGGGAACGCACGGCAGGCGATGGAGTTCTACCGCGACGTCTTGGGCGGCGACCTGGAGATGGGCACGTACGCCGAGTTCCCCACACCCCGGGCAACAACGTTGCGGTCTTCCTCGGCGGCGACGACGCCGAACTCCGCGGCTACTTCGAGAGGCTGTCCGTCGGCGGCACTGTGACGTTGCCCTTGGACAAGCAGTCGTGGGGGGACGAGGCCGGCTCGCTCGTGGACCAGTTCGGGATCACCTGGATGGTCAACATCATCCAGCAGCAGTCCTGATCGACCACGGACGTCAGGCCGGCTCTTCCAACGCTGCGTTGATCAAGTCAGTGGGTTCGTCCCTTGCCTGCGCGGCCTTCCGGGGCGCCTCCAGCCCCCTCCGGCGGAGACCACCGCGGGCACGTCCTTGCGCTTCGGGACGTCCGGGTGGGATCAGGGGCGCGGCACCAGGCCGGGGGTGTTCCCTACTGCGGTTCGGGGGTGTTCGGGATGGGAGGTGAGGTCCGCGCTGCCTACATTCGCCGCATGAATCATGTGACTCGCCGGGCAGCGCTCGCTGCCGGAACCGCCCTCTCGCTCGTGGCCGCGCACGGCCGATGGGAGGTGGCAGGGGCGGCATGGATCTATCTGATCCTGCTGTTACGCTTCTCCCGCACCAGCCGGACGCTTCCGGCGATGGGCGGCATCGCACTCGCCACCGTGGTGTCCACCACGTTCTGGCTCTACGAGAGCGGGCTGCCGGTGTTCAGCCCGGTGCTGGCGCTCTCCCTGGTCATGGCGCTGGCGGGCGTAGTGCCGTACGTTCTCGACCGTCTCGTCGCGGCGCGCTTACCCGGGGCGTGGGCCACGCTGGTCTTCCCCCTTGGGGTGGTCGGCGTGGAGTACGCGCTCGCGAATGTCAGTCCTGTCGGCAACATCCTGAGTTCGCCGGCCGCCACCCAGCACGACAACCTCCCGCTGCTCCAGCTCGCCTCGGTGACCGGTGGCTATGGCATCAGCTTCCTCATCGCCTGGTTCGCCGCCGTCTGCAACCACCTCTGGCAGGATGGATTCACCTGGCGGCGGGTGGCACCCTTCGGGGCCGTGCTGACGCTGGTGCTCGTCGGCGGAAGCATGCGCCTGGCGTTCGCGGCGCCCGCCGGCGAGACCGTACGGGTGGCCGGGGTCAGTCCCGCACGGTCGGTTCTGGAGGCGTCCAACAAGGCCCTGAACGGTTTTCCCTCGCCTGAACAGCTCGCCGGGGCGGATCCCGACACGGTTCGGCGGGCGCTCGCCCCTGTCAACGACTCCCTGCTGACCGCCACCGAACGCGAGGCGAGCGCCGGAGCCAAGATCGTGGTCTGGCCGGAGGCGGGCGGTGCGGCACGCGAGGCCGACAGGCAGCGGCTGATCGACGAGATCGCCGCCATCGCCGTCAGGACCGGCAGCTATGTGAACGCCGGAATGATCGTGATCACAGGTGCGCCGCCGTACATGCGTAACGAGACGGTGCTCGTCGATCCGAGAGGGCGGGTCCTATGGACGTACGAGAAGGCCCGCCCGGTGCCGGGCATGGATCCGTTCGACCCCGGGGACGGCAGGGTGCCGACCGCCGACACCCCGTTCGGCCGCCTGGCCAACGTCATCTGCTTCGACGCCGACTTCCCCGCCCTGATGAGGCAGGCCGCCGACGTGGACCTGATGATGGTGCCGTCCAACGACTGGTACGGCTTCGGCGCCACGCACACCGAGAAGGCGGTCGTCCGGGCGGTGGAGAACGGCTACTCGCTGATCCGGCAAGCCAGCAACGGCCTGGCCGCGGTCTTCGACCCGCAGGGCCGGACGCTCACCTCGGCCGACTACTTCACCACCAAGCAGCAGACGATGTCCGCGTATGTGCCTGTCGCCAGTGATCCGACGATATATGCGCGCATCGGCGACGTGTTCGCCTGGCTCTGCCTCGCGGCGATGGCCGCTCTCGGGGCCGCAGCCCTGCGCACCAGGCGGCTGACCGTCGCCGGGCCCTGGGTGACCGGTGCGAGGCAGGAGATCGAGGTTCAAGGACCGGGTCCCCGACCTCAGGGCGCTTGAGGCCGCGCCGGCTGCTCGTGGCATGAGCGAGAACACGGTGAAGTCGCACGTCCGGGCCCTCCTGCACAAGCTGGACCGGCGTGACCGCGTGCACGTGGTGATCTACGCCTGCGAGGACGGGCTCGTCGCTCACCACCATTTCCATCCTGACGGGCGGTACCAGGTTCACCCCTTCGGGTGAGGCCGGACGATTCCGCCCGCCCTAGCTTCGAGATCGTGCGTTTCCTACGTCTCATACCTCTCAGCGTCGTCATGCCCGTCGGCTGGACATCCCCGTCCTATGCCGGTGACCAGGAGCTGATCGACGGGTCGTCCGTCGAGACGATCACGCTGCTGACGGACCGATGCTCCGTGGACGACCCGGTCGTCCAGATTCTCCCCGAGTTCAAGATGGCCGATCCGCGCTACACCAAGATCACTCATCGAGCTGGATCCTCGCGCCCGCACGAGACGAGGTCATCATGACGGCGTCCTCCACGCGCTCCGGTTCTGCCAGATCAACAGGTATCGATGTCACGTGGTTCTTCGCGATCGCCGTCCTGCTGTGTTTCGCGCTGTCCGTTCCGATGGCCTTCCGGCTGGTCCCGACGGACTTCTACAACCTGATCACGCCGATCCTGCAACTGACCCCGCTGCTCGCAGCGATCATCATGTGGCTTGCCCGACGCCCCGGAACGTTTCGAGAGACGTTCGCCACCAGGTGGCGCGGCACACCCAAGTGGGCCGGCATCGGCATCGGCCTCATCGCCGCGATCGCCGCGATCCAAACCGCCATCGCACTGGCATTGGGGATCTGGCAGCTCAACCCGCTTGACCAGATCCTCACGGCGACCATGTGGATCGTTCCGGTCTTCCTCATGCAGTCGGTCTTCGCCATCGGCGAGGAGTTCGGCTGGCGCGGCTGGCTGGCGACGCGCGCCGCGTCATGGGGATTCTGGCCGCTGGCCCTTGTCAGCGGTCTGGTCTGGATCGTCTGGCACCTGCCGGTCCTCGCCGTCATCGGTGATCGACCACCCTGGGACATCGTCATCTACTTCGCGGGCATGCTGCCATGGGCTCCGCTGTTGCTCGCACTTCGCCGGCAGTCGGGGAGTGTCTGGCCCGCGGTCCTGACGCACGGAGCGATCAACAGCGTCCGGGTGTACCTGCTGCAATCCGTCCCCAACGCAACCGATCACCTGCTCATCGAAGTGATCGGCTGGGTGCTCACACTCGCCGCTGCCGTGTGGCTGATGCGCCCGAGCCGGGCGCGGGTCCTTTGAAGGTTAGGTTGGTTCGGGTTCGAGTTCGGCCGTTGTCCCGTTGCGTAAGCCCACGTCAGAGCGCTGCGGGGGTCCATGGGCACGCGGTTGATGACGAGACGGTAGCGGCCGTCGGCGGTGACCCGGTCGGTGAAGGCTGCCGGGGCCCGCTTCAGCTCCTCATCGACTCCCTCCGCCCGCCGGCGGAATGTTGTGGTTGAAGCGGAACATGTTGCCGGGGTCGTGGGCCGTCTTGACGGCGACCAGCCGCTCGTACGCCTCCGGCGTGAACGCCTGGCGCACGTCCTCCGGGTCGGTGTGGGCGATGCCCGCCATGAAGTTGAGCATGCGCGTCCCGCTGTTCCACGGGGCGAGGGTCTTGATGACCCGGTCGTGCCCGGCGTACACGGCCTGGTCCTCGCCGATGCCGAGGACACCGGCGGAGTAGAGCTGGAACTGGGCGGTGGTGTGCGCGACCGCGTTCGGCAGGCGCGGCGGACGGGCGAGGGCGCCGCCGAGATGACGGATCTCGATGCCGACGGCGCTGTTCGACCCGGGGCCCACCAGCGCCAGGATCGCCTCGACGGCGTCATGGTCGAGGTGGGTGAGCTGGAAGCTGTTGATGTGGTATGAGCCGGGCGTCGGCGGATCGTTGTGAATGGTGCCGACCTCGGTGTACGGGATGTCGGTGACCGTGTCGAGCAGCGGCGTGGCGATCTCGCGCAGCGGCTCGACCAGCCGGGCACCGTCCTGCGGCGAGCCGAGGTAGCTCAGGCGCAGGTGCATGGCGAAACGCCCGCGCAGTTCCTCGGGGACTTCGGGCACATCTGGCCAGGGCATCATGAAGAAGGAGGAGCTGAGCTCGTCGGGCACCCCGGCGACCCATGTGCGGTAGAAGTGCAGCACGTCCCGGATCGACTCGGCCGGGAAGTACAGGCCGCCGCCGTAGATCCGCGACACCTCCACCAGTTCCACCTCAAGTGAGGTGACCACGCCGAAGTTGCCCTTGCCGCCGCGCAACGCCCAGAACAGGTCGGTGTTCTCCTCCTCCGAGGCGGTGCGCAGTTCGCCGTCGGCGGTGACGACCTCGATGGTGCGGACGTGGTCGGCGGCGTAACCGTAACGGCGGGACAGTACGCCGATGCCGCCGCCCAACGTGTAGGAGACGGCGCCGACGAACGGCGCCGAGCCGTTCAGCGGGGCCAGGCCGTGGCGGGCGGCGGACGGGATGACCTCCCGCCACAGCGCACCCGCCTCCAGCCGCACGGTGCGGCGCTCGGGGTCGATCCGGTGGTCGTCCATGCGCCGCGTGGAGATGAGCAGGCCCCCGTCGGCGGGCAATCCCACACCGTGGCCGGTGGCCTGTACGGCGACGCCCAGGCCGTGGTCGCGGGCGAAGCGCACCGCGGCCACCACGTCGTCGGCGCCCGCCGCGCCGACGATGACGGCCGGGTGGTGTACGACGGAGCGGTCGAAGCCCTCCGCCTCCTCGGCGTACCCCGGGTCGCCGGGGAGGAAGACCGGTCCTTTGACGCTGTCGGCCAGTCTCGTCACCGCCCCGGCGGTCAGAATGGGGGCACCCGTCGGCTGGGTCTGCTCGATCACTGACATGTCCTCACGTGTCGTCGTTCAGGTGGTGCGTCGGCCGGTCCAGGTCAGCCCGTGGTGAACTCGAAGGTCGGGTTCCGCCGGGCCCCCACCCGCTCCAGCGCCTCGGCCAGCAGGTGGACCTGGTCCAGGGAACTGCTGGCCGGGTAGAGCACCAGGTCGTCGACGCCCGCGTCCGACAAAGCGATCAGTTCCTTGAGCAGGCGCTCGTCGGAGTCGAGCGAGTCGGCCCGGACCGGCTCGTAGTACGGGGACTCCCTGGAGCCGTAGTAGTGGGCCACGTACTCGTCGGTGAGCTGGACGGCCTCGGAACCGCAGCAGAAGTAGCGGCCGGTGAGGATGTGCGGCTTGCCGGGCCGCTCAGCCGCGGCCCACGCCTCGGTGGCGCCCTGCACGCCGTTCACCAGCAGGTCCAGGCTCAGCGTCGGCGCCACCCAGCCGTCGCCGAAGCGGGCGGCGCGGGCATAGCCCGCAGGGATCAGGCCACCGATGAGCAGCTTGGGACGGCCCTTGCCGGGCAGCGGGGTGGGGCCGGAGACGCTGGTGACCTCCCCGTCCCAGACACGGCGCATTTCGGTCAGGGTGTCGTCGAAGATCTTGCCGTGGCCTTTTTCGGGAGCGCCGCTGAGGGTGAAGTCGTCCGGCCAGCCCCCGATGCCCAGGCCCGCCGTGAGCCGGCCCTCCGAGATCAGGTCGATGGTGGCGAGCTGCTTGGCGAACAGGATCGGGTTGCCCCGCCATCCGACGTTCAGCACGCTGGTGAACAGCTGGACGCGCTCGGTCACCGCCGCGGCGACGCCGAGGGAGACCAGCGGGTCCAGGATGTCGTAGACCAGGCGGTCGATGGATCCCAGGGAGTGGAAGCCGAGGCGCTCGCTGTCCTCCGCCCACTGCCTGACCTCCCGCGCAGGACGTCCGGGAACGGCGATCGGCAGACCAATTCCAATATTCACGAGCACTCCGTCTCAACCAGATCTCACTACGGGCACAACGATTCGGACAGTCCGTTTCCGGCTGTCCTCATGCGCCGGCGAGGCGCACAGCCGTGACGATATTCAGCGAGATCGGCATCGGTCTTGTACGGATCGGACACGCTCCGGGGATCTCCCACCTGACCGGGACCGCGGGAGCAGGCCGTTGCGCACCAGCGGGTCATCTTCACCGTGCACGAGAGGAAACGCCTCGGCCGTAGCGCTGCCGAGCTGCCGACCATCGCCGAGGACCTGGAACCGCCCACCGGCCCGGTGCAGGGCCTCTACGACTCCTCGGTCCGTGAGGGCGGCCGCTCGCCGGTCTCAGACGACATGATCGCCTACGCTCGCAGCCTGCGCGCCCGCGGCGTACCGGTGCCCGACATCGCCCGCAAGCTCCTCATCCCCACTGGCAAGAACAAAGGCCACAACTCACCCACCACAAGAAGGGCAGCGGCAGGGCTCCCAGGCCGGATAAACCTGTGGCGTAACGAAAGATCCTTTGACATGGTGACCACGTTCTTGGCTGATTCGAAGGGAAACGACCATGGGCCGTGCAGTTACGTTGATCCGCTCGTCCTCCTTGTCTGACGTCGCCGAGTACGCCTACGCGGCCACGGCACCCCCCGGATCCCGCCTGATCTTCCTTGCCGGCGCCTGCCCGCTGAACAAGGATGGATCCACGGCGGCGGTGGGAGACTACGCAGGTCAGGCTGCGAAGGCCCTCGAAAACATGCAGACCGCGCTGACGGACGCCGGCGCCTCCCTGCATGACATCATCAGCACCAGGGTTCTCGTGGCGTCCAGCAGGCAGCAGGACCTGGGGGCCGCCTGGGCGGTAGTCCGGGCCTTCTTCGGTGATCACGACGTTCCCAGCACATTGATGGGCGTCACAGTGCTGGGTTACGAAGATCAACTCGTGGAGATCGAAGCCATCGCCGCCGTGCTCGACTCCTGAGGTTGATGAACTGATCGACGCGGCGTTCGCCACGGGAGGAGCAAAGCCGGCCATCTCGCAGCCTTCCAGGCGCAGTGCCCCGCCGATCACGGCGTCTACGGCCTGCAGTCCGGGCGCCCGGGAGTCCGCGAGGTCCACCAGGCCGGTACGGGCTCCGGCGAGGACCGGCGCTTCCTCGAACTCACACTTGGTCAAGATCAGTGGGTGCTGCACCTCGGCGTACGACAGGTCCGATCGGCCCGCGATCCGAGCGCCGGACAGATGCAATCCGGGCGTCTGCCCGGCAAGGCGTTCCCGGGCGCCGAGCAACATCCTTGCGATGATCGCAGCCCGAACGGAGGCGCCAGGAAGATCCACAGGACGCGCTGTGGGAAACGCCTCCCAGAGGGCGTCCGAGAGGGGTTCGCCGGGTTGCTTCCTGCGCACGGGCACCCGACCGCGAGCAGGCACGCAACCCGGCGAGTTCCGGGTCACGGCACTAGCTGTTGCTGATCTTCCCCCAGCCGGACTGCAGGGGGACGAGGTGGGTGATCTTGAGCCGGTAGCGGTTGGTCAGGCCTCGCGTGACCGCACCGCATGTCGTTCCACCGCACGTGTAGGTCGGACCAACCTTGACGTTGAGGTCAACGTCCCACAGTTCGCCGGTCATGTACGGGGATGCCTGCCAACTGATCCAGCCGTTAGTCGCCGCCAGGGTGCCGGTGGTGCACGAGCCGTATGTGTTGTCCGGCTTCTGCGGGGTTGAACAGGTGCTGCTGGCCGCGTAGGCAGGCGACGAGACCGCCGTGGACAAGGCGGCGGCGACCACCACAGCGGTCAGCCCCCAGCTCATTCGTCTGAACCTCATGAACAGACCTTCCATCTCAGAAGCGGCTGAACACCGCTTCAGCCCTCGTTGTCACGTCGACCGTAGAGAGCCACCGTTGGATCCCCGTTGGGTGGTTGTTGGGCCAGACGCCTGACTTGTCGATCCTGGTAGGGGCCGGGCGTCGTGACGGCGCGACGTGGCTCGATGCGGCGGCGAGATCGGTCACTGTTTGACGCTGTAGCTGCTGGAGATGGCGTAGTCGTCGTAGGGCGCCTTGCAGAAGGCGCTCGCCGTCCCGCTGGGGACAGGTGCCCAGTCTCCCCAGAACCACTTCAGGTACCCATCCCTGGACTGGCACAGAACGCCGGCGGCGACGTACCCGACCCCCCTTGAGCACCGAGCGCCGGCTGCGGTGGGGGAGTAGACGTAGCTGGTGCAGCCTGACGGCAGGGGGTCGGCCCAGGCCGCACTCGGGATCAGGGCCGGCAGGGAGAGCATCGCGGCACCGGCGAGGGTCAAGGAGAGCTTTCGCAGATTCATGCCGTCAAGGTAAAAGAGCCCCGTTTGGCTCAGGTTGGTTTCCAGTTGGGGCCCACCGTCCCCATCGCCCTTGCGGAGCAGGTCCCGGCCAGGGCGCCGACGTCGTTCGTTCCGGCCCGCTACGCCGAATACCTGACCGAGGCCCGCAGGAGCTCGGCGGCTGGTCATTCCGCCGCTGCCTGCCGAGGACGTTCCCGCCGAGGCGCGGGCGCTGCGGGATGAGCTGTCGAGCATGCTGCCGTTTGTGCCGATCGCTTCCCGGCGGGCGGAAGTCGACCCAGCCGGTGGCGGCACCATGTCGTCCTCCGACGGGCAGCGCTTCCCCGTCCGCGGCAAGTCTCTCACCAGCCGTGACATGGTCATCCACGGCGGCCGGGGCCCGTCGGCCTACACCCACGTGTCCGATCAGTGGTCGACCTACGGGACCAAGCAGATCGTCCCGACCGCCCGCGAGGGCCACGACACCCTGGACGAGTTGCTCGGCAACGCCACCGACATCCATGGCGCGACCTTGGTGAACTTCGGGCTGTTTCGACATCGAGGGCCGGCGGCCCCTGCGCCCGACGATGGCGGTCAACTTCGGCAGTCCCGCTCACGTCCTGGCATTGCGCGGCGCGACCGATGGCCTGCCCTACGACGCTCAGACGCGCTGACGGTCACCTCGTCCCCAACGTCCTGCGGCGAGGCTAGGCCTCCTCGGGGAGGGCGAGCATCTTGTTGAGGATCGGGACCAACTGCTCCTCCTCGTAGTCCAGATGGGCCTCCAGCTCGGTGGCGAGCCGGTCCAACTCCTCGCCGATCGCCGTACCGTCGTGGTCGAGAAGCTGCCTGATCCGTTCCATGAGCCGGGCCACCACCCGGTGCTCCGAGCGGAGCCGGGTCAGGGTCTCAGCCAGCTCGGGGTGCTCGGCGCCGAGATGGGGGAAGAGCGCGTTGTCCTCGCCTTCGTGGTGGGCGTGGAGGGCATCGCAGAACGTCAGGCAGTGTGTACGCAAGTCCACTGCACCCGCCCGCGGTGACCGCAGGTCCGCCAGGTCCCTGCGGAAGCCGTCGTGCAGTTTGATCAGCTCGTCGCCCCATGCGACGATGCGCTGTTCGTCCGTCATGCCAGTTCCTGTCGCGAGAGGTTTCCGTGGACGGCGGAGAACAGGGCCGCCAGCAGGGCCGCGCCGGCCGCGATGCCGAAGGTCCATCCGGCGCCCCCGCTGGAGAGCACCGCCGCCCCCACTGCCCCGGCCGCGCTGCTGCCCACGACCCTGACCAGTGCGTTCACCCCGCCGGCCGCCGCGGTCTTGGCGGGCTCCACGTGCTCGACGGCCATCGTTCCGAGCGCCGCGTAGCCGAGTCCGATGCCCAGCCCCAATAGCGTCGCGGCCCCGTACAGGTCTGCGCCTGAGGACCTGGACACCGCCAGCCACAGGGCGGCGGCACTCACCAGCACCGAGCCGCCCGCCACGAGCGCGGCGGCGGTGAAACGGCGCATCAGGGGACCCGCGAGCACGGAGACCACGAGCATCAGCACCGTCGTCGGCAGCAGGTAGATCCCGACCTGCAGCACCGAGGCCCCGAGCGCGCCCTGGGCCACCGCCGACACGGTGGTGATGGCGGCGAACAGCGCGAACCCCAGCAGGGCTGATGGCCAGCAGCAGGCAGACGAGCCATACCGCGACCAGCGCCGCCCCGGCCAGGTCCGGCCGTCCGGATCCGCGCGCCGGCGCCTCCCGCACCACGGCCGCCACCAGATCGCGCTGGGCAGCCGGTGGCCTGGCACTACCTGCCGGACCAGGCCCATGGCCAGTGTGAGCAGCGGCGCGGCCGTTCCCTGCAGCACCCGGCCGGCGATGAGCAGGGGCAGCGTGCCCGCTAAGGCGCTGAGTGTCGAACCGGCCACGAGCAGGCCGAGTGCGACCAGCGATGTCGTGCGCCGACCGTACATGTCGCCGAGCCGCGCCAGCAGCGGGATCGAGACCGCTCCCGACAGCAGCCCGGCGGTGAGCGTCCACGAGACGGTGGTGGACGGGACATGGAGCTGCTGTTCGAGGCCGGGTAGCAGAGGTACGACCACGGTCATCTGGAGGGTCCCCAGGACGACCACCCAAGATCTCGCGGCCAGAGATCCTCGCCGCCGCCCTGCGAGTGATCGAGGAAGACGGGACGGGCGCACTCACCATGCGCAGGCTGGCCAGAGAGGTCGGCAGCACGGCGATGGCGCTCTACCACCACGTACGCGACAAGGAGGAACTCCTCCTGCTGCTCCTTGACGACTACGCGGCCGGAATTCCCCGCCCCGAACTGCCGGACGAGCCACACGAGCGCATGGTGGCCGCCGCCATGGCCATGCATGACGCCGTGTCCGGATGCCGGTGGGCCGTGGACGTCCTCAAGGCCGACGACCTCATGTCGGTGGGCGCGCTGTGGTACCCGGAGCAGATCGTCGATGCCGCCGTACGCGGGGGGCTGACGATCGAGGAGGCGGTGGACGCGTACCGGATCATCTGGCGCTACACCGCCGGCGAGATCAGCGGCCGGGCGGCGGCTCGCCGGCGGCGAGAAGAAGGCGGACCCACCTACCGGGAGCGGGTCTTCGCCGAATTGGATGCCAAGGAGTTCCCCCGGCTGAGCACGGTGGCAAGGCGATGGGAAGACCTGACCGCCCGCGACACCTACGCCAAGGGCGTGCGCGCCATCGTGAACGGCCTCGTCCCGTGAATCATCGCCCCGAGAGGGTGGTCCGTGAAGCGGCCAAGTCCGATGATCCGGTGGACCGAGGCCGGGAAAAATGACCGACATCCGAGGCTCTCGCAGACGACCGATTCCGATACCACCGACGACCTCACCCGCGACGCCGATGAGATCGAACGTCACCCCTGTCGGCGATGCGGCGTCCCACCCGGATCGTCCGGCCGGTCACGGTCCGGCGCCCATCACACCGGCCGCTTCGCCAGGGTTCCCCGGCTTGCCTTTGGTCTTGCCCGGGAATCGACCTGGGTCGTGCCCTTGGTGGACGTCCAGCGCCCTGTTCCTCGTGGGAACGCCCGTCAACGACCGAGGTCCAGGCATGATCAGGCCTCGCTGACTGGGCTCGAACCAGCGTCCACCCGGTCCGAAGAGCCGGGCGCTCTACCACTGAGCTACAGCGAGGCGTTCTTCATCTTCGCGTATGAGGGTGCCTACTCGCCACCCGAAAAGGGGCGCAACGGGAGATCCGCCACGACCACATCGGCGGCCAGGCCGTGAGCGGCGTCATCGGCCATGTCGGGCTTGATCCGCTTACCGCTGAACACGCCGGCCCGGCGCAGCAGCGACGCCCACACCGGATCGGCGATCGTCACCCCGTGCACCAGTTCTGGCGTCGGGGTGAACCGTGCCACGCGGTGCTTGGCGGGGCCGGCCGTCCAGCCGCTTTCCGCCGGGTCGAGACCCGCCTCCTCGCACGCCTGCTCCACATCCGCGCGGGTGCACGTCACTCGCCCGGACAGTACCTCCCACGGTAGGGGGAGTTCCGCCCACACCTTCGTGTTCGGGTCCAGATCGCCGCCGGTCTCTCGATGCCACCAGGCCAGGTCCGCGGCCATGAGCCGCATCACCTTCCCTGGGCAGGCCGCGTCCAGCAGCGGCAGGGCGTTCATCGACTGAAGGCACGCCAGCCAGCCGGCACGAGCGGCGTTGTACGCCTGCGCGACAGTGTTCCAGGTGGAGGAGTCGTCCCCGCGGCGCACCACCATCGACTGCCGGTTGAGCGGACGGGTCTTCCACAGCTTCTCCAGCCGCTCCGCGCACTGCCGCATCACCGCGTACCAGGCGCCCAGCATCTGCCCCCGCTCGGCGTCGGAGAGCCGGGCGAGGATGGACGGCTTGGCGTACACGACGGCGATCATCGCCCAGTCGGCGCCCGGGTTCTTCTCGCAGCGGGCCAGGAGCATCTGCGCAATGTCGTCGAACGGGTTGTCCTTGCCGTTCAGGCTGAACTGGCGGCGCAGGTTGCGGCGGGCGGTGAAGTAGGCGACGAAGCAGGCGGCGTCCGGATCTGCCGCGAACCTGTCCTCGGCGAGGGTGGCCGCGAATCCGCTGCGGCCCACCAGCAGCAGTTTCCGCAACTCCTGGCCGTCGCCGAGCTTGGCGGCCTTGGCCGAGAGGCGTCCGAGCGCACGGAACCGCCGGTTGTACTGCCGTTTGGGCAGGTCGATGCCCGCTTCCCGGCGGGCCGCCCGGTTGAGCCGGTCGTACTTGTAGTCGGCCTGGTCCGGGCTCCAGCCGATCGCCTGTCCCGCGAGCTGTGCCACCTCCGTCAGCGACACGGGGTCGTCGGCGTTCCTCTCCGTCCACTCCGTGTGGGTGAACAGCCGCGCCACCGCAGCGAGTTGCGGCCCGCCACCCCGAGGTTTCGCGAACTCCTCGGTCATGGAGGACACGTAGCCGCGGCGGCGGAAGGAGTGCACGGCAGCCTGGTCGAGGGTCAGCCGCTCAGGTGCGGAGAGCGCGCCGTCGAGAGCGAGCGAGATCAGGTCAGCGACGTCCTCGGGACGCATGCGGCGGTCGAGCGAGCGGTGTAAGTCCAGCAGTGGCGTGGTCGTCATCGTGGGGCTCCTGAGTTGTTGAGGGGAGGGTAGCCCGAGCGTGTCGCCGGACGCGATGCGGTTTCAGGCTCGGCGGGTGACGCCGTCGCACGGTCAGAACGTCGTGCGTGTCTCACTGCGGGGATCTCCCGACACCAGGTGATCGTCATAGAGTCCAGCGCGTGCCAGGCGGCGCCAGGGCCGGGCCAGGCGGACCGACACGTCGATATCCGCCTCTGACGCGTCCAGGTCGAGATCTGCCACGGCCAGCGCCGGTCGGCCGTTCGCCGGACAGCGCGCGAGCCAGCGGCCGCCCGGCGCGACGATCCCCGACGGGACGGTCGCACTGAACTGCGCCGGGACGGAGTACCCGATCCAGTAGCCGTACAGCCTCCCGTATGCCTGCGCGACAACCGCCCGCGCCGCGTCGTCGACCATCACCGACAGCAGCACGCAGTCCACGTTCAGGCGCTCGTACTCGGCGAACACCTCGGGGAACTCGGCCTCGATACACAGCGCGCACCCGAACCGGATGCCGTCGACCTCGAAGACGACCGGGGACGAACCAGGCGCGTACATGTACGAAACCTCGGTGTTCGACAAGAACCGCTTGTCGTACCGCGTGACCAGCCGGCCTCGATCGGACACCACGTACAGGCTGTTGTGCGGCCGGTTCGGCGGGGTCAGCGGGTGGATCGAGCCGAAGGCCACCCAGAGCCCGAGCTCTCCCGCCAGTTCGGCGATCGATTCGGCCTCCTCGCGCAGCACGTCCCATCGGACCCGGCTCCAATCCGATGCGCTCAGCGTCCCAGGCGGCCCCGAAGACATCACGTGCTTGCTCGGATACGTGATCGCCCCCTCCGGAAACTGCACCAGCCGCGCCCCGGCCGCGACCGCCTCTCGCATCAGAGCGCGCACCTGCGCGCCACTGGCCCGCAGCGCACCGGGATCGGTCGGATTCTCGGGTACCGTGCTCTGCGCAACCGCCAGTCGCAACGTCCTCGCCATCCGCGGACGATATGGCAGATGCCGAGCCGGCACCACGCCTTGTGACGGCGGCGTGCCGAAGGCGATGTGACCGGCAGCCGACAGCGAGGCCGGGACCCGCGTTCTGGAGAGCAGGCTACGGACAACGGCCTTCAGGCGGACCGCGGGCGCCACAACACCACGCTGGTGGAGGTGTGGCCTCTGCTCGGATTGCGCCTGGCTACCTGACGCACGGCCGTGCTCGAACTGGCCTTCACCCACCTTGGCGCGTCCGAAGCGCGGACGCAGTACGTCCACGGCAAGATCCTCTCCGGTGTCGGGTATGCCGACACCCGGCACATGGCCGACGCCGTTTCCCGAACGTCAAGGGCCCGGCTCCCGTCAAGTCGAGAACCGGGCCCTTGACCACTTGTGGGGCCTCAGGCCAGGTGCGTCACGCACCTTCCGGGATGAGGCACCCATCAGAGGGGCCTCCGTGTTCTTCAGGCCTTCTGCGTCTCCGCGCCGCGCATCGCCACGTCATCGATCCGGAAGGCGGACCCGGTGGGGGCGCTCCAGACGAAGGTCCAGTCGACGCGGGTCGCGCCCGTCGGCGCGGTGAACGTGCCGGCCGCCTCGGTCCAGGCCGTCTTCTGGGCCAGGGAGATGGGGTCGGTACGCAGCACCGTGCCGTTCTCGTCGCGCCAGCGCACGTTCCAGGTGACAGTCGGCATGGTGGCCACGGCCTCGCGGTACCACAGCGAAACGCGGTAGCTCTTACCGGCGATCACACCGCTGTAGCCGGGGTACTTGTCGATCGCCACCGCGCTGCCGGACCCCTCGGTGCTGGTCAGCTGCAGCGAGCCCGTGCCGCCGTGCGCGTCGCCGGTCTGGTGCGTCACGCTGGATCCGTACCAGGCGGAGTAGGGCGCCGTCGAGACGTCCTCGAAGTTCTGCTCGGTGATCGGCGGCGTCGCGGGCGCCTTGCCGTCGAACGTGCTGCCGGCGTCCTGGCCGTACTGGGGGCCGACCCACTCCGCGGCCGTGACGCGTCTGCCCATGTCGTAGATCCTGAACTGCCACGGTCCCGTGTAGGTGTTGTCGTGCCAGGAATTGTTCGACTCGTAGACGATCGACTTCTCGATCTTCTCTCCGAGGTACGGGGACCAATCCGGGTGCGCCGTGCCCCAGTTCGACAGCAGGCTCATCTGCCCGCAGTACTGCGTCGAACAGCCGCCGTCGACGGTACCGGGGTCGAAGGAGAACGTGTTGTGGTGGATGTCGAGGTTCTTCGTCCACCAGCGGCAGTCGGTGTAGAGCGGCTGGTCCTTGATGGCGGGCGCCGAGCACTTCGAGGTGTTGGCCGGCCCGACGATCAGCGTGCAGTCGCTGGTGGTCGAGGCGGCGCTGCCGCAGAACCGGTCGGCGTTCGCCCACGCGGTGATCCCGCCCCAGTTGTTCTCGAGCAGGTTGCCGGTGACCTCGATCTTGCTGGTCCGCGCGGGGATGCGCGGCTCACCGTCCGCCTCGGACAGGTAGATCGCCGCATCGGGGAACGAGTCGCCCTTGGCCGCCCGCTCGGCGCCGGCCTTCCAGGTGTTACGACGGAGGGTGTTGTTCCGGATCACGGCGTTGTAGCTGATCTCGTAGAAGATCCCGATCGACTCGTTGTCCTCGATGAGGTTGTTCTCGATGAGGAAGTCGTTGTTGTTGGTGTCCGCCCAGATCCCCGGCCCGTGGTTGTGGTGCACCCAGTTGCCGGTTACGTCGGCCCCGTTCACCGCCCAGAACTTCAGGCCACCGGTGCATCCGCACCCTTGGCCCTGGTGTTCCCAGTCGTCGGTGTTGTTGCCGGTGACCTCATTGTCCGCCACCACCAGGCCGGTGATGTGGTCGCCGTGCTGGGAGGCGTTCAGGCCGAGCTGGCCGTTGTCCTTGATGCAGTTGCCGCGGATCTGGTTCCTGGCCCCGGCCATCAGCGCCGCGCCGGAGTTGTCACGGAACGTGTTGTGCTCCAGGACCCAGTCGTTGGCGGCGCTGTGGTTGACCACAGCCTCTTCCTGCGGCGCGACGAACCCGGTGACGGTCAGGTACCGGATGGTGACCCCGGTGGCCGTATCACCGAAGGCGTACTGGTTCACCCCCTTCCCGTCCAGCACCGCGCCGGGCGCGCCGATGAACGTCGCGTTTTCACCGGGCAGGATCTGGGCGTATTGGGCAGGTTCCAGCGTGTGCGTGCCGGTCTCGAAGTAGTACGTGGTGTTCGCCTTACGTAAATCCACGCCGCTGTTGTCGCCCGCGGGCACCACTACCGCGCCGGCGGGTGGTGTGGTGGGGCCGTTCAGCGACGAACTTCCGCAGACCGCAGCTTTTGTCGCCGTTGCCGTCGTAGCCTTGATCGCCGGATTGACGGCATCGCCATTCGCCGGCGTCGCGCCGCCCATGACGACAGTGGCTAGTGCGACCAACGCCATTGGCCACGTTCTTCGCATTCGTGTTCTCCTCGGGTTTTCGGCCAGCCCTTACTGTCATTTACTGCTGGCCGTCAACACTGTAGCTCCCGCTCGCTCACAAGATCGAAGCTTGGACAAATTGGACAAACTAGGGGTCAATCGGGCCCACGCTCAGTGACGCCGACCGCCCCGTCACGCCCGTCATCGGGCTGGACCGTGGACGACCACCTCGCCCCTGTGCGAGCAGCACGGCGTCCGCCTGTCGGGAGTTTGCCGACGTAGGCGTAGTCGTTGCGCAGGAACTCGGCGCGATCGTCGAAGTCGGCCGTCCGATCGGGACGGCCGGGCCTGCCCGCCAGCACCTCCACCTGCAGCACCCCCTTGACCGCGCTGCCCTCGACCGGCAGCCGGATCGTACGCTTGGAGCGCGACAACCAGCCCCCTCCGCTTCCCCCGGACATGTCCATGCTCTGCGACCATCAGGCGCTCCGCCTCGGCGCGCAGGTCCTCCTGCGCGGGGACCTCGGAGCGGAAACGGTCGAGCTGGGCCAGCTCATCCATGACGAGTGCTGCGGGGTAGGCCCCGCCCAGTTCCGCCCGGACCTTCGCGCGAGCCCGGTTGACGGGCGAGCGGACCGTTCCGACGCGGATGCCGAGCGCCTTGGCGGCGCTCTCCCGCGGGGGACGATCCTGAGAGAGACCGTCTCAATGCCGGCAGCGCGCGGCATCGCCGCCCGCCTGACCATCGAGCCATTCCAGTCCAGGACCCGGCCGGCATCCTGGACGAGCAAGAGCGCTGGGACCAGTTCCAGCGCTGCCTCGCCGACTCCGCCCTGCCACTCGACGTCCGGGCCGCCGGAGCCATGCTCCTGCTGTTCGGCACGCCCATCTCACGCATCCGGCGGCTGCGCGCCGAGCACCTGCGCGATCAGGACGACGGCACCTACCTGAACGTCGGACGCCACCCGCTGCTCAACCCGCCCCGGCTCGCGAACCTCCTCCGCCAGTTAGCCGCCGCCCCGGTCAACCGCACCCGCATGGCCGTCCCCGTCACCTGGCTGTTTCCCGGTCGCCTCCCGGGCCAGCCCGCGAGCTCCGGGTTCGGCGGCAAGCTCCTCGAGCATGGCGTCGACATCCGCCCCGCGCGCAACGCCGCCCTCATCGCCCTGGTCGAGGACATCCCCGCGCCGATCTTGGCCGACATTCTCGGCCTGCACATCGACACCGCCGTCCGGTGGGCCAACGTCGCCAAACGGGACTGGAGCGCCTACCTCGCCGCCCGCAATGCTATGGTCCCGCCATGACTCAACAGCGATCAACGGGACCGACCGGCTTCCAGTAGTGCGCCAGGAAATACCTGGCGGTGCTACCCGGGGAGCCTCATGTCCCGCACTGCCCATCACATTGATCGTCCGATTCCCGACGGGGGTGGCCTGAGGGGAATCCCATGGCGATCAGTGACAATAGTTGATCGCCGTTACAGCGCCGCATGCCTGCGACAGGCACGACGGGCCGGTCACCGGCCACTTCCGATGTCCCTCCGCCGCAAGGTCGACGTCTACTCCTGGGCCAGGGCCGACCCGCGGGACCAGTCGGTATCAGAGTGGGCCGACGTCGAGGAGCGTCGGACGCGCCAACGCCTGCGCCTCAGGCTCGTAGCCATCCGCAAGAGGGTCAACGCCACTGCCGATGGCTCTCTTGCCGTCGAGGCTGTCGGTGATCTCGAAGTTCACCCCGCGCGACACCGTCGCAACGCCATCTGGCAGTACTGATCGCGGAATACTGCATCCATCGAATAAGTGCAGCCGGAGGCCGTCACGACCGACCAGGCGTCCGATTTGGACGCGGTATTCGGGATCTTCTCCATGCTGGGCCATCGGTTCGCGCCTCGCTTCGCCGACCTGGGTGACCAGCGGCTCTGGCGCGCCGAGGTGCCCGACGTGACGACGCCGTCGTACGGGCTGCTGGAGGCGATCGCCCGTAACAAGATCAACCGGCAGAAGATCGCTACGCAGTGGTCGGACCTGACCCGGGTCGCCGGATGCCTGGTCACCAACCAGGTCCGCTGGGGCTGGTCGTCAACGCGGTCGCGCTGTGGAACTCGAAGTACCTGTCGGCCGCGGTCGACCGGCTGTGCGCCGCTTCTCCGGCACGGTCAGCCGTGCAGCGCGACGTCGTACAGAGCCGCGAGCGCTTCGTCGATGGGATGGGGCTGCGGCCTGCCCGTGGAGTCGAGCCTGTTCCACCTCTGCATGTTCACCGCGACGGACATCTGCCGCTTGCCGTCGGCGCTGCTCATGGCCAGTGCTCCGGCGCCCCAGACGGTCCCGCCATGCCCCCAGAAGGTGCCGCCGGGCGTCTCCATCGGGTACAGGCCCAGCCCGTACTCGATGATTTTGCTCTCCTGGGAGACGACGCGGACGGTACGCCGCATCTCCGCCAGCGACGACGGGCCGACGATCTCACCAGCGAACAGCGAGGCGTAGAACCGGTTGAGATCCGCGACGGTCGAGATCAGCGAACCCGCCAGTCCCGCGAACGACATGTCGAAGACGCTGAAGTCGCGCGGCGGCTCGATCATGCCGAACCACGCCTCGTAGATCTGCGACTGCGGGCCGCCGAACCGCGGCTCGTCGGGAAGCTCGGTGTCCCGCAGCCCGGCGCGCTCGATGACGTTCCGGGTGATGTACGTCTCGGCCGTCGTGCCGGTCACCTGCTCCAGAAGCTGGCCGAGCAGGAGGTAGTTGGTGTTGGAGTACAACCCCGGAGTGCCGCCTGGCCCGCTGAAGGCGGGGGCGGAGACGCCCTTCTCGATCAGCTCGATGGGGTGGAACCGGGTGAGCCGGTGGTCTTCCAGGCTCTGCGGCCTGGTGTCGGCCAGGACCGGGAAGGCCTTGAGGGAGGGGTAGACGTACGGGAGGTATTCGGCGAGGCCGCTGGTGTGGTTGATCAGCATCCGGACCGTGATCGCGTCGCCGCGTTCTCCGGGAACCAGCTTCGGCAGGTAGCGGCCGATCGGCGCGTCGAGACCGATCTGACCGCCTTCGACCAGCTGCATCACCGCGGCGGCGGTGAAGGTCTTGGTGATGCTGCCGACCCGGTGCCGCATGTCGGCGGAGACGGGGCGGCCGGTGGCGAGGTCGGCGACCCCTGCGGCGCCGCGCCAGACCTCGTCGCCGTCCCGTACCTCGGCGAACAGGCCGGGCATTCCGGCGCGGTGGACGTTCTCCAGGGCGGCGTTCAGCTCTTCGGGACTTCTCATGACACGCGTCCTTTCGTCGGTGCCGGACTGATGTCCCTATTATGCACGCACCGCGTGCATCGCCAAGTGCATACGTCTGCCGATCCCGCATCACCCTGGCCCTGCGCGTGCGCAGATCCCCGGGCGCCACCACCGGCTCGTGGTCCTCAGTCCGCGAGGCCGGGATCAGCTCTTGGCCGACGGTGTGCAGAATCGCACCTCGGGGTAGCGCTGGGAGGGCTTGTCCAGGAGGGGCTGCGGCCTGCCGCGCAGGTGCAGGTCGAAGAAGGCGGCGACGTACTCGCGTTCGTGCAGGCGGCGCAGGTGGCGACCCGGCCGCCGGGGAGGGTGGTGGCGAAGTTCTCGTAGGTGTGGTCGATGCCGGCCACCACGTACCCCCTGCTCGCCAGGTCCTCGGCCAGACCCGTCAGCGAACTGCGAGGCCAGGTGAAGCCGGGCGACAGTACCACCAGCGGCAGGCTGCGCCGGCGCCCCGAGGGCTCGGCGTCGGTGAAGGCGTTCGTACGCGTCCGGCTCAGCCCGTCTGGCGGGATGGTCTCCAGTTCCTTGATCCCCGAGCCTTTCAGGAGCAGCTCCGACTCCTTGGGCGTGACGTAAGGCGCGCGCCGGCCGGTGTGCGCCGCCGTCGGATACCACAGGGAGACCATGAGCTCCCTCGTCTTGGCCGCGGGGACCCACAGGTCGGAGCGGGAGGTGTCGGTCAGGTGCAAGGTCGTCGTGCCGACGCGGTGAGGGCCGGTCGGCTTCGGGAGATACGGCGTGCTGGGCGCCGCGGCAGCGGGCGAGGCCCAGGCGATGGAGGCCGTGAGGGCGAGCACTCCCGCGACGGCGGCCACGATTGCGGGCCTTCTCCGCGCGGGGGAGGGAGTGTGGTGCGTCATGGGGTTGATCTTGTGGTTTCGGATCGGCGCCGACATCGGCCGCGAGTCCAGGACGTCCTCGGCCGAAAGGTTGATCTCCGGAGACGATGCCGAAACGAACGGCCGAGCCGCTGCTCAGCGTTGGGCCGGCACGTCGGAGCATGTCGTCTTAGGCGATGTGTCCTCGCCGAGGGCCTGATGATCCATAGGCTTGGGCGTGTGGGTGATGCCAGGGCCGGCGAGTGGACGCAGCTGGGCGAGCTGGACGAGCCGGCCGGGTTCTTGGAAGTCCGTGGCCGCCGCTACCGCTACCCAGACGGCAACGAGGACGTATGGGACATCCTCGTGGGCGGCGCGACCGTCGCAGTCGTCGCCGTGACCGAGGACGAGCAGGTGGTGCTGGCCCGGCAGTACCGGCCGGGGCCTGGACGGGTGCTGCTGGAGCTGCCGGGCGGAAACGCTGACGGAGACGAGCCGGTCGAGGTCGCGGCCGCTCGGGAACTGCTGGAGGAGACCGGCTACGAAGCTGCGACCCTCGAAGTGGTCATGCAGACCTTCCTGTCGTCGTACGCCTCACATCGCCGCCACGCGGTCCTGGCCCGCGGTTGCCGGAAAGTCGCCGAGCCGAGTCTGGACGACGCCGAGTTCATCGAGACCGTGCTGATGCCGGTCGGCGCGTTCGTCCAGCACGTGCTCAGCGGGCAGCTGACCGACACCGACGTCGCCTTCGCGGGGCTGGTCGCCGCCGGATACCTGAAGCCGGCCATCTGACTGTCCGCGGTTCTTCCATCGGGCCCGGGCGTGGGTTTCCTCCAACCGGCTTCCGACGTCCGGCGTTCATTAGGGCGGAAGGAGTCGTATGGACAGATATGAAGGATTCCGGGAGTTCGTCAGCGCCCGTCAGCAGGCGTTGATGCGCACCGCGTACCTGCTCACGGGGGACGCGCACCGGGCTGAGGACCTCCTGCAGACCGTGCTGACCCGGATCGCCAGACACTGGCCCAAGCTGGCCAAGGACGGCAATCCGGAGGCATATGCCCGGCGGGCCCTGGTCAATGAGCACGTGTCCTGGCTGCGGCGCAGACGCTCGGACATCCTGACCAGCAGACCGCCGGAACCGGCCTACGATCCGGAGTCCGCCGGGCTGCACCGGATGGTCCTGCAACAGGTGCTCCTCCGGCTGACTCCGCGGCAGCGCGCCGTCCTCGTGCTGCGTTTCTACGAGGACCTCAGCGTCGAGGAGACCGCCGACGCGCTGGGCTGCTCACCCGGCACGGTCAAGAGCCAGACCCACTACGCCTTGGGCCGCCTGCGCGTCCTCGCGCCCGAACTGGCCGATCTGTTGTCCGAAGTCGATCCGGTGGAGGTGCCGCGATGACGAGGTTCCGTGACGAGCTCGACTCGATCGCCCGACAAGCACCCGACGTCGATCTCGCCGAGGTCGCGCTGCGGGGCGCCCGGCGTACGCGAACGGCTCTGATCAGCGGCTCCGCGACCGCGGCCGTCGCCGCACTGACGCTGGCCGTCACTGTTCTCATCAATCCCGGCGGGCCCGCCGACGTCGGCACCGTCACGAGCGGCACGCCCTCGTCCGGTGCGACTTTCCACGGCATCCCCGCGCGGCCCACGCCGTCGCCGGAGGACCTCGTCCCCGTCCGCGCCGTCCTGCCCGCGTCCGGGGTGGGGCCGGTGCGCTACGCCTACTACGACTTCTGCCAGGACACGTGGAAGCCCGGCGAGGACAACGCGCCGGTGGCCGACGAGACGTGCCTGCAGTGGAAGGTGGTCCTGCAGGACGGAACCCGGTACCGGGTCGCCGACGCGCTGAGCGTCTACACCGACCAGACCAAGAAGAACTACATGAACACCGCCGCCCCGCTGGCGATCTCCCGCGACGGACGCCGCATCGCCTACTACGCCCCCGACCGCGAACGCTTCACCGTCCGCGAGCTCGACACCGGCCAGGTCTGGGAGATCCCGCAGGTCGTCAGGCGCAAGGCCATGGTCAAGGGCGGCGGACTGATCACCTTCTCGCCGGACGGGCGCCGGCTCGGACTGAGCCTGAGCGGCATTCCCCGGGTCATCGTGGACGTCGAGAGCGGGCGGGTCGTCGAGGAGGCGCCCAAGGGCTGGTTCTTCCTCAATCCCGCCGACGAGGGCGTACCCACGGTCGTGGAGCATGAGCGCGCCCGGTTCGGCGTGCTCTCGGACGGCAAGGTGACGGTCTTCGCCGGGCCGAAGACCTGGGCGCTTACGGGAGCCGTCGGCCCGGACGGCGCGACCGTGGCCATGCTGACCGGCCCGACGGCGCAGGGGGAGAGCATGACGAACGGCGAACCGTACGACAAGATCGTCACCGTGGACTGGGCGAGCGGCCAGGTCAGGTCCGAGGTCAAGCTCGACCCGCCGCGACAGCTGCGTCCTTACCGGCTGGGGTACTGGCTCAACGAGCGTGAGGTCCTGGCCTTGGGCAGCGCCGAACTAGATCCGGACTCCGGCCGGTCGCCGGATCTGGGCGACACGGCCTACGCCATCGACGTGACCACCGGCAAGATCCGGAAGCTCGGCGACTACCGGCTGCCACCGTGGGGCGGCAGCATCTCGGCGCCCGGCTTCCCGAGCGGCTGACGAACCAGGACGACCTGGTCGGCCTCGGCCTCTTCAGCCGGCAACCATCCGCATCACCCCCGGTAGATCACCCCGCCCGCACGTTCCGACGGCCCCGAACCCAGGACGCCGATCCATCGGGCCGTTCGGTTCACGTGGTGATGTACCGATCCCTTGCCGTGCCGTGGAGGTGTCCCGGTGGGAGCTTGCGGCCGTAGGTGACCAGCAGGAGGTCCTGGGCGGAGCCGGTCAGGGGAGTGCCGGTCCCGAAAGACCAGTCGAGGTCGTCGGCGCGCAGTTCGACGCCGTCGAGATCGGCTCCGAAGAATCTGAGGCTCCGGCAGGCTCCTCGACGGGAACACACTCACACCGCGCCAGGCGCAACGCCTGGCCACGGCGCTGCGCGCGCTCCTGGTCGGCCTCAGCCAAGGCGTCATCCTCGGCCTCGCCGACGCCGCCTCCGGCGACTGTTTCGCCGCCACCGCCCGCGCCCTGATCAGCCCGGACGTACTCGGCCCGCCCTGACGTCGCCGCCCGAGCACAGGGACAGCACCGTGGCCACGCTCGTCCTGCCGGCGTCCAGCGCCGGACTGCGCGAACGCGTGCACCATGGATCACTCACAGTGCTGGTGCCTCAAAGAGTGGGACGACATCGAGCAGCGGGAAGTCCTGTCGACCACGAGGCGCATGGCGCGGACCACGAGTCCGGCCGGCGCTTCTGCGACCAGTGGCGGGTTACTCCCGAAGTTGAGATATCTCTGCCATCACGGAACCGGACCCGGCAGGTCTTGCGATAGATCGGAATGTGCGCAGATTCCTCATACGCCGCCGGGAACCGCCCCCGGTCGGTCCTGACAGTAACGATGCGGAGCTGCTGGCGGCCGTTGCCGCCGAGCGGGTGGAGGCGCTGAGGATCCTGCACCAGCGGCACGCGCCCTGGCTGCGGGTACGGCTGGCCCGCCGGTGCTCCGACGCGGACCTGGTGGACGACGCGATCCAGGACACCTTCGTCGCCGTCTGGCGCGACGCGCATCGCTACCGGGCGCAGGACGGTGAGGCGGCGGCGTGGATCTGGACCATCGCGATCCGCAGACTGATCTCCGCGCTGCGCCGGAGCGGCGCCGCCCCGCCCGTCGCCGCACTTGACGGCTCTCCCGCGACGGGAGGCCGCCGATCAGGTCGCCCGATCTCCGCAGAGCTGATCACCGAGTCGGCCGAGGACGCGGTCTTGGTCGGCGTGGAGCACGGCGACCTGGGCGCCGCGCTGGACAGGCTGTCGCCGGACCTGCGCGCGGCCATCCAGGCCACCGTGCTCGACGGCCTCACGGTGCGTGAGGCCGCCCAACTCCTCGGCATCCCCGAGGGAACCGTGAAGACCCGCGTCATGCGGGCCAAGGCTCAGCTCAGGGGGCATCTCGCATGAACGCGCAATGGCACCTGCCCGAGGAGCTGATCGAGCGCTACGTGAGCGGCCATCTCGAACCGGTCCAGGTGATGTCGGCGGAGAGCCACCTCGCCCGGTGCGAACGCTGCCGTGCGGCGGTGCCGTACGAGCGGGAGTGGCTCGCCGTGAGCTGGGCGAGGATCGAGGACCTGGTGGACCGGCCCCGGCCGCGGCCGGTGGCACGGCTCCTGTGCCGGGTCGGCGTCCCCGAGCACGTGGCCACGTTTCTCGCGGCCACCCCTGCTCTTGCCAGGGGGTGGCTGGTCGCGGTCACTGCGGTGACGGCTTTCGCCGTGGCCGCCGCCCACCTGGTCAGCCGTGATCCTCAGCCCGCCTTCGACGCACTGGTGCCCTTCCTCGTGATCGCGCCCGTGCTGCCGCTGGCGGGCATCGCCGTCGCCTACGGGCCCCGGGTCGATCCCGTCCACGAGATGCAGGCCGCCACTCCGATGGGAGGTGCCAGAGCCCTGTTGTTGCGCGCCGTCGCGGTGCTGGTGACCGCGATCGTGCTGACGGGGATGGCGACGCCGCTGCTGCCCGGCCCGCCGGGGCTGACGGCGGCGTGGCTACTGCCCGCTCTCGCACTCACCGCGGCCACCCTGGCCATGTCGACCCGATTCCCGCCGCTGATCTCGGCTGCCGCGCTGACCGCCATCTGGTTCGGCGCCGTGGTGACCTCCGCCAGGCTCACCGGTGACGCGCTGGCGCCCTTCTCGCCTGCGGCCCAGGCCCTGTACGGCGCGGCCGCACTGATCCTCATCCCTCTCATCTACCTGCGGCGTGCCCGCTTCGACTCAGGAGAGCCCAAATGGACCCGACCGTGACCGTTCGCGGCCTGACCAAGAAATACGGCCGGGCCGTCGTTCTCGACGGCCTCGACCTGGAGTTCGGCCGGGGAGTGACAGGACTGCTCGGCCCCAACGGCGCCGGCAAGACCACCCTGCTGCGGAGCCTGGCGACCACGCTGGCTCCCGACGGCGGCCAGGTGCGCGCTCTGGGCCTGGACCCCGCGGATCGGGAACAGCGGACCGCCCTGCGCCGCCGCCTGGGTTATCTCCCGCAGGAACCGGGCTTCTACCCTCACTTCACGCTGTTCGAACTGGTCGACTACGTGGCGATTTTGAAAGAGCTGACGGACCGACGTGAACGCCACCGGGAGGTGCGCCGGGTCCTTGCCGAGGTCGACCTGGCCGACCGCGCCAGGACGAAGGTGCGCAAGCTGTCCGGTGGCATGAAACAGCGACTGGCCCTGGCCCAGACGCTGCTCGGCGAGCCCGACCTGCTCATCCTCGACGAGCCCACGGTCGGCTTGGACCCCGAGCAGCGCATGCGGTTCCGGGCGCTGGTCTCCCGGCTCGGAGAAGGCCGTACCGTGCTGCTGTCCACCCACCAGACCGAGGACGTCGCCGCTCTGTGCGAGCGCGTGATCGTGATGAACCGGGGGCTCGTGGTGTTCCAGGGCACCCCCGGTGAGCTCGCCACCGTCGCCTCCGGCCAGGTGTGGATCTCCGATGCGCCTCCCCACGACTCTCGCCTGTTCTGGCGGACCGCGGACGGCCGCTACCGGACGCTGGGAGCCAGCCCGCGGGGTGCGGCGCCTGCCGCGCCGGCCGTCGAGGACGGTTATCTGCTTCTGCTCGGCGAGCCGGTCGGGGCGGCGACATGATTTTCCGATCGTTGTTCCTGTTCGAGGTCATCAGGCTGCTGCGCAGCCCCGTCCCTTGGGGTGCCGCCGCGCTCTGCCTGGGGCTGCGGTTCGTCGCGACCTGGCAGTGGCTGCCCGACCTGAGTGTCGATCCGGCGAGCACATCGGGTGCGATGCTGCTCCTGGCGGCGGCCATGATGCTCGCAGCCAACCTCGCGACGTCCCGGGACATGCGAGGCGGCATGCCGGAGACGCTCGGAGCGCTGTCCGGCCACGCCGCGGAGCGGACCAAAGCCGCGATTTCGGCGGCCGTGACGGTCGGAGCCGGGGTCGCGCTGCTGGTGATGGTCGTCTACTTGCCGGCGCGTCTCGCGATGGGTCCGGTGGCGGGCGTGTTCGACCCCTACGAGGCGCTGGGCGGGGTGCTGGCCGTGCCCTTCGCCGCGGCCCTCGGCGCGATGCTCGGCAGGTGGGCTCCCTGGCTGGTCGCGGTTCCCGTGACGGCCTTCCTGATCGGTGCTTTCACCTGGCTGAACAGTCAGCAGAGCGGTTACGGGGGCTGGTTTCTGCCCGTCGTGCTCTTCCACGGGCCCGACTGGCCGCAGCGCCCATCGGCGTTGCACGCCGTCTATCTCCTCGCCTCCGTCGCTCTTTTCGCCGCCCTGGCCTTGCTGCGGCACGGGGCCAGGCCGGTGCGCCTGGTCGCGGCCCTGGCCGCCGTGGCGGTTGTGGTGCCCACGGGGGCGGCCGCGACCGCCGCCGCTCCGGGGGAGGAGATCAACCACCGGTTCGAGACCATGCAGGGAGATCCGGCCGCGTTCCTCGACGGCATGGACGCCCAGGTCCGGGAACGGTACTTCGCGCGGGACGCGCGGCAGTGCGAGAAGCACGGTGCCATCACCTACTGCGCTTTCCACGACTACGTCGCCTGGATTCCGTCGTGGGTGTCGGCGGTGAACCCGGTGGCGCAGGCGCTGCCCCCGGCGGAGCGTGACCGGCTGCCGGCCGTCCGGCAATTCACCGACAGCTGGCTCAGCGCGGACAGCGACGAGGGGGAGTCCATCAGCACCTATCTGATGTGGGGACGCGCCGGAGCCGAGGACACCTACCGGGCCGTGCTCGCCTCCCAGGTCATTCGCTCCGTGCTGGGACTGCGACCGCCGAGGACGGGTTGCGACCTACGGGGCCAGAGCAGGGCACTGGTGGGTCTTTGGCTGCTCGGCCAAGCCGTTGCGCCGGCTCCGCCCGAGGACCGGGAGATCCAGCTCGGCTCCTCCCTCTTCAGCTCGGTGCAGTCCCCCCTGGGCATGGTCCGGTACGGCGCGGCCGAGCTGGGGTACGCCCGCAAGCTGCTCGCCACGCCCGATGCCCGGCAACGGATCTGGACGCACTGGGACACACTGCTAAGGCCCGGCACGACGGTCGAGCAGGCGCTTCCGCTGCTGGGCCTGCGCCCCGAGTACCCCGCCGAGCCGTTGAAGGGGCAGCCATGCTCGTGATCCAGCTCATCAGACCGATCGCGCGGGCGATCGACTGGATTCCTCTCGCAGTCACCGGGATGCTCGCCGCGGTCATGGTCTCGGTGATCGAGGCCGGTTCCGCGTTAGGCGTCGGGACCGCTTTCACCCTGCTCAGGATGATGGGGGTGATGCTGGGCGCCGCCGCTGGATTCGCCGTGATCGACGAGATGACCGCGAGCACGGGCGCGGCCCCAGTGCCCCGCTGGCTCCGCCAGTGGCTGCGCTGCGGCTTCGGGGGCCTTTTCGCGGGTCTGTTCTGGGGGATCGCGTGCGCCATCGCCGTGGCCCGGCTGCCCGAGGGCGGACAGCTCAAGGTGGCGGGGATGGCGGTGGAGGCAGCGGTGTGCATCGCGATCGGCCTGCTGTCGGCGTCGGTGGCCGGGCGCATGCACCAGGGGAAGGCGGCCGCCCTCGCGGGCCTGGGCGGTCTGCTGGTGATCGTCTCGGTGAGCCTGGTTCTGCGGGGACCGTACTGGCCGTGGCTCTATCCGGACGAGGAGAACTGGGAGATCGTGCACCACGGGTGGCTGGCCATGCTGCCGCCCGTGCTCGCCGCACTGGGCTGGGCGAGCCGGGATCTACGCTGACGTTCAGGTGCGCGGCCGCGGTCAGGTGGGCGCCCCGGTCGGCGTACTCGTTCGAGCCGAGCACGGCCACGTCGCCGGTGCGCAGTTCCTCGGCCATGCGGAGTAGCCAGCGACTCCGGGCCGGCGCCCGTGTGCGGAAAGGGTCTTGCGTCGTTCAGCGGGCAGCCTGGGTGCCGGTCTTCGCCGTTGCGGCACTTTGGGGGCAGCGACCTTTGGAGGAGGGCGCCGACCAGCAGGATGAGGCTTGCGTTGAGGAGCTGCAGCAGGTCGAGGCGGGCAGGAACATCACGACCGCGGCGAGCAGCCCCGGGTTGTACGTGCCGGTGACGACGGCGGGGACGATGTGGAAGAAGCAGTTGACGATGACGATGCTGTAGAACGCGGACCCCATCATCACGTACTTGCGGGCGAGCAGGGCACAGATCACCGCCACGACCCAGATCAACCCGATGTTGACGAACAGGTAGAACTCTGTCGGGATCGGGCATTGCGGGTAGGCGCTCTGGTTGAGCGTGGTGCACAGGGAGTCGGGGAAGGCGTGGTGGGCGCCGTCGGCGGCGATGCCGTACTCCTCGAAGTTGTGGAACAGGTACACGACGACGGCGACCCAGCCCAGCCAGGCCGGGTCCTTCCATCGGGACAGAGTGCGGCTGCTGCGCAGCGCATCGGTACCACCTGTTCGGCATCGCGCTGGGCCGCCACCTACTCCGGCTCCCGGTCCTGGCCGACCGAGACCTGCCCACCCTCCTCGCCGTCGTCGCCCCCACCGTCCAGCACTACCTCACCGGCCCCCGGGGACGCCCTGAGCCCGCCACCACCTGAGCCGCGAGCAGCCACCGGCCGAGACCCCCGGGATGCGCGCGCCGGTCCGCCGGGTGCTGGAATCGATGAGCGGGGTGCCCACGCTGGTGGCGGCCACCGCTTCGACATCCTGGCCGCCAACGCCCTGTACTCGCCGATGTCACGGCCCGGGGAGGCGCTGTCGATCTACTCGATGCGGTTCACCTTCCTCAACCCGTACGCCTAAGCCTTCTACCACGAGCATCTGGTCAATCTGATCGGCGGGCTGTCGATGCGCAGGCAGGTCCCGCACTCGGTACTGTCGTCGAGCGTGGAGACGGCCTGGACGTTCACCTCCGAGCGGACGCCCGAGGCCAAGCCGCTGCCGCTGCTCGCCGTCCGCTACGCACCGGCGGATCTGGACGGCTTCAACCGTGCCCGTACCGGCACGGTGACCAGGGTGCCCGTCCGGGTGGAGCGTGACCCCGGTGCACCGCAGGCCCAGGTGGCGTCGCTCAGGCTGGAGATGACGGGGAGAGCTGGCTGCCTGTGCCCGTCGTCCCGGTCGGATCCGGCTGGACCGTCATCCGGGCTTACGCCGCCCGCTGATCGACCCGCGATCGTGAACCACGGCCCTTTCACGAGACGGTCGATGGGCGTGCCCAAGATGACCACTGCGGGGGTCTTCGCTGGTCCCGTCGTTCGGGAGCGGCGGGACGTGTCAGCCGACGTCCACGCCCGGAGGGCAGTCGACGGGCTCGGAGGTGCCGTCGGCGTGCTCGATCCGGCAGCCGTTCTCTGTGCCGTCGGACGGGGTGAAATGCCCTGAGATGGCGACGAAGAGGGCCAAGCCTATGGCGGCGGCGATGAGCCCGATGACGATGCCGCCGTAACCACCGCCGACGCCGACGTCACCGGCGGGCGCGGCCTTCGTCGGGTCCTGAGGGTCGTAGAGGACGTCGGTCTCCCTGCCGACGCCCAGCTGCGACTCGGTCCAGGACTCGCTGGTCACCTCCCGCCCTTCGGCGGTCGTGAAGGTCAGCACCGGACGCCGGTGCGCCCTCAGATGCTCGCCGCGTCCCGTGAACGTGGTGGCCACGTCGGTGACCACGCCCGGCACCCGCCGCGCCCCGCGGACGAACCGCCTGCCGTGCACGATCCCTCTGACCGACACCAGCACGACCACGGCGCCGAACGCCACAAACAGAAGGGGCAGGTACTCGAATACTTGCTCCATCGCGCTCCCCTTGGAATCGGCAACACCCGGACAACGATCGACAACGGTTCATGGTTCGCGGCGCTACTCGTCGCCGGTTTCCGAACATCCGCGTGCAACGGGAACGGCCGGAACACGCCAGGAAGGGGCCGTGGGCTGCTGTAGTCGCGGCTCAGCGGGTTCGGCGGCAGGCGCCACCATCCCCTGCAAGGTGGCATGGCCCAGAGTTCAGGGCGGTACGCCCGGCCTGTGCGAGATGCTGCAGCGCACTGTGGCGGAGCTGATGCAACGCCCAACCCTGGAGGTGCGGATCGAGCAGGTCGAGGTCTTCGACGTTGAGGGTGAGGATTTTCTCGGCGCGGGCGGCCGTGTCGTACAGCAGCCTCCAGAGGACCTTTTCCCGAAGGGCGTGCGCAGGGTCGGTGAAGAGCGTCTCCAGCCGGGTGCGCGGGATGGAGCGGTCGCCTCGGTGTGCCGTCTCACGGCGTTCCAGCCGCCGGGCGGGGTTGGTGGCCGCAGTAGGGGAGTCCAGGAAACGCTCGACTGCGGCCGTGACCGTCACGCCTGCGGTCGCAGGATCGGGCCGGTCGGGGAACGCCACGATGGACATGGAGCCGCCTGCGCGGTGGCGGGCGCCGAGCTGGGCGGAGGTGACCCGTCGGTTGCCGGTGTGACAGACAATGCACATTCTCACTCCGATGTTCCTCCTGCGGATGATGCGTCCTCGGATCCTGCGAAGACTACGACGAGCTCCAGCCCGCCGCCCGGGTTGGAGTTCGCTCGCGCCTCGGCCCCGTGGGCCTTCGCGATCGCTGCGACGATCGACAAGCCGAGCCCGGCGCCCTGTACGGGGACCTGGAGGGCGGCCAGACGCTCGGGCACGCTCCGTTCGGCGATGTAGGCGGTGTTCTGGCGCAGCACCGTCCTCATCACGCGGTAGGTGATGCCCCGTACGTCGGCGACCACGTCGTCCGGGAGGTCCACCAGGCAAGCGGCCGTCGCGCTGATCCCCTTGCGGATCATCGCGTCCGAACGCCTCGGCCACAGGAGCGGGCCCAAAGGCGGGGCCAGCAGCACCCGAAGGATGAACGGCTGCCGAAGGAGCGCATCCGGGCTCGGGCCGCTACTGATCAGGCGAGCGAACCCACGAGGTCGGGACGTTGCTCAGCGAGCGCGGTGGCGACGTAGCCGCCGCTGGAGTGCCCGGCCACGGCGACGTGACGAAGGCCGAGGTCGTCCAGCAGCGCCGCCACCTGACCCGCCTGTGCGGGCACGTCGTACGACGGCGCGGGCGGGGACTGGCCGCAACCCGGGAGATCGACCCGGATGAGGTGATGGTGGGCGGCCAGTACCGGGACCATCGGGCTCCAGAAGCCGCCCGAGGCCCCCGATCCGTGGATGAGCAACAACGGCGGCGCCTGCCGCGGGCCGTCATGGACCACGTGCATCCCATGCGAGTGCTCAATGTCGCATTCACTCATGCGGAGACTGTGCACGGGCGGCCGGCTGACGGTCTTGGACAAATTGTTTCCGCGCAGTCGAAGACCGGTGACCGTCACCATGACGGCCGTACCGAGGTCCCAAGGCCGGAACATGGGCCCGGCGGGCTCATTCCCGCGCGGCGGAAGCCATGGAGATGTTCCAGAAGCCGGCGTAACGGCCGCCACGGTCGAGCAGTTCGTCGTGGCTGCCTTCCTCCACGATCCGGCCGCCGTCCAGAAAGACGATGCGGTCGGCGCGCCGGACGGTCCGCATCCGATGCGCCACCATCACCACCGTCCGGCCCGCCATCAGGCGCTGGACGCCCTCGTGGACGGCCGCCTCGTTGACCGGGTCCAGCGCCGAGGTCACCTCGTCCAGCAGCACGATGGGCGCGTTCTTCAGCAGCGCCCGCGCGATCGAGACACGCTGGCGCTCACCACCTGACAGCAGCGCGCCGCCCTCGCCGACGTTCGCCGCCCATCCGCCGGGCAGTCGCTCGATCACTTCGTCCAGCCGCGCCGCGGTCGCCGCCGCCCGCATCTCGGCGACGCCCGCGTCGGGACGGCCCAGGCGCACGTTCTCCTCGATCGTGCCGTCGAAGAGGTACACCTCATGGAAGACGATGGCGATCCGGGCCATCAACGTCTCGGTGCTGATCTGGCGCACGTCCACGCCTCCCACGCGCACCGCGCCGGCGTCCACGTCGTAGAAGCGCGCCAGCAGTTGCAGCAGCGTGCTCTTGCCCGCGCCGGACGGCCCGACGACCGCGAGCCGCTGTCCCTCTTCGATCACACGCCCGCCGGCCTCCTGGTCGCGTTCGTGACGGTCGGCGTCGGCGGTGGCCGTCGCGCGTGCCGTCCAGGCCTGGATCGCCGCAACGACGGGTGCGGCGAGCAACGCGGCCAGCCCCATCCGCCAGTTGAAGGCGGTCATCACGGCCACGATGGTCAGGGGCGTGACCAGGGCGGCGATGAACGGTGCCAGCAGATGCGCGGCCACGCCCATGGCTTGCAGGAGGCCGCGGCCGGCCAGGGCGGACACCTCGCCGATGCGAGCGGCGTTGTACCAGCCGAGGGGGAGGCGGGCCAGGTGCTCGCCGAGCCGGTGATACGTGCCGCGCAACATGGTGGTCCCGACCCGCATGCCGGACAAGTCGCTGATGTAGCGCAGCACGGCGTAGAGGGCGACCGCGGACCCGAACGCGACCAGCCAGGGCACGGCGTCCGCGGGCGTGCTGCCGAGCAGCGCCCGCAGCACCGGGACCAGCAGCGCGTAGGACAACCTTCGACCACAGCCGTGATCGTCATCAGGACCACGGTGCGGCGCATCGCCGCGGCGTACTCGTCTCCGAGTACGCGCAGCAGCATTCGGATCATCGGGGCTCGTCTCCTCGCAGCACGCCATCGTGGGTTTCGATCTCGGTGGATCGGTGGGATCGCCAGAACGCGGCGAACCTTCCGCCTCGTGTCAGCAGGTCGGCAGCGCGCGGGCGATCGAGATCCGCTGCGCCTCGCCTCCGGACAGCTTGGTCTCTTCACCGAGCACCGTGTCGTACCCGCGCGGCAGCCGGAGGATGCGGTCGTGGATGCCGGCCAGCCGGGCGGCGCGGATCACGTCGTCGCGGCCGGCCCGCGGCACCGCCAGCGCGATGTTGTCGGCGACCGAGACGCGCAGCAGACGGACGTCCTGGAAGACGAAGGACACCTGCCGGTGCAGCTCCCGGCTGCCGATCTCGCGCAGATCGACGCCGCCGAGAAGGACCGAGCCGTGGGTGGGGTCGAAGAACCGCGGCAACAGCTGGACCAGCGTCGACTTCCCGCTTCCCGACGGCCCGACGACCGCGGTGATCGTCCCCGGCTCCAGCACCAGATCGATGCCGCGCAGCGCCTCGTGGCCGGCCCCATCATCGACCTCGTAGGCGAAGCGGACGTCACGCAGTTCCACCCGGTGCCCCTGCGGCGCACGCGGGTGGGCGGGCTCGGGCAGTGGCCGGACCGTGAGCACGTCTTTGATCCGGCCGACCGCACGGCCAGCGGCCTGCAGGTCGTCGAAGCCGTGGCCGAGCGCCGCCACCGGAGCGGTCAGCCCCAGCCCGAGCAGCAGGAACGGCAGCAGATCCGTCGGCGCCAGGCCGCCGGAGGTGATCAGTGCCGTGCCGCCGACCAGCACGACCAGCAGCACGAACGGCGGCGACAGCGCCAGCTGCATCCCGGCGGCGACCACGGACATGCCGCGCACCCAGCGGGAGAAGATGCTGACGAAGTCGTCGGCGGCCGTCAGGAACGTGCGGTGGGCGCGCTCGCCTCCGCCGAACGCCTTGACCACCGAGATGCCTTGCACGAACTCGACGACGGAACTGGCGATCCGTCCCACGGCCGCGTCGTAGGCCTTCTGCTCGCGCGTCCTGGCCGGTTCCACGTACAAATCGGCCTGCCACCCAAGCAGGCCGCGAGGCTGGTCCGCTTCGACCATGCCGCTCATCGCCTGGCCGCGGGGCACGACGCGGCCGCGGTCGCGGCGGACGGCGGCTATGCCGACCAGTCTCACCTGCATCGGGACGTCATGGCGTTCGCCGGAGTGACTCCCGCGACCGTGGCCCGCGAACCATTCCTGGCGGTTGACGACGTCGCATGGCCCGACCACGGAACTTCCGACCGGCCCGGTGCTGCCGATCGGGCGCGTGTGGCGTGACCGCTCCGCACGAGAGGGCCAACCTCGGCTGCGGATCTATGACGGCGAGGCGGCTGCTGGAGATCGATGAGATGGGCCACAAGCGGGCTGACGCTGTGTCCCGCCGCTGGAAGACCGCGTCCAAGACGTGACGGCCTCCGCCATGGAGCATCCATGCCGAGCGGGCGCATCCACGCCGAACTACGTTCATATCAGTAGCTCTCTTCATTGGACGATGCAGCGGCGCTCGGCCTGGTCGCAGACACGGGCGGTGAGTGTCGTCCACGTGCGACCAGGTTGATCACGGGCCGGCCGGCGAGCGCCCGCCGGCCGGAACCTCAGTAGTAGGAGCTCATGAGCTCGGTGGCCCAGGCCGGTTGGGTGACCGGATGGCGGGGAGCGAACTCGATCAGGTACGGCCTGATATCCAGGATGGGGGTGCCTGACAGCGCGTCCGGGGCGACGTGCACGTTCAGGCCGTCCACGGCGAGGAGTCGGCAGCGGGAGACACCAAGACGGTTGGGACGCGGCGCTCAGGGCAGGCACCCGGCGTGTCGACCACTACGCCGCCCGAGCTCGACTTGCTCGGGCGGCGTGAGATCTGCCACAGACCTGTAGAAACCCGCGGCCGGAGATGGTCAGGCGTCGCGGCGCAGCGTGAACCAGAAGGTCGGCACCGAGTTGGTGCCCGGCGTGACGTCGAGTAGTTCCCAGCCGGCGAACCTGGCGCGGAGCTCGTCGGCTGTGACGCCCGCCGCCCACGACTTGACCTCGGGCATCGGACTGCCGAGCGGCTCGGGGCCGTACCCGAACATCAGCAACCGTGCTCCGGGAGCGGCGCGGTCGGTGAGCCCGGCGACGTAGGCGTCGCGGCGGTGCAGCGGGACCCCGCAATAACAGCTCAGGTCGAAGAACAGGTCGAAGGGGCCCGGCACGTCCAACTCGTCGAGGCGGGTGGCGTCTCCGTGCAGCAGCCGTACCGCCACTCCCGCCTGCGCAGCCTTCTCCCTGGCCTGGTCGACGGCGCGGTCGATCAGGTCGACGGCCGCCACATCCCAGCCGTGCCGCGCGAGGTAGATGGCGTTGGTCCCCGTACCGCAGCCGAGTTCGAGGACGCGGCCGGGCGGCAGCGCCTCGTGCCCCTCCACCAGGGCGACCAATTCGGGCGGCGTCACGCCGGTGTCCCACGGCGCCTTGCCGGCGCGGTAGAAGCCCTCCAGCGCGCGGCGAACGGACTCCTCCTCGTGGTCTCGCCGCGTTGGGGCCAGGTCCGGTTCCGGCGTCTGGGCGGCGTTGAGCTGGTCCATCGTCTCCTCCAAGAATCTAGAGCTGAACTCTAGTGACGTAATCTAGAGATATACTCGCAATATGGACCAAGTCAAACGGCCGGACAAGCGAGCCGAGCGCTCACGCCGCACCCGTGAGAAGATCGTCGAGGCGGCTCGCGAGCTGTTTGTCGCGCAGGGTTACGGAGCGACGAACCTGCAGGAGGTCGCGGACCGGGCGGGCGTGGCCGTCCAGACGGTCTATTTCGTCTTCCGTAACAAGCGCACGCTGTTCAAGGACGTCGTCGACACATCCATCGCCGGGGACAGCGAGCCGGTCGCCACCATGGATCGTGAGTGGTTTCGCGCCGCGTGCGCCGAGCCCACCGCAGCCGGGCAATTGCGCGCGCACGTCCACGGCACCCGCGAGATCCTGGGCCGGGTCGCCCCGATCATGCCGCTGATCGCGGCTGCCGCGGCCACCGACCCCGAGATCGCCGCACAGTGGCCGGACGGCCCCGACCCGCGTTACACCGTCCAGTACGCAGCGGCCGAAGCCCTGGCCCGCAAGCCCGACGCCCGTCCCGGCCTCTCCGTCGAGATGGCGGCGGACCTGCTGTTCGGCCTGCTCAGCCCGCAGCTCTACCTGATCTTCGTCCGCGACCGCGACTGGTCACCGGACACGTGGGAAGAGTGGGCCCGCACCGCCTTGACCTCCCAACTCTGTGCCGACCCCGGCTGAGCGGACGGACGTCACGATGGTCCGCCGGCCCGCAACGCTGGTGGCCAACCACCTGGCCGGCCTCCTGCGGGCCAGGTCGGACAACCTGGCCGGCCTTCGAGACTGGTAGAAGTCGTTGATCAAGTGGTCTGTATTCGAGCCAGTCACGCTGAGGGCGTTCACTGTGAGTGGTCATTGGGGGCGTAGCGGTTCCAGGTGCAGCCTGCGTCAGCGGCCACTCGGGTGGTGGTCTTGTCGTGGAAGCCGAGGGCCCTGGCAATGACCGCTGCGGGCGCCTGGAGGACGAGTTGGCGTAGTGCTGCTGGGCGTGCGGTACCGGTGAGGAATCCAGTGAGACGTAGATGTTCGCGAAGGGTGCCGGGGTTGGCGGGTTGGTCGGCTCGGCGGCCGGGAAAGAGCCGGCGGGCAGCGGGGTTGGCGGCGGTGTTCAGATGGGGCCGTCCGGGCCGTCCAGCAGCTCACCCTAAGGAACCAGGAGCTGAGGGCGCAGTTGGAGCTGCCCGGACCGACCGTCACTTCGCTGCACCGTCGGCGCTGAGGGACGTGCCGGTCCGCTGCTCTCCCCGTGATCCGCCCGGCGAGAGGCTGCCGATGACGCCAAGGGCCTGGCCGATAAACCATGAAGTCACGACGCAGGGCGCAGGTCTATTGTTTGACCATGGCCTTCGGGGGTGAGATCCGCAACGGCGCCGGCGCCGGCAGACAGCCTGAACAGGTCTGGATCCCTGTCGGGCTCGTGCTGCTGGTCGGGCCGCCGGCCTCGGGCAAGAGCTCTTTCATTCAGGCGCTGATCGACCAAGACAAGATCGATCCTGAGGCCGTCGTGTCCAGCGACGCCATCGCCGAGCACTACCGCAACACTTCTGTTGACCGTGAATCAGCCGACCCCCAGATCTTCCAGGAGCGAGATCGCCGAGTCACTGCGCGACTTGCGTCCGGCCGCACCGCGATCGCCGAGTCAACCAACGTGCTCCCTCACGCGCGCGCCAGACTGCTCGCCATAGCCGACCGGCTTCAGATGCCGGTCACCGCACTACGCTTCATCCAGCCCGAGAAGGTCCTGCTGGAGCAGAACCAGGAACGGAGGAATGCCGTGCCTGCAGCCGAGGTCTCCCGCTACGCGGCACTCATGGCCAAGCATGCCAGCACCGGTCAGCTCTACGCAGAAGGCATGTCATTGGTGCAGGACATACCCGGACGCGCGCAACACCGCACCCCCTCCCAGGCTGCGCGGCTCTTCGAGTTCCGCACGGCCAGATGAACACCCGGGCGATACTCGGCCTGGCCGCCGGGACGAGGTCACCGCCCGGACCACCGCTACGTACGACCGAATCGCCCCTTTCTTCGCCTCCCGCTCCGAGAATCCCGACGCCGCGTTCCGCGCCTTTCGAGCGCGCTTCGCTGCCGCGCTGCCCGCCGGAGGACGCGTCGCCGACCTAGGATGCGGCCCGGGAAGGGACGCGGCCATCCGCTTCGTCCTCGGCCTCGTCCGCCGGAAGCCGTCCGTCGTCGAGCAGAAGTCCGAGAAAGGGACGGGCCGGAAAGGGGATTTTGTGGTATTTGTGTGATCTAGGCATTGGGTCGAGCAGGGAACAGACGTGATCCATGAGCGGCTGATGATCTCGCCGACACTCGTCGGCCGCGCCGGTGAGCTGGCCCAGCTGACCGAGACCGTCTCCAACACCCCAGCGGTCGCCGTGGTCGAGGGCGAGGCGGGCATCGGCAAGACCCGCCTGGTGGCCGAGCTGTCCCGGACCGGTCTCCGCATCCTGACCGGCGGCTGCGCCAGGATCAGGGAGCCGTTCCCCCTCGGCCCGATCGTCGAGGCGCTGCGCGAGGTGCCCGATGACCTGACCGGGCTGTCAGCGGTCGCGGGCGCGCTGCGCCCGCTCCTGCCTGAGCTGGCCGAACGCCTGCCGGAGCCCCCCGAGCCCCTGGACGACCGCGCGGGCGAGCGCCACCGGGTGTTCCGCGGCCTGAGTGAGCTCCTGCGCGCGCTGGGCCAGGCCGTGCTGGTCGTGGAGGACTTGCACTGGGCCGACGAGCATACCGTGGAGTTCCTCGGCTACCTGCTGTCCGACCCGCCCCGGGACCTGGCCGTGGTCCTGACCTACCGCGGCGATGAGGCCTCCGCCGACCTGCGTGCGGTGACGGCCCGCCTGCCGCGCGCCGTCGCCCACGCCCGCGTACGGCTGGCGCCCATGGACGTGGCGCAGACCAGGGCGCTGGCGGCGGCGATCTTGGACACCGAGGAGATCTCGCTCGACTTCGCCGAGCACCTGTGCGAGCGGGCCTCCGGCGTCCCGCTGGCGGTGCAGGAGCTGGTGGCGCTGCTGCGCCAGCGCGGGACGCTCATGCACCGGGGCGGGGAGTGGGCGCGCAGGACCATCGCCAGGCTCGACGTGCCGGCGGGCGTGCGCGACCCGGTGCTGGAGCGGGTGGGCCGCCTGTCGCCGCAGGCCGAGGCGGTGGTCAGGGCGGCCTCGGTGCTGCAGGAGCCGATGCCGGTCGAGGTGCTGGCGGCCACCGCCCGCCTGCCGTATGAGAGCGCGCTGGACGGGCTGGACGAGGCGGTGGAGCACGGCCTGCTGACCGCGCGCGGTGAGACGGCGGCGTTCCGGCACGTGCTGGCGGCGCAGGCGGTGTACGAGGACATTCCGGCGGCCAGGCGGCGCGACCTGCACGCCAGGGCCGCCGCCGCGGTGGAGGCGATGCCGTCGGTGCCGCTGGGGCAACTGGCCCACCACCACCGGCGCGCCGGGCACATGGCGGCCTGGGTGGAGGCCGCCGAACGAGCCGCCGACCAGGCGCTGCGGCTGGGCGACGACGCCGAGGTGGTCAGGATCCTGGAGGCGGTCCTGCGGCACGCTCCGCTGGAGGCGGAGCACCGCGGGCGGCTGACGGTCAAGCTCGGCTGGGCGGCCGAGGGGCTGCTGCACATTCCCGACGTCATCGACCTGCTGGCCCTGGCATTGGACCAGGGCCCCTCGCCGGTGCTGCGCGCCGAGCTGACCCTGCTGTTGCTCTATCTGAAGGATGCGACAGGACAAGAGCCCGGCCCCTGGTTCGAGGCGCTGACCGCGGCCGTGGCGGACCTGGACATCGAGGCCCAGCCCGAGCTGGCGGTGCGGATAATGACCGTCCTGAGCATGGGGCGGGACGCCAGAACCGCCGACCGGCACTGGATGGACAGGACGCTGGCCGTCCTGCCCGCGGTCAAGAACGCGCCCCTGCAGATCTTCGTGCTCGGCAAGATCACCAGCAGTATGGTGCTGGTGGGCGACCCGCGCTGGGCCGAGCTGATCGAGGAGGTGCGCGGGAGCCTCGGGCACCGGTCCTGGCACCGAGCGAAGGTCAACGCCTACTACTCGATCGGCTCGGCGCTGGCCTTCGTCGGTGACCACGTCCAGGCGCAGACGATACTACGGGTGGCCCTGGAGGGCGCGGCCCCCCTGGCCGAGGTGAGCGGCGGGGACATGATCGACCGGTGCCGTTCCGCGCTGGCGGTGGCCGACTACTGCGCGGGTTCCTGGGAGGGGCTGACCACCGAGACGGCCATGCTGGCCGAGCGGCTCAGCGAGCGGCCCAAGGACAGGTACGCGGCGGCGACCGTGACCGCCTGCCTGGCGCTGGCCCGCACCGACGCGGCCGGCGCCGAGTTCGGCATCCGCCAGGTGATGACCGAGGTCCCGGGCACCATGGACGAGACGACGCTGCTGATCACCGCGCTGCTGCGCCAGGCCGTCGCGCGCGGCGAGCCGGACCGGGCGGTGGCGGAGGTCCTGCCGCTGATCGAGTCGTGGTTCGAGCGCGGCCTGGGGCCCTCGGAGGTGCGGACCGTGCCCGCCCTGGCCGAGGCGATGGTGGCGGCCGGGCGTGCCGCGGAGGCCGCGGACCTGGTGAACCGCTCCGAACGGGCGATGGCGGGCCTGCACGCGCCGCTTGCTCCCGCCGCGCTGCGTCACGCCCGCGGCGTCCTCGACCCCTCCGGCGGTCACCTCACCGCCGCGGCCGAGCTCTACGAGGCCATCCAATGCCCGTACGAGGCGGCCCAGGCCAGGGAGCAGGCCGGGACCGATGAGCAGCTCAGGCGGGCCATCGAGACCTACGAGGCGCTCGGCGCCCGCTGGGACCTGGACCGCGCGGCTCGCCTGGCGCGCGAGCGCGGCCTGTCGCTGCCCGCCAGGCACCGGGGCGGCACCCGCGGCTACGGCGACGCCCTGTCACCCCGCGAGCGGGACGTCGCGCGGCTGGCCGCCTCCGGGCTGACCAACAAGGAGATCGCGCAGGAGCTGTTCCTGTCGGCCAAGACAGTGGAGCGGCATCTCAGCGCCGTCCTGCGCAAGCTGAACCTGCGCTCGCGGATCGAGCTGGCCCTCATGGGGGACGCCGCCACGGCGGAATGAGGGATCTCCCGCATAGCTAGCTGAATGTCCTATTCGTCACGCTCTTCGCATGTCCGACGTACACGAGGCCGAGGACGAGCCCGTCGAGGACGAGCTCACCGAGGACGAAGGCGCGGAGATCGCGCCTGAAGAAGGCGCAAGCGAAGACGACAAGGACGGCTGGGTCAAGGCATGAACAAGTTAACCTCCCGGCTGGGCGCGGCCTGCCTCGCGCTCACGCTGGTCACCGGGCTCGGCACCGCCGAGGCCACGACAGAACCCCCGCCGAAGGCCGCGACCGGGCCCGGCGCCACGGTCACGCTGGTGACCGGTGACAAGGTGCAGGTGGACCTCACCGGCAGCGCCACCGTCATCGACCCGGGTAACGGCGTGTTCGCCCAGCTCACCCTGAACGGCGACGAGTACGTCATCCCCGCCGAGGCCGCCCCCTTCCTGGGCAGCACGCTGGACGTCCGCCTGTTCAACGTCAGTTACCTGGTGCGCGCCGGGCTGGACGACGCGCACGCCGACGCCCTGCCGGTCAAGGTCGAGTCGGGCGGCGTGGCCACGCTCGGCCCGCAGTCCAGGACCCTGGCCAAGAAGGACGCCGAAGGCTTCGGCCAGGAGCTGGCCGGCAAGTGGAAGGCCGGGCAGAAGCCGGGCACCGGCCGCATCACGCTGGCCCAGCCCGAAGGCGCCCCGGCCCTGCCCGCCGATCCGATGGCGGCGCCGGCCGACTATCCCGAGTACCACACGGTCACCGTCGACTCCATCGACCGCACCGGCAAGCCCGGCGTCATGCTCGGCTCCATCCACAGCCTGGACGACCCGACGTTCACGCTGTTCCAGGTGGGCGACGGCGTGGAGGGCACCTCCCAGGCCGTCTTCAGCGTGCCGGCGGGCCACTACAGCATCGAGGCCAGCGTCCTGACCGGACCGGTCCTGGACATGGGCTCCACCGGCGCCCTGGTGATCGAGCCGGAGTTCTCCGTCACCGAGGACATGTCGCTCACGCTGGACGCGCGCAAGGCCGTGCCGTACGAGACGACGATCGAGGGCGTGCCCGAGACCGCCGACACGCAGTACGACCTCATCACCTACAACCGCACCACCGTCCAGGGCGACCAGGTCGGCAACCCGCCCTTCGGCAACTCGGTCACGGCGCTGTTCCTCATGCGCCTGGTCTCCGGAGGGGACTTCGGGGTCCACACCCTGTACGCCACGCCGACCAGGCGCGTGACCAAGGGCAGCCTGGACTTCCTGGCCATGACCTCGATCGGCGGTCCCACCGGGGCCGATCCCACGTACAAGGTGGCCTTCCACGAGCCCGGCGGCGTGCCGGCCTCACTCACCCGCACGGTCAGGCGCTCGGACCTGACGACCGTGGACTCCACGATCCACAACACTCCGGGAGCCACCTCCCAGCACCCAGAGCTCCTGAGCACGGTCTACCTGCCGTGGACGCAGACCACCTTCGGCGTCACCAGCCCCCTGTACGGCGGCAAGCGCACCGACTACTGGTACAGCAACGCCCCCGGCAAGGTCTCCTGGGAGCCCATCCTGCGACCGGACCTGGGGCTGCGCCTGTTGGGGGAGCGCCGGCTGATCCGGCCGGGCCAGCACCTCACCGAGACCTGGAACAAGGGACCGCAGGTGCCCTCCAGCAGTGCACCGTACGTGCAGGAGGCCCTGATCGGGATCCAGAACACCCCTGACACGAACGTCACCAGCGCGCTGCAGCAGGTGTGCGTGGCCTGCCGGCAGGGCGATCTGGGCCTGCTGTACCTCAACCCGTACGCCGACTCCACCGCCGGCCACTACCGCTCGGCCCTCGACGGACTCGCGAAGGTGGAGTTCTACCGCGACGGCGCGCTCGCCTTCACCTCGGCGACCCGGGGCGACGGCACACGCCTCACGCAGCTGCTGGACCTGCCGCTGCTGCCGCAGCCCGCCGAATACCGGCTGAAGGTGACCGGCGACAACCCTGGTGTGGAGGACGCGACCAGCACCACCGACTGGACCTTCCGCACCACGAGCCGCGACCGGTCGGCCGATCTGCCCGACCAGGCGATGTGCGCGCCCGACCCCACCCGCCGCTGCTCGTTCCTGCCCCTTCTGTTCGTACGGCCCGACCTGCCGCTGGACATCGACAACGCCACCCCCGCCGGCGAGCCGTTCGAGGTGGCCTTCACGGTGCGGCACCAGCAGTACCAGGACGACCCCGGCAGGGTGAACGCCACCGTCTCCGTCTCCTACGACGGCGGCACGACGTGGTCGGAGCCCCAGACCGCGAACCGGGGACGCGACGGCCGCTTCACCACGACCCTCACCAGCCCCGGCAGCGACGGGTACGCCGCCCTGCGGATCAAGGCCGTAGACCGCGACGGCAACGCCGTCGAGCAGACCAACCTCCGCGCCTACCGGCTCGCACCGAAGGACCAGTGACCGTGATCATCTCCCGGCTGCTCCCCGCGATCGTGCTCGGCCTGACCCTGCTGATTCCGGCGTCGGCTCAGGCCGCCGGCGACTGCTCCACCCCCGACTGCCTGCTGAAGGTCACCTCCAAGTCCGACGCGAACGTCAGCGACGGGCTCAAGGCGGCCGACCTGCAGGACGCCTACAAGCTGCCCTCGTCCTGGCTGGGCGGCGGCCAGACCCTCGCGGTCGTGGTCCCGTACGGCCATCCCAGCGCCGAGCGCGACCTGAACGAGTATCGCAAGGGCAACGACCTGCCGCTGTGCGATGAGATGTTCCCCTGCTTCCGTCACGTGGACCAGCGCGGCGGCACCACCAGGCCACCGACCCACAACGGCTACGCGCTGCACACCGCGGCCGGGCTCGACCTGGGCTCGGCCGCCTGCCCCAATTGCAAGCTGCTGCTGGTCGAGGCCGACGACGAGACGCCGGCCAGCATAGGCGCCGCGGTCGACCAGGCGGTCGTCCAGGGCGCCGACGCGGTCTCGGTGATGACCGGCTTCTACGAGTACGCCGGCCAGCGGGCCGACGCGGCGCACTACGACCACCCCGGTGTCCCGATCGTCGCGGGTGGCGGCAGCGGGTTCGGCAACGGCGTGGGCAGGCAGATGGTCCCGGCCGCCTACGGATCGGTGATCGCGGTGGGCGCGACCACCCTGTGGCGTGACCCGGGCAACGCGCGCGGCTGGAGCGAGATGGCCTCCTCGGGGTCCGGCTCGGGCTGCTCGGTGTACGAGGCGCGCCCGGCCTGGCAGCCGAAGGGGCAGTGCGGCGCCAAGCGCACGGTCGCCGACGTGGCCGCGGTGGGCGATGCCCGCTCGCCCGTGCAGCTCTACGAGAGCACCTCTTGGGGCGGCTGGATCGGCGTCAGCGGCACCCCGATCAGCGTCGCGCTGATCGGCGGCGTGTACGCGCTGGGCGACAACGGCCAGGAGATCGTGCCCGGCCAGAAACTCTACGGCTCCGGCCAGTACCTGTTCGACATCACCACCGGCGCCAACGGGGCCTGCGGCGGCTCGCCGCTGTGCACCGCCAGGCGCGGACACGACGGGCCCACCGGCATGGGCGTACCCAACGGCATCGGCGCCTTCTGAGGAGCATTCGTGCGCAGCATACGCAGAACCGCGGTCGCCCTGGCGGCGACGGCATTGACCACCGCGCTCACGACCGGCGCGGCGACGGCGGCCTCGGCCGCCGCCTGCACCCCCACCTGGAAGTTGCTCGACGTGCCCGCCATCCCCGACGGCGGCGTCTCGGTGGCCCACGCGTCGTCCGTCTCATCCAAGCAGGCGGTGTTCACCACCGAGGGTGACCGCACCTCCGCCACCCTGACCTCGGACGGCAGGTCGGTCAAGCTCCTGCCCAAGCAGATCCCGCACGCGGCCATGGCCCCTGGCGGCGCCTGGGAGACGACCTTCGACTCGACGTCCAGCGGGTGGGCGCGCTACCAGTTCCGCTACGGCGACACCTTCGGCAGCGGTGTCCCGGTCTTCGCGCGCCTGGACGGCGGGCGGTGGACCTTCGTGCCCACCGCGATCTCCCCCGACCCCACCGCGACCAGGCCCAATCTTCAGTCCATCGACTCGGTCTCGCCCTCGGTCGCCTGGACCGTCGGTGAGTACACCACACAGAGCGCGGACTCCGCCGGCGCCGCCATCCAGCAGTGGAACGGCAGAGTCTGGAAGAACGTCGACCACCCGGCGATGACCCGGGCGAACGCGACCCTGCGCGCTGTGCACGCGCGGTCCCGTGACGACGTCTGGGCGGTCGGCAGACAGTACACCGACCCCGCGCAGATCGAGTCGCTGATCCTGCACTACGACGGGAAGGCGTGGAGGGAAATGCCCGGCGTGCCCGGGCTGCTCGCCGAGCTCGTCTCCGTCAGCGCTCGTGCCGCCGACGACGTCTGGGCGGTCGGCTACGAGCGGAAGCCGGGCACCTTCGCCCCCGTGGCGCTGCACTGGGACGGCAAGTCCTGGAGTGCCGCGCCCACGCCGTCGGCGGCCTGGACCTCGCCCTTCTCTGTCTACGCCGCGGGCCCCAACGACGTGTGGATCACCGCGACGTCGCCGGCCGACGGCTCGTCGCAGCCCCCGCTGCAGCACTGGGACGGCAAGTCCTGGACGGACGTGCGGCCCGAGGGCGTCCAGGCGCCCGGCTCGGCGTACATCTACACCGCGCTGACCGGCTCCGGGCCCAAGGACGTCTGGGCGAGCGGTCAGATTCTCAACGGCACTGGCTGGGAGACCACGTCACAGCCACTCGTCGCGCACCTGAGCTGCGAAGGACGCTGACATGAAAATCATCACTTCAGCGGTGGGCGCGCTCATGGCCGCCTCCCTCCTGGCCCCCGCCGCGGCGGCGGCCGCCGCGCCGGCTGATCCGCGTCCGCTGGGCGGGGAAGTGCTCGCGGCCTACGCCGCCAAGGACCGCACCGACCTGTGGGTGCTGCTGTCCGACAAGGCCGACACCAAGAGCGCCGAGCGGGCCAGGACCCGCACCGCGCGCGGCGAGCAGGTCGTGCGCGCCCTGCGCGACACGGCCGACCGCTCGCAGGCCCCGCTGCGCAAGCTGCTGAAGGCCGAGGGCCGCAAGAGCGAGACGTTCTGGGCGGCCAACGCCGTGTACGTCCGCGACGTGCCCCTGAAGCTGGCCGAAAAGCTGGCGAAGATGGACGGGGTGAGCGAGGTCCGGGCGCCCAGAACCTACCCGGTGGCCCTGCCGGTGGAGACCAAGGGCGCCGCCGCGACGGCCGCCGCCGTGGAGTGGGGCATCGCCAACATCAAGGCCGACCAGGTGTGGCAGCAGTACGGCGTGCGCGGCGAGGACATCGTCGTGGCCAACGTCGACACCGGCGTGGAGTACACCCACCCGGCGCTGATCGGCTCCTACCGGGGCAACAACGGCGACGGCACCTTCACCCACGACTACAACTGGTACGACGCGGCCGGGAACTGCGACGAGCCCGGCCCGTGCGACGGCCACAACCACGGCTCGCACACCATGGGCACCATGGTGGGCGACGACGGCAAGGGCAACCAGATCGGCGTCGCGCCCAAGGCCAAGTGGATCGCCGCCAGCGGCTGCCAGGCCGGCGGCTGCAGCGACCTGGACCTGATGCGGGCCAGCCAGTGGATGCTGGCGCCCACCGACGCGGCCGGGCAGAACCCCGACCCGGCCAAGCGCCCGCACATCGTCAACAACTCCTGGGGCAGCGACCTGCCCTCCAACGAGCCGATGTTCGAGGAGATCCAGGAGGCCTGGGCGGCGTCCGGCATCTTCGGCATGTGGGCCAACGGCAACGAAGGGCCCGAGTGCCGGACCTCGGGCACCCCGGGCAGCCGTACGCTCAACTACTCCGTGGGCGCCTACGACAGCAACAACAAGATCGCCAGCTTCTCCAGCCGGGGAGACGGCCAGGACGGGCAGATCAAGCCCGACATCTCGGCTCCCGGCGTGGACGTCCGCTCCTCGGTCAAGGGCGGAGGCTACCTCTTGATGTCGGGCACCTCGATGGCCACGCCGCACGCGTCGGGCGCGGTGGCCCTGCTCTGGTCGGCCAACCCGTCGCTGGCCCGCGACATCGAGGGCACCCGCACGCTGCTGGACCTGACCGCCATCGACACCGCCGACCCGCAGTGCGGCGGCGACGCGGCCAACAACAACGTCTACGGCGAGGGCCGCCTGGACGCGCTGGCGCTGGTGCAGGCGGGCGCCCAGGGCCTGGGCACGCTTTCGGGCACCGTCACCGACGCCGCCACCGGCGAGCCGCTCAAGGACGCCACCGTGTCGCTGAACGGGCAGCTCAACCGCCAGTCCACCTCCGGAGAGGACGGCACGTACACCTTCAAGCTGCTGGCCGGTGACTACCAGCTCAAGGTGAGCGCCTACGGCTACCAGGACGCCACCGTGGCGATCAAGGTGACCAAGGACGGCTCGATCAAGCAGGACGTCCCGCTCACCCCGACCCAGCGCAAGACCCTGTCCGGCACGCTCACCGACGGCTCCGGCCACGGCTGGCCGCTGGGCGCCAAGGTGACCGCCGACGACGGCAAGGGCCACACGTGGGACGCCACCGCCGACGCGATCACCGGCCACTACTCCCTGTCCCTGCTGCCCGCCACCGACTACACGCTGCGCATCACCCCGGGCGCACCCGGCTACGACCCGGTCAGCAGGAAGGTCAGTCTGGGGGCGGAGAACCAGACCGTGGACGCCGCCCTGCCCGCCGCCCTCGCGTGCGTGGCCCCCGGCTACCTGGCGAGCAGGGCGGGCACGCCCGAGCCGTTCAGCTCGGGCAAGCCCACCGGGTGGCAGGTCACCAATGTCGATCCCGGATTCCCCGGGTTCGACCACCAGCCGGGCTGGGTCTTCGACAACCCCGGCGCCCGGGAGAACCGGACCGGCGGGAGCGGCAGGTTCGCCATCGTCGACTCCGACCACTCCGGCAAGGGGCATGTCCAGGACACCTACCTGACCAGCCCGGTGCTGAACCTGGCCAAGCACACCAGCCCGGTGCTGGAGTTCGCGGGCGACCTCAAGCCCGGCGTGAACGCCATCGCCTGGGCCGACCTCAGCCTGGACGGCGGGCGTACCTGGACGACGGTGTGGACCCGTAAGGGCTTCCCCGGCGCTTCCGGCCCGGCCGCGCAGGTGGTGGCGATGCCGCAGGCGGCGGGGAAGACCAAGGCCCAGGTCCGCTTCCACTACCGGGGCAACCGCTCGGGCTGGTGGGCGATCGACGACGTCTACGTCGGTGACCGCACCTGCCAGAAGGTCAATGGCGGCCTGGTGACCGGCACGGTCACCGATGCCGCCACCGGCAAGCCCGTGCAGGGGGCGGCGGTCGCCTCCGACGGGCGCACGGCCACCACCGACGCCTTTGGCGCCTACTGGCTGTTCTCCGCCCAGACCGGTGATCAGGAGGTGACGGTCACCAAGAGCGGCTACGCCGCCACGACCGCCACCGCCGCCGTCGCCGTCGACCGGATCACCGGGCTCGATGTGAAGCTCGCGTCATCCTGATCCCCGCGCCCCCGGCAGCCCTCTGCCGGGGGCGCGGCACGTCTGCGCCGCCCGTTCCAAGGGTCTCCGTGCTGGGGGCCTGCCCGGCGTCGTCCGTCAGCCAGCCGCGGCGGCAACGCGGTCGATGGCCGAGGCGTAGGCGCGGTGGGGGTCGGGGTTGACCGTGCGCGGCGTGGCGAGAAAGGCGTCGGCGGCCACGGCGAGGCTGACGCCTTCACCGCGCAGGGCGGTGATCTTCGGCGCGGCGCTCATGCCGGCCGCCGCGACCTCGGCGACGATGTACCGGATAACGTGCCGGAGTCGCGCACCGTCCCGGCGGACGGTTCTTCTGGTCGCCGCGCGGACGTGATCGCTCATGTACGTGAAATCAGGCCAGTCTCACGTAGATGATTACGAGTTGAACGCCGGTGGTCGAGATCATGTCACCGGCGCCGGCCGTCATGGAGGGGTTCTGGCGGGTGACGTCGACCACCTTCCACTGGCCGGCGTCCTGGTAGCGGTAGGAGCCGTGGGCGTGCGGGTGGGGGAGATCCGTGGATCCGGCACCACGGTGCCTCGCAGCTTGAGCGGCCGCAGGATCCGTCGCTTCATCTCCTCGGCGATCGAGTGGCCGGTGACCTTCTCGATCAGCAGCTGGGCCAGTGTGTAGTTGGTGTTGGAGTAGCTCCAGCCCTTTCCCGGCTCGAACCGCGCCGGCCTGGACATCGCGAAGCGCACCAGCTCCTCCGGCTGGTAGGTCTTGAACCGGTTGTCCACCCACTCCTTGCCCGCTGCAGGGATCCCCGGCTCGACCGAACCGTACCGAAGCCGAGCCGCGTCGCCCCGGACTTGTTCGCCAGTAGCGCGAACGCGCGATTCGTACCAGAGCGCCTTGGTGGCGGCTGTGTCGATGTTTCTCGGCTCCGGTCGAGAGGACGGCACTCATAATCGGCATATCGGAAAATTTCCTCTTTGCTCATAATTGCGCCCGCCCATTCTCGTCGGCCTTTCTTGGCCATTGCCTAACGTGTCCGCGCGTGATGAGATTATGATTCGATTTACCCATTCCGGCCGGGATGTAAGGCGGCAGAATTGCGACATGGATAGACATGTCCTTTTCGGCGGCCACAGGATCGACATTTCGAACAATCGACGGAGGAAGATCGCCATGTTCAAAAAACTGCTGCGTTTCCTTCCCGCCGGCCTCGCGGTCGGCTCGCTGCTGGCCACCGTGGCCCTGCCCGCTCCGGCATCGGCGTCAGCCTCCCTGACCGGAATGCGACAGAATGTCGTCACCGTACTCGGCTACAACAGCACCGACTGGAAATACCTCCAGGTGCCGCCCGGGACCAATGCCCCGCGTTTCTACGATCCGAATTTCGATGACAGTGACTGGGCGAGCGGACAAGAAGGCTTCGGCACCACCAACGGCACCTGCGCCTGGAACAACTCCACCAACGTCAAGACGTCCTGGGCGGTGAACACCGACATCCTGGTACGCCATTGGGTGCACATCCCGCGCGACGCACAGCAGGTCCGCATCCAAGGAACGATCGACAACGACGCGCGGGTCTACTTCAACGGCCGCCTCGTTCAGACCGTCAGGAGCGGCGGCTGCGCCGCGGGCGCGATCAACGTCGTCATACCCGTCAGACACCTGGAGCGCTGCAACCTCCTGGCCATCCGCGGCCATGACTACGGCGTCGCGACCTACCTGAACGTCGAGGTCAGCTACGTGAAGCAGACCCCCACCGCCTGAACAGGCACCCCCGCGAGCCCCCGGTCCCCATGAACTGTGAGAGGGCCGGGGGCTCCTCTCCGTGCGGAGCCCTCTCGCCAGGACGGGAGATCCCTGGATGCCCGCGGACGTGGGCTCCATGCGTGGACGGATGACCGCCATGACCGAGCGGTGACCGAGTTTGGGTGGCATCCCGACGCTGCCTGGCAGAATCGACCCAAAAATTTTCGACCGGGGTTGTCGTATCTGGGCCGCGGCGTTCGTAGCCAAGGTGAACGGCCGCCCCACAAGGGCGCTGTCACGACCAGCCGTCACGACGAAGAGAGATGCCGACCGATGCAGCAGCACCCACAGGCCAAGATCCGCCACATGGCCGAGCTCGTCGAGCCGATCGCCACCGCGACCTTCTCCGAGGTGGCGAACGAGGCGTTCCTGGCCGTCGGCATGCGCAACTACTGGGACGGATACTTCGCGGGCCGGGCCGCGCCCCTGGGGACGGCACCGTCCGAGGTCGTGCACGCGGTCTTCTACAACTTCGCCGACGGCGAGGTGGCACGCCACATCCCGTGGGTGTGGGGAAAGATCACCCCGCAGGAGGCGATCACCCTGCGCGAACGGGGCAGCGCCGCCGCCCTACGGCAGATGATCGGGGAGCTGGCCGATTCGCCCGGTCTGGTGCGGGCCACCGACCTCGCCATCCGAGCAGCGTTCAGCGCGCCGACCGAGGGCCGGCCACTGTACGCCGGGCTGCGCGCGCTCGACGTGCCCGAAGAGCCGGTGGCCAGGCTCTGGCACGTGGCGACGCTGCTGCGGGAACACCGAGGGGACGGCCACAACGCCGCCCTTCTCGCCCACGGCATCGGCGGCACCGAGGCCCACGTCCTCATGGCCCTCTCCCTCGGAATGAGGGCGGAGGAGTTCGGCCGCGTCCACCACCTGCCCAAGGCTCAGCTGGCCGCCGTGGTCGACGGGCTGCGCGACCGCGGCCTCGTGGACGCCGCCGGCGGATTCACCCCCGCCGGCCGGGAGACCAAGCAGCGGATCGAGGCGCTCACCGACGACCTGGCCGCCCCCGCGTACGACGTGCTCAGCGCGGACGAGCTCGACGAGCTGGCCGCGGGGCTCCAGCCGATCGCCGCCGCGGCATGGGCCTTCGACAACTGAGCGAGTGCCCATGCGGGCGAGTGGCGCGACGGCGTGACGTACGGCAGTGCGGGCGATCAGGATCGTGTTCGACCTCTGATCCCTCCGCGTCGATCGGTGCGATGCGAGGTCCAGGCCGCCCCCGCAGCGACGAGGACGACGATGCTGATCAGGGCCAGCGACACCGTCGCGGCATCTCGTCCGGGCAACTCCATCATGTTCCGGAGGGTTTCGCCGGCGCCGTGGAAGGCGAAAGCGGTCGCGCCACAGCCGAAGACGAGCCCGGCGACACCGGCGACAGCGGTCACGGTCCTGCCGGCGTTCTTCGGCAGGAACCGCGCGAGACTGGCGCACAGCAAGCCGGTGATGACGACATCGGCAACGGCGACGATCAGTGCGGTGTCGTCCCTGAAGCGCTCGAAGTGCTCCCACGTGCCGCCGGCATCGGGGAGTCCTGCGACGCCGAGCGCCGTCAGGCCCACCACCGCTGTCATGGCCACGATCAGCGCGGCGACGCCTGAGCGTCCCCCCTCCCTCGTCCGGACTGGGAGGATCTTGGTGTCGCGCCGCACGTGGACCGTGGTCGCGGACCGCGCACCTGCCATGGCCAGCGCCTCGTCGACCGTCGGCCTGCGGCCCGGGTCCTTGTCCAGCAGCCGGGTGATGAGCCGCGTGAGCGGTCCGGTGCGTTGCGGTGCCGGGGCCTCGTCCAGCAGCACCGCGGCCAAGGTCGCTTCCTGGGTGTCGCGGCGGAACGGTGAGACGCCCTCCACCGCCTGGTAGAGGGTCACACCGAGGGAGAACAGATCCCCGGCGGGAAGGCCGTCACTGCCGCGCAACCGCTCGGGCGCCATGTACTCCGCCGAGCCGATGAACATCCCGGTGGCGGTCAGTGCGGAATCGGTGTGGTGGATCGCTGTCCCGAAGTCCGTGAGCAGGACCTTTCCGTTCTCGGCGAGCATCACGTTGGCCGGTTTGATGTCGCGGTGCACGACGCCTTCCCGGTGTGCTGCGCCGATCGACGTCAGCAGTGCCGCGGCGACTTCGACGGCCCTGTCCATCGGAAGAGGTCCGTGCTCCTCGACGTACTCGCTCAGCGAGCAACCCTCGATCAGTTCCATGACGATCCAGGGAAGGCCGTCCTCGATGACGACGTCGTGGATCGCGACGATGCCGTCGTGCTGGCGCAACCGGGCGGCGTTGCGTGCCTCGCGTGTGGCGCGCGCCAGCCGCTCGGCCCGTTCGGTTTCCGGAATCCAGGGCGGCAGCCGCAGTTCCTTGATCGCGACGTCCACGTCGAGGGTCTCGTCGCGAGCCCGCCAGACCCGTCCGAAACCACCGGACCCCAGTTCGTCCGCAAGCCGGTAGCGCCCGCCGACCACGTAACCGGCCAGCCTCGAAGTCATGCCCCGTCTCCTGCCATCGCCCTGGCCCGAACAGATGATCAGCGTACAAGCCACCGTCATCGGAGCATGCCCGTTTGCTGCACCTGATCGCCTACCTGTCAGGTAATCGCCCTGCCTACGAGGTGCGTGTCAGGATCGGCAGCACCGAACACGGCTGCACCAGGAGGACACCATGCCCGCCTACGTCATCGCCCACCTGCAGGAGGCGGCCCCGCATCCGGAGATCGCCGAGTACATGGAACGGCTCCCCACCACCTTCGAGCCGTACGGCGGCCGCTACCTCGTCCATGCCACCCAGCACGAGGTGAAGGAAGGCAACTGGCCCGGCCATGTCGTGATGCTGGGGTTCCCGGGCATCGCCGAGGCACGGGCATGGTGGGACTCTCCCGCGTACCGGGAGATCGCACCGCTGCGCTCGCGGCACATCGAGGGCGACATCATCATGGTCGACGGTCTGCCCGACGACTACCTCCCCACGGCGGCCGTCACCGCCGTACGGGAGACGGCGGCCCTGTCCGAACAGGTCGTCGGGAACGACCACGGCACGCGTGCCGAGCGCGAGACCACCGCCGCCGAGGGCCTCCCCGTCTGACCTTCCGCGCGACTTTGTCGGTCGTTCTCGCCATACTCGCCGCTGTCGATCAAGAGCAGGCAGGGGGGAGGTATCGGCATGAGCGTGGAGCGCACGCTGGCGTTCGTCGGCGGGGGTTCGGCCAAGTTCTGGGAGGTGCGCCAGGACGGCGTGGAGCTGCACATCCGGTATGGACGGATGGGCGCGGCCGGTCAGACGCAGGTCAAGTCGTTCGGCTCGGCCGCCGCCGCCACGGCTGCCGCGGACAAGCTGGTGGCGGAGAAGTTACGCAAGGGCTACACGGAGGACGAAACGGCCCCCTTACCGCAGGAGGCTTCGCCCGCGGCCGCCGGCGGCGTCGAGGACGAGGACCGGCTGACGTTGCCGCCCACCTGGTTGCGCGCTCTCCACCCCCGGCGGGGCGGAGCGAAGGTCTCGGTGAAGCGGCCGGATGCGAGCGCGCCGGAGAAGCTGGCCGCCGAGCTGGACAAATGCGGGAAGATGCTCGCCGACATGGTGGCGACGTGCCCGGATCCGGCGCTCGCATCGGCGGGGGCGGCGGCGGCGTCGCTGCCCGCAGGCCGGTCGGCTGGAACGCTTGTCTGAACGGCTGGTGACGACCGGGGTCAACGCGGCGTGGCGGCGCGGCGCGGAACGCGCCACCAAAGATCGGAACGGCTCAGCTCCCGCAAGGGCATCCCGCAGGGGCAGGGCGTCATAGAGATCGCCCGCCGCGCCACGCGGCTGATCGCCTCCGCCCAGCCGGGCATGCGGTCGGCGCCGGAGTTCATCTTCAGGCAGATCGTCAACGAGGTGGCCGCGCAGGCGCTCACCGGCGCGATCTCCCGCCGCGAGGCGCAGGCCCGCGCGCTGGACAAGGTGGCCCGCCGGGGCATCACCGGGTTCACCGACTCCTCCGGCCGCGTCTGGTCGGTGACCGCGTACGCCGAAGCGGCGGCGCGGGCCGCGATGGCGCAGGCCGCGACGGACGGCCACCTCGCCACGCTCGCCGAGAACGGCATCGACCTCATGATCGTGTCTCGGCTGCCGTTCACGTGCCCGCGGTGCGCCCTCTGGGAGGGGAAGATCCTGTCGCAGGACGGGCCGATCGGCTTCCGGCAGGTTGAGTCCGCCGTGTCCGACGACATGGTGGACGTGCTCGTGGAGGGCACCGTCGCCCAGGCCCGCGCCGCCGGCCTGCTGCATCCCGGCTGCGGGCACACGCTCAGCGGCTACCTGCCGGGCGCGACCCGGCCGCCGCCGCCGATCCGGCACCGCGGCGACTACCAGGCGGCCCAGAAGATGCGCCGCCTGGAGTCCGAGCTGCGTGGCGCGAAACGGCAGGCGGCGGTAGCGCTCGACACGGAGCACCGGCGCAAGGCCGGTGCTCGTGTTGCCGCTCTGGAAAATCGGCTGACTCAGCTCAGCCACGACGCTGGCATGCCTCGGAGAGGTGATCGCGAGCGGATCTAGCGATCATGTGCGGGCGCTGGCCCTGCACCCATGCCGTGATCACGGAGAAGCTGACCACTCTGCCGCATCTGCGTGGCCAAGGCATTCGTTCTCGTAGTGGAACGAACCCTCGTTCTTCCACAGCCACCCGCTGTCGGCCCAGAGCGCCCAGGAACAGTGTGTGATCAGCCGGACATGCCCGGCTGCTCCACTGCAATTGAGCATTCCTCGTCTGCCGCCGTCTACTCCGGCCGTACACCAGGGAAGCTCCCCGGCCAAGGCTGGAGTTGGGGCGACGAGCGCGATGGGGGCGGCGATAGTTGCTGCCGCGAGGGCGAGCTTGAGCGCTCGCGTTGGTATGCGCACGCTGGCCTGCCTTTCCAAGAGAAAGTTGCTGACAGTTCTTCATTAAACGAGGAAGTCCCCGTGTGTGTCAGTCCCCGAATACACCACACCCGATGAGTGAATTCTCCAGGTGTGTCCCGAACCAATGTCCCCATAAACGGCGACTTGACATCATGGACAAGCAAGCGACCAGGGCTGATGTGCTGTTCGACCTGGCGATTTACGCGGCTTGCTGCCAATTTGGCCTCGCCTGCTTGATGCGGCGCTGTGTCATGCCACCTCTAGCAGGATCGAATTATTCCGGGTCCGCCTGGCGCGGGCCCTTTCTCATGTCCGGCTCCGGGAGGGCCTGCGATGTTCGATCACTCGATGTTGCCGACGACGCCTGGCGCGATCATCGGCTACCGCAAGAACGGCCAGCCGATCCGGCTCATCGCCGGAGGAGCGCCCGAGGGAGAGGGAAGGGGCGAAGGTCAGCCGCAGGGCGAGCCGCAACAGGGCGGCGCTCCCGACTCGGCCGAGGCCACGCAGCCCGACCAGCAGCCCTCTGGTAGTACTGCTCCAGCAATGGCAGATAGTTGTTGCTGTGATGCGCCGAGATCGCCTCATGGGCCCCGGTCAGCGCCTCCACGCCGCCGGCCCGCTCCAGCGTCTTCAGCACCAGGTGCCCGGCCCGTTCGGCGACCTCGGGCCCCGCCCCGTGCGCCGGCCCCTTTGGCTGCTGCGGTGAGATCTGGTCGCCCTCCGGCGTGCTGCTCTCTTCCAGGACCAGGGCGTCGCGAACGGCCGACAGTACGTCACCGAACACCCCGAGCAGGCGTTCAGACTCGGCCCGATGAGCTTCGCGCAGCGCTTCCAGCTGATCGCGCCCTTTCTTGTGGATGGCCGCCATGCGCTTGCAGAACATGGTCGCCACGTCATCGCGGATCCCGATGGCCACCGTGTGGACGAAGCTCGCCAGCAGCGTCAGCCGCTTGTCCTCGCCCACCTTGCGCATGTCGGCCGCGTCGGTGACCCGCGCTTCCCCCGCGAAATGGGCGGCCTTGCCCGGCGGCACGCTCTGCAGCCACGTCCCGGTCGGCCCGAGCGCGTCGATGTCACCCAGCAGAGCCAGGCGCTCCTTGAACTTGCCCAACGACGCCGCCTTGGCTACGTCCTTCAGCCGATCGAACTCGCTGCGCCGGCTGGCCGTCATCGCAGCCGCCTGCCGCAACTTCACCTCCTCCGCCAGCCCCAGCGCTTCACGCACATGCCCGGCCACGGCCGTCGGCATCTCGCCGATCTTCGGGAAGTACCCCAGCCGCTGATGGGACTTCAGCCACACCACCAGCATCAGCAGATGATCTCATCCTGCGTGCGGCCGCGCCCAGGCCACCTCGGCATCAACCGGCGTGAAGTTCTCCGCCAGATCCCGCGCCGTGACCACCCGCGGAGATCGCGGATATGCGGTCCGGTTTATCGAGGTCACCCACAACCTCCCAGACCACCACCAACATGACGGCACTCACCCTAACGATCAGTTGCCAGCCCGCGGTGTGTTTCTGGCGTACTCCGGCCGTACCCCCCTGCGGGTCCTCGTCGCCGGCGGCGGGATAGCGGGCCAGGCGCCGGCCTTCTGGCTCACGCGGGGCGGCCACAGGGGGACCGTCGTCGAACGTTTCCCGGTGCTGCGGGCCGCCGGGGCGCAGGTCGACCTCCGAGGACAGGGCATCGAGGCCGTCGAACGGATGGGGCTTCTTGACGCCGTCCGCGGCAAGCTGGTGGACGAGGCGGGCGTCCGCGGCAGGACCAAGGCGACGATCATGGCCAACACCTCCGGCCAGGGCCGGCAGACCCTCACCTCCGAGTACGAGATCATGCGCGGCGACCTGGTACGCATCCTGCACGACGCCTCGAAGGACGACACCGAGTACGTCTTCGGCGTGCGCATGGACGGCTTCGACCAGGACGAACAGAAGGTCGTCGCGCACTTCTCCGACGGGTCCTCCGGCGAGTTCGACCTCCTGGTCGGCGCGGACGGGCAGGGATCGCGCATCCGGCGGGCGATCCTCCCCGCGGGCTGCGACCCGTACTGGCGGGTCGGCATCCACATGGCCTACTGGTTCGTCCCGCGCATCGCGTCCGACGGCAACCTCCGGGACACCTGCATGGTCCCGGGTGGCCGTCAGATCATGCGCCGCAGCCACAACCCGACCGAGACGCAGGTGTACTTCGTGATGCAGGAGGAATCCGAGGAAGCCTCGGCGATCCACCGGGAACCCGTCGAGCGTCAGCAGAAGTTCTGGGCGAGCAGGTTCCGCGACGCGGGCTGGCAGACCGAGCGCTTCATCGACGGCATGCGGACGAGCCCGTTCTTCTACTCCCAGGAGATCGTCCAGGTCCGGACCGGCACCTGGTCCGAGGGCCGCGTGGTCCTGGCCGGCGAGATCAACCGGCATCCGGGCGACCTGCCGACCGCACTGGCGAACTACGACAGCGTGCTTCGGCCCTTCGTCGACGAGATCCAGGGCGAGGTGAATCCGCGTCTCCTGCGCCTGGGCATGCCGATGACCCAGCGTGCGATCGACGCCTTCGAGGCCGCCACCGCACTGGCCTGCTTCCTGCGCCTTCCCGATCTCGTCGCACGCCTTTCGAAGGAGGACCGCGGCGGCAACTGGCGGCTCCCCGAGAACCCGGCGCCGATCAGCACCGTCTGAGCAGGGAGGAAGGTCAGCAGCCGCCGCAGAGGTCCTCACGGCTGATGCGGTCCATCACCATCGTCCCCCGGAGCTCGCAGGGTGGCTGCGGCGCCCGCGCGGGCCTGCAGCGCGTCCAGCACGTCGACGCGCTCGGGCGGCACCGACACGTCCAGGGTCAGGCAGCCGTCGGCGATGATCAGAGTGAAGGTGAAGAAGGAGCAGCAGCCGTTCTCGCGAGCCGTCAGTTCGGCGGTCCGGGCGGCGGTGCCTGGGCCGAAGACGAGATCGAGGCGCAGCCGGGTGCTCTCCGGCCGCGTCAGGCCCTGCACCGCGTCGGCGAACAAGGCGTCGAACTCGGCCACGCGCAGCGGCTGCTCGGCGGTGGGCAGGGTGCAGGCGGAGGGAGCCCATCCCCGGTCAAGGGTGATGTCTTGCGTCATGCCTCGACGGTAAGCCTGTACCTGGGGACCGAATGCAAGCCTCTTTCGGCACGGCGCCACAACGACGCTCGCCTGCCCGCTGTTGTCCGGCACCGCACACGCGGCATCCGCCAAACGGCACCTGACCGCAGCGCACGTCAAGAGGGCGGGCTTCGGCCACCTGCTCTTTGGGCATTGAGCGTTCCGACCGGTCAGCGCGCTGACGCGGCCGACTCGTCGCTCTCGGGGATCGCCGCGAGCCCGGATTCCGCCTTGTTCTGAGCGACGTGGCTGAACACCGCACCGAGCCCGGCGATGCCCGTGGCCATGCCGACCTGCCGCAGGGTGCCGAACGTGGCACTGGACATGCAGGCGTTCTCCTGCGAGGCGAAGGCCAGCGATGCGGCCTGGTTGACTGCTGTGAGTGAGCCGAGCCCGACCCCACCGATGATCATGTCTGGCAGGAAATGGGTCCAGTTGTCGTCGTGGCCGAAGGTCCCGACGAGGTACATGCTCGCCGTCACCAGCACCATGGTGGCCGGCAGTGAGATGGCCGCGCCGCCGTAGGAGTGGCCGATCAGGATGACCGGGCCGGGAATGGTGTCGATGACGCTGGAGACGTAGGCGGCGTCGCCGGCCAGGTCGCGCAGCGGGTAGCGCCTGCGCGGTGGAGTGATCTTCGGGTGCCGAAGACCCTGGATCGCCGCCCGTCGTATGACGAGCTGCTCACGCCATCGCGATCTTGAGCTGCTGAATGCTTACACGAAAACAGCGGTGCAAGAGGCGGACGTGCTCGATGTTCGCAATCTCTTGCCCAATTCTGCCCTCTCTCCGAGAGAGACGGAAGCGGCCTTTGAGCGTGATCACGTGACGGTTATGCTCGCGGCAGCTGTATCCGACTCAGGCATGCACTGACCGACGCCGTGAGGTATCTGTGGCCAGCACTGCTCTCTTCGGTCGCTGCGCCGAGCTTGAACAGTTGTCCAGCTTTCTCGACAGCGCTCGGCAGCGTGGCGACGCGTGGTTGATGTGGGGCGAACCTGGTGTGGGTAAGTCCGCGCTCATGGCCGCCGCAGCCGAGCTGGCCATCACATCGGATATGCGGGTGCTGCGGGCATCCGGGTCGGAGTTCGAAGCCCACGTCAGCTACTCCTGCCTGAATCAGTTGCTCCTTCCGGTCAGCGCCGACATCGAGCGCCTGCCACCAGCCCTGCGCGAGGCATTGCTGGTGGCGCTCGGGTTCGGCGTCGGCACTCCCACAGACGCGCTCATGGTCTGCAACGCCGCGCTCCTACTCGTCAGGACAGTTGCCACTGAGGCGTCGCTCGCCCTTCTCGTGGACGATGTGCAATGGATCGACCGGGCCAGCGCCGTAGTGCTGGGATTCCTCGCGCGCCGTCTGGACGGCGTACGTGCTGGCCTGTTGGCCTCCGCCAGGACGGGGACGGTGAGCTTTCTTGATCCGCGCGGGTTGACCGAGATGATCGTTCAGCCGCTGGATCGAGCGGCTTCCGGACAGTTGGTCGACGTCAACTTCCCGGAGATGCCGGTGCGGATCCGGGAACGGTTGCTCGATCTCGCGCAGGGCAATCCGCTGGCGTTGACGGAGTTGCCGTCCACCTTGCTGGGCGCGGTGCCCCATGCCGGTCCGCAACCCGAGGTGGTCCCGCTCAGTGACCGGCTCCAGGCGATGTTCGCCGCACGGTTCGCCGACCTGCCGGAATCGACCCGCAGAACGCTCTTGCTGGCCACATTCGAAGGCACGGGCGACGTCCGGGTTCTCAGAGCGGCTTTAGCGGATGAGACCGGATTGGCTGACCTCGCCCCGGCTGAGCGGGCTCAACTGGTCCGTGTGGACGATGCCACAGGACGGATCGCGTTCCGGCACCCGCTGATCCGATCGGCGATCGTCGCTGGGACCACGCACGAGGAGCGGCGGACGGCGCACGTCGCTCTTGCCGCTGCCCTGACGGGTGACCGGGAACGGTGCGCGTGGCACCTCGCTGCGGCCGCCGTCGGCCCGGACGAGAGTGTGGCGGAGCTGCTTGAGGAGTCAGCGCATCGCACCATGCTCCGCGGCGACGTGTTCGCCGCTGTCGCGGCGCTGATCCGCGCAGCCGAACTGAGCGGCACGGACGCCGGTCGGGGGCGTCGCCTTTCCGAGGCCGCCTACATCGGCGCCGAGGCGAGCGGAGCCATCGACGACGCGAAGGCGCTTCTGAACGATGCAAGGCGGGCCGCTCCGGATTCCACCGGCTCGCTCCACGCGGCCAACGCGGCCGCCTTCCTGATGCTCAACGGGGACGGCGATGTGGCCACGGCGCACCGGCTCCTGGTCGGCGCCATCGAGACCGCAGAGCACCGCTACGATGCCCGCGATCCCGCGCTCATCGAGGCCATGCATACGTTGATGCTTTTGTGCTGGTACGGCAGTGCCCCGGAATACTGGGAGCCGTTCTATCGCGCGTTGGAGAGGCTGGAGCCACGACCGCCCGACGTGCTGTCGCTGGCAAGCAGAACCTTTCCTGACCCGGTCCGCACGGGGACGTCGGGGCTCGCGAGCAGCCGGGCCGTCCTCGCTACCCTCGCCGACGAAACAGACCCCACCCGGATCATGCGGGTCGGGACGGCCTCGGTCTATCTGGATCGTCTGGGCGACTGCCGTGAGTCCTCGTGGCGGCTGGTCCGGCAGGGACGGGAGGGAGGAGCGCCCCGGCGACACCTTGGCGCCCTCATGCACCTATGCCTGGACGACTACCTTGTGGGCCGGTGGGATGAAGCCGAGCAGTTCGCCCGCGAGGGACAGCAGATCTGTGACACCAGCGGCTACTCCTTCTTCGCCTGGTATTTCCTGTACAACAGGGCAATCCTCGCCGCCGGGCGGGGACGCTTCGACGAGGCGTACGCGCTCGCCGACGAGATCACCCACTGGGCACTACCTCGCGGTGTGACGGCTGCGGCCCTGTTCGCGCAGCATCCGCGGACGCTCGCGGCGCTCGGCCAGGGAGACTTCGACCGGGCCTTCCACCACGCCGCGGCGATGAGCCCGCCCGGTGTCCTCGCCGCGTACGTACCCCACTGCATGTGGGTCATGTTCGATCTCGTCGAGGCAGCGGTTCGGACAGGTAGGACGGTCGAAGCCCGGGCGCACGTCGAGGCGATGCAGGCCGCCGGCGTGGCCGGATTGTCGACCCGGATGGCGCTGATTCAGGCGGCAGGGGAGTTCCTCGTGTTCGATGACGACGAGACAAAGGCGCGGTTGGAGTCGTTGCTGTCGAGTCCTGCCGCGGAACGGTGGGTATGGGACGCCTCGCGAGTCCGGCTCATCCTCGGTGAGAGGTTGCGCAGGGCCAGATCGGCATCGGAGGCCCGTCGGCATCTCCTCGCAGCGTGCGACGGCTTCGCCGCGATGACCGCCGAGCCCTGGCTTGAGCGCACGCGGAACGAGCTGCGCGCCGCCGGACACCGGCCGGCTGACGCATCGTCGGCCGGCTTGATCGCCCTGACGGCTCAGGAGCTGCAGATCGCTCGGCTTGCAGCGAGCGGCCTGACCAACAAGCAGATCGCGGAACGGATGTATCTCTCGCACCGGACGGTCGGCGCGCACCTGTACCGCATCTTCCCCAAGCTCGGCGTCACGTCTCGTGCCGGACTCCGGGACGCGCTCTCACCGGATCCTGAAGCCCCGCGCTGAGCTGGTCGGCCTGCGCCTCCTTGTCCTCCAGCAACCGCTCCAGCAGGCGCCGGGTGGTTGGATCGTCGGCCCCGACCCAGCGCACCGCCTCCTGCAAGGTCTGGACCAGGATCCGAGCACCCACGAGGTTCTGCGTCACGACGCCGGTGAGGTCGCCGTCCGCGAATGTCTGGAAGGTGACGCGCGACAACGCTGACAGGTGCTGCGGGTCATAGCCGGCGGTGAATCCGAGCTGGACGATGCGGTTCGCGAGCAGTCGCGTCCCGGCTCGGTCCCGGTCGGCGCAGCCGTACAGGAACTCCGAGACCGGCCGGTGTGACGGCGCGCGGACGAGCAGCGCGTGCTGCTCGAACTGAAGCGAGGACACGACCAAGCTGGACAGCAAGGTGTTCAGCAGGTGCGCAACCGCTGTCAGCTCGGCGCGGTTCGACGGTGTGACCGGGCCGTCGGTCAGGTCGAACAATGCCCGATCACGGACCTCGCGTGCGCGTAGGACGGCTGGTGGCTCTGGAGGACTCGTCACCTGTCGATGGTCGGGCACGCGCCCGGACCAGGCATCTGTCAAACGACCTAACTGCCTGAGTGATTAGGTCACGGTCGCCATCCCGTGAGTCGAATGACTGATGTCGTACGGCGGGGCGGCGCCGAAAGTGGGCCCATGACCATCAGCCACGGCTTCCACGCCTCCATGACCGCGCAGCCCGGCAAGGGCGATGACCTGATCGCGGCCCTGCTCGACGCGCCGTCCCTGCCGGACGACGACTGCCTCGTCTTCCTGGTCGGCCGCTCGGCCGGCGACCCGGACACCGTCTACGTCACCGAGGGCTGGGCCAGCCAGGAGGCCCATGCCAGGTTCTTCGCGACCGAGCAGGCCCAGGCTTTCGTGGCTGCGCTGCGGCCGCTGCTGGCCGGGGAGTCGCAGTACACCGATGAGGTTCCCGTCGGCGGCAAGGCCGTCCTGTGAAGAAGGAGACCACCATGGCCCGTCCCGACCTCGACCCCGAGCTGCGCACGCTCCTCGCTGACCTGCCACTCATGTCCAGCCTCGACTCCGAGGTGCTCGCCCAGTTGCGCCTGCTGCCCTCGGTGTCGGTCGAGGAGCTCCTCGAAGGCCGCGCGGCCCACCACCGCGAGCTCGACGCTCCCGTCCCGTTGTCAATCTTCACTCCTGCCCGGATCGGGCCTGCCCCCGCCCCGTGTGTCTACTGGGTCCACGGCGGCGGCATGGTCATGGGAGATCGCTTCTCGCAAATCGACATCCCCCTGGACTGGCTCAGCCTGTTCGGCGCCGTCGTCGTCTCAGTGGAGTACCGGCTGGCTCCCGAGGCCACCGGCACGATCCCGGTCGAGGACTGCTATCAGGGCCTGCTCTGGGTCGTCGAGCATGCCGGCGAGCTGGGCATCGACCCGGACCGCGTCATCGTCGCGGGAGCCAGCGCAGGCGGTGGCCTGGCCGCCGGGCTCACTCTGATGGCACGTGACCGTCGCGCGCCCTCGATCGCCGCGCAGGTGCTGATCTGTCCCATGCTCGATCACCGCAACGTCACCGTCTCCAGCCGCCAGTACTCAGGCGAGCCCGGAGTCTGGACCCGCGAGATGAACGAGTTCGGCTGGCGATCGGTCATCGGTGGCGGGGAGGTATCCGGCTACCTGTCACCCGCGATCGCCGACGACTTGTCCGGCCTGCCGGCCACCTACATCGACGCCGGGACGGCTGAGGTGTTCCGCGACGAGGACGTCGCCTACGCGAGCGGGATCTGGGCTGCCGGCGGCCAGGCTGAGCTGCACATCTGGGCCGGCGGATTCCACGGCTTCGACGCGCTCTATCCGCAGGCGCATGTCTCGATGTCGGCTCGCCGTACGCGAAATGAGTGGCTTGTCCGCACCTTGGGGTTGTCGGAGGGAGTTGCGCGATGAAGGTCCACGACCGCGTCGCGTTCCTCCATGAATTCGTCCGCTCTCCCTTCACCGTCGGCGCCATCGCGCCGAGTGGCGAGCCGTTGGCCGACCTGATCGCAGCGCCTGTACCACGAGAGGGTGACCCGCTGGTTGTTGAGCTCGGTCCCGGCACGGGTGCCTTCACGGCGGCGATCCAGCGTCGGCTCGACGGACGTGGCCACCACCTGGCCGTAGAGGTCAATGAGCGGTTCGCGCAGCGTCTCGCCACCCGATACCCGCAGGTCGACGTCGCTGTGGCCGACGCCCGGGATCTCCGCGAAGTGCTGGCGGAGCGCGGTCACCACTGTGCGGACGTGATCGTGAGCGGGCTGCCCTGGGTGGCGTTCGACCCGAGCCTGCAGCACGACCTGCTCGATGCCCTCACCGGCGTCTTGGGCCGGCACGGCGTGTTCACCACCTTCGCGTATGCGCACACACGCTGGGCGCCGCCGGCCCGGCGGCTACGGCGGGCTCTGGGCGGGCGATTCGAGGAGGTCGTGGTCAGCCGGATGGTGTGGGCCAACCTGCCACCCGCGTTCGTCTATTTCTGCCGCAGACCCCGCGTCCCGGCCCTGGTCTAGGAGCGGCCATGCTGCGCAAGGGCAAGGCCGTTCGCCCGACTGGAGAGGATCATCGGGCGACGCCTTTCGAGCTCTTCTTCGACCTGGTCTATGTCTTCGCGATAACCCAGCTGACCGGCTTCATGGCGGGCGAGCACGACGCCGGCGGCGTGTACCGGGGACTGCTGATGCTGGCCCTGCTGTGGGGCACGTGGTCCGGCTACACCTGGCTGGGTAATCACTCGCGGGCCGACGTGGGTCTGCTGCGGGGCGGAATGGTCGTCGCGATGGCGGCGATGTTCGTGGTCGGCCTGACCATCCCGGAGGCGTGGGACGGCGGGCTGGGCGCCCTCGTCTGGGTGGGCGCCTACCTGCTGGTCCGAGCGGTGCACCTCGCGGTCTACGACGTGGCCGCCCAGGGTGATCCCGGTCTGCGACGCCAGATCGCCATCACCTGGCTGCCGCTGCTGGCGAGCGCGGCCCTGCTGATATCCGGGACCCTACTGGGCGGCTGGACGCAGGTGCTCCTGTTCTCCGTCGCCCTGTTGGTGGACTGGGCTGGGATCTACCTCACAGCCAGGCGCGGACACTGGCGGCTGCACAGCCCGGCACACCTGACCGAGCGGCATGGTCTGTTCATCATCCTGGCCATCGGCGAGTCGGTCATCGCCGTCGGGGTCGGTGCCGCTGGGCAGCCCGCGACCGTGCCGCTGCTGCTCGCGGCCATCCTGGGCATCGGCGTCACGGTGTGTCTGTGGTGGTTGTACTTCGACGTCGCCGCCCACGCGGCTGGGCAGCGGCTCAGCAGGCTGGGTGGGGAGGGGCAGGTCATCCTGGCTGTCGAGGCCTACACCTACCTGCACTTCCCGATCATCGCCGGGATCCTGCTCACGGCGCTGGGCATCGAGGCCGTGGTCGCCCACACCGGCGACGGCGAATCCTTGGGAGTGTTCTCCGCGCTCGCGCTCTACGGCGGCGCAGCGCTCTGCCTCGTCGGACATCTGCTGTTCAGGCTCCGCATGCGCCGCGCATTGGCCTGGCGCTACCTGGTGGTGGCCTGCGTCCTCCTTGCGGTGGCGGCGGTCGCCATGGATCTGCCGCCGCTCGCCGGGCTGGCCGGCGTGGTGGTCATCCTGGTCGCTTTGATCGTCACCGAGAGCAGGAACGGACAAGGACGCGCGAGCTTTGGGGATCGTCCGAACGGTGCGGGGCTGCTTCCGTAGACCTAAGAAAGGAAGGACAGTGACAAACCACCACCACAGCGAGATCTCCCTGCACGTCAATGGCATGGCGCACAGGCTGGACGTCGACAATCGAACGACGTTGCTGGACGCGTTGCGCGAGGACATCGGCCACACCGGCCCCAAGAAGGGCTGCGACCACGGCCAGTGCGGCGCCTGCACCGTGCTGCTCGACGGCAGGCGCATCGTGTCCTGCCTGACGCTGGCAGTGGCCGCCGAGGGTGCCGATGTCACGACCGTCGAGGGCCTGACGGGTGACGGCGAGCTGCTGCCGCTTCAGCGGGCCTTCATCCGGTTCGACGGCTTCCAATGCGGATACTGCACCTCCGGGCAACTCTGCTCGGCCATCGGCATGTTGGCCGAGCACGCGGCGGGTTGGCCCAGCGCGGTCACCACCGACGTAACACCGGACGGCCCGGCACCGGTACTGGACGCGGCCGAAGTGCGTGAGCGGATGAGCGGCAACCTGTGCCGCTGCGGCGCCTACCCGTCGATCGTGCGCGCGGTGCTGGAAACGGAGGCGGGGCGATGAAGGAATTCGCCTACCAGCGCGCGACAGACGTCCGTGACGCGCTGGCAGCGTGTAGCGGCGGAGCCCGGTACCTGGCCGGCGGCACCAACCTCGTCGATCTGATGAAGGAAGGGGCGGAAGCTCCCACGAGGTTGATCGATGTAAGGCGACTGCCGCTCGACGGCATCAGCGAGGCGGCGGACGGCGGACTGGTCATCGGCGCCATGACGACCAACAGCGACCTCGCAGCCCATCTCGAGGTACGGCGGCGCTACCCGGCCCTGAGCCAGGCCGTGTTGGCCGGCGCGTCGGGCCAGCTCCGCAACATGGCCACGGTGGGCGGCAACCTGCTGCAACGGACCCGGTGCGCCTACTTCGCCACGCAGAAGTGCAACAAACGGGTCCCAGGCTCTGGATGTCCCGCGATCGCCGGAGTGCATCACAACCATGCCATCCTCGGCTGGACGCCGAGCTGCGTGGCCACCCACGCCTCCGACATGGCGGTGGCGATGGCCGCCTTCGACGCGGTTGTGCGCTACGAGACCCTCAACGGTCCCGGCGAGATCCCCCTGGCGGAGTTCTACCTGCCGGTCGGGGACACCCCGCATCTGGAGACCGCGCTGCCGCCGGGGGGACTGATCACCGCGGTCATCCTCCCGGAGCGCGCGGCCTCGCCGCGCTCGCGCTACCGGAAGGTCCGCGAACGCGCGTCGTACGCCTTCGCCACCGTTTCCATCGCGGCGGGCCTTGATCTGGAGGGTTCGGTGCGGATCGCGCTCGGCGGTGTCGCGTCACGACCCTGGCGTTGCCGTACGGCGGAAGCCTTTCTCGTGGACCATCCAGGCTGCTTCCGCGCCGCCGCCGAGGCGGAGTTGTCGGCTGCCGAACCGTTGTCCGGCAACGGCTACAAGGTGCCGCTGGCGCGCAACCTGATCGAGATCGTGCTGAAGGAGCTCCAGCCATGAAGGCAGTAGGGGTCGCGCAGCCAAGGATCGAGGGCCCGGCCAAAGTCACGGGGGCCGCCCGCTACGCGGCTGACATCCCGATCGAGGGCCTGGCCTTCGGAGCGGTCGTTCTGGCGACCGTGTCTCGTGGCCGCATCCGAGAGATCGACGTCGGCGCGGTCTGCGACCTGCCCGGCGTGCTGGGCGTGATCCACCATCGCAACGCGCCCCGCCTCAACCCGAAGGCCGGGGGATTCTTCGGCCCGGACGGCCAGTTGCAACTGCTGCAGGACGAGGTGATCCCCTTCGCAGGGCGGCCTGTCGCGCTCGTCGTGGCCGAGACCTTCGAGCAGGCTCAAGCGGCGGCTCACGCTCTGCCGGTGACCTATGACGAGGAGCCGCACGACACGGGCTTCACCGCCGATCATCCGGCGGGCCGCCCGGCGTCGACGATCTTCGACGGGCCCGTGGACGTCGCTGACGTGGAGGCGGAACTGGCCGCGTCCTCGGTGGTGGTCGAGGAGCGTTACCGCACGCCCGAGGAACATCACAGCGCCATGGAGCCGCACTCGGCGACCGCGTGGTGGGATGGCGAGCGGCTGGAGGCCATCGACTCCAACCAGGGACCGTTCGTCATTGCCGCCACCCTGGCCACGCTCTTCTCCCTGAGCCTGGAGAAGGTGCGAATCCGCACCGAGCACGTCGGCGGCGGGTTCGGGTCAAAGGGCTTATGCGGGCCGCAGTTGATCCTGGCCGCGATGGGCGCGCAGCGATTCGGGCGGCCCGTGCGGGTCACGCTCACGCGCACCCAGGTGTTCCTCACCACCGCGATGCGGCCGGCGACCGACCAGCGGATCCGGATCGGCGCCGACGCCGACGGCCGCCTGCGCGCGATCTGGCATGAGTCGGCTTTCGAGATCTCGCCGCTGGTCGAGTACATCGAGGGCTGTACGGAGCTGACCAAGACGCTCTATGCGGCGCGCGCGATCCGTACCCGGCTCACCGCGGTCCCGCTCGACATCCTGCCGCCGTACTCGATGCGAGGACCGGGCGCCGCGCCCGGATCGTTCGCCCTCGAATCCGCCATGGACGAACTGGCGGAACGGCTGGGCATCGATCCGCTCGAACTCAGGCTGCGCAACGAGCCGGCGACCGGTCCGGTGTCCGGCCTGCCGTTCAGCAGCCGCAACCTGGTCGAGTGCCTGCGCGAGGGCGCCCGTAGATTCGGCTGGGGCACGCGTGATCATCGGCCGCGGTTACGGCGGGAGGGATCCGTGCTGGTCGGCACCGGCCTGGCCGCCACCTCGTTCAGCGCCGGGGCCTTTCCTTCATCGGCGACCATCACCGCCGAGGCGGACGCAACATTCACGGTAGCCATCGGCGCCACCGACCTCGGCACCGGCGCTCGCACGGCGCTCACCGCGATCGCCGCCGACGCGCTGGAGGTCGCCACGGAGCAGATCCGGCTCAGGATCTCCGACAGCGACCTCGGGCCCGCCTGGAGCGCCGGCGGCTCTCGGGGCACCACGTCCTGGGCCTGGGCGATCACCGAGGCCGCGGAGAAGCTTCGCGGCCAGGAGTGGCGCGGGACGGTCACGATCGACACGACCCAGTCGCTCGGCGGTCTCGCAGATCGCGAACGCCATGCCTACAGCGCCGTCTTCGCCGAAGTGACCGCCGACCCGGCAACGGGCGAGGTGCGGGTGCGCCGGTTGCTCGGGATGTTCGCCGTGGGCCGGGTGGTCAACCCGCTCCTGGCCCGCAGCCAGGTCATCGGCGGGATGATCGGCGGGCTCTCCATGGCCCTGCACGAGGAGGGCATGCGCGATCCGGTCACCGGTCGGCATGTCAACGCCGACTTCGCCGGCTATCACATCGCTGCACACGCCGACGTGCCCGACATCGAAGCCGATTTCGTGCCTGGCCACGAACCGGGCATCCCCTTGGGCATGAAGGGCGCGGGCGAGATCGGCAATGTCGGTACGGCAGCGGCGATCGTGAACGCTGTCTGGCACGCCACCGGGGTCAGACAACGGTCCCTGCCGATCCGTCTCGATCGCGTGCTGGAGTGAGGCGCATGGCATCCCAACTGGGCGGGACGCCGAACTGGCGACGATACTCACGGCTGAACTGTGACGGACTGTCGTACCCCACGCGGCGGCTGACGGCGGCGATGTCACCGGGGGCCGCGGCGAGCTGGAGCCTCGCCTGCTGGAGGCGGATCTGCTTCTGGAACTGGATCGGGCTCATCGCGGTGGCGGCATGGAAGTTGCGGTGGAAGGCCGAGACGCTCATTCCCGCCAGTTTGGCCACCTCCTCGACGCGGAAAGGCTGCGCGTAGTGGTCACGGATCCACTGGACGGCGCGGGCCATGTGGCTGAGCCTGCTGTCGGGAAGCCCGAACTGGCGCACGATCCCGCCCTGATCACTGGTGATCAACCGCCAGAGGATCTCCCGTTTGACGAGCGGCGCGAGGACGGTGATGTCGCTGGGCCGGTCCAGCAGACGCAGCAGGCGGACAACGGCGTCGAGGAGTTCGGCGGAGGCGTTGCTGACCGCCAGGCCGAACGGCGCGTCGTCGCCGAGGTCCGGCAGGTCGCCTGGACTGACCTGCAGCAACACCTCGGCGATGGCCGTCGGGTGCAGGGTCAACCCGACGCCGAGCCCCGGCAGGTCAGGACTGGCCTTCACGAAATGCGCGGTCACCGGCAGGTCGACCGAGGCGACGAGATATTGACCCTCTCGGTACTCGTACAGATGGTCGCCCAGCGCGAAACGTTTCGTGCCCTGGGCGACGACCGCCAGTACCTTGCCATAGGTCGTCGGTGTTGGCGGTCGAGGCTGTTCGGCCTTGAAGATCAGGACATCCTCGATGGGAGTCCTGAGATCGGGTCGAGCATGGCGATTGAGGAGATCGCGCAGCTCATCGAGGGCCATGATCCCATCCAAACACCGCAGAAGGTTCGGCGACAACCGGAGCGATGACACCGCTGGCGACGTACGACATCAAAGCCGGTGCAGGTGGATCTCTCGCCTCAAGGCCCGGCGAGCACCGGGCACTCAACGGCAGTGCCTTCACGGGTGCGCAGGTCCGATGTGGGCTTCGTATTGCTCAGTGAGAAGTGTCCGTATGACTGACCCGCCAGCTGATCTGTCGAGTTTGATCAGGGCGCCGGTGAGGGGTGGCCGTCCCAGACGCTCTCGCACGCAGCCGACCGTATGCCGGAGGCGAGAGCCAATTCGCCAGTCTCGGATGCCGATGAGTTCGCGGCAGGCCCAGGCCCACAGAGCGGCGCGGTATAAGGGGCCGTCGAGGTAAGAGCGTGATCACCTAGATGTACGCGATAACGATCTTTATCACGTTCATGAGCGATCATGGCGGCGCGACGACCTGGAGAACGTCTCGCCGGGGCGGTGCGCGACTCCGGCACGTCATCCGGTACATCGCCAACGTTACGGGGCGGCCGGCATGAGCACCGCCCCGAAAGTCTCCGCGCTGCGCGGCGGGCACGTCACCCTCGCCGCGGCCGCCGCCACCTTCCTGGCCACGCAGCGGACGGCGAACCCCAACACTAACCGCGCCTGTTCCTCGGCCATCGACCGCGTCATCGACCGGCTGGGCCGCGACCGGCCGCTGGCGGAGGTGACCGACGCCGAGATCGGCACCGCACTCGCCGAGCTGTGGGGAGCGAGCGCGCCAGCGACCTGGAACCGCAACCGCGCCGCCGTCGCCTCCTGGCAGTCCTGGTGCCAGACCAAGAAGCACTGGGCCGCACCGTCGGTCCCGGCCGACGCCGAACGCCGCAAGGAGACCGCCGACGAGACCCGCGCCGTGGCCAAGACCACCATCCACCGGCTGCTCTCGCGCCGCGACATCCCCCTACGTGAGCGGGCGCTGTGGCGGATGCTCTATGAAACGGCGGTCAGAGCGGCCGAGATCTTGGCGCTGAACGTCGAGGACCTCGACCTGGAGACCGGGAGCGGCCGGTGACGGCAAGACCGCCGTCGTGGTCATCACCGCGAAGTCCGCCGGGCGCAAGGTCTTCGGCCTCGCCGGCGCAGGCGTCCGTCTCTCGCTTGACCTCTTGCGCGTCAGTCCGGCAGCCAGTGCAGCTCGTGCGCCAGGGTTTTGGCGACGGCACGGATGCGGCGGTGCAGCGGCGACGGCTCGCGTGGGAGGACCAGGTGGATCGTCAGGCTGGGCGCGCCCCGCAGCGGTCGCCAGGTGAGACCGGCCGGTTGTGTCATGACCGCGGCTTCTCCGGCCGGGGCGAGGGTGACCCCGTCGCGCAGGTCGTGCTGAGACATGTCGAAAGAGACTGCGGGCGTGTGGAATCGGGGGTGTGGCCGGGCGTCTCGGAACAGTGCGGACAGCTGATCGTGGATCACGGGGTTGGCCGCACGGTCCGGGAGTCGCAGCGGATACGCGGCCGCGTCGGCGATCTCGATCTCCGGGCGTTCGGCCAGCGGATGGTGCTGCGCCAGCTGGACCCCGACGCGCTGACGCCGCAGCAGGAACCGGCGCACGCCACGGCCCGGCTGTTCACCGCGGGTGATCCCGGCATCGATGCGGCCGTCGGCGACCGCGGGGGAGATCTCCGGTGTCGCCATCGGGACCGCGCCGACCTCCAGTCCGCTGCTGCCGCGCATCAGCCTGTCCACCAGGGCCGGTGCCGTCTCGGCCCCGGTGCTGAGGCTGTATCCGATGCGCAGCGTCCCCAGTTCACCGGCCGCCGCGCTCCGGGCGGTGTCCCATGCCCGGTCCAGCGCCGCCAGCGCGGGTGGCGCGGACTCCGCCAAAGCCGCACCGGCCCTGGTCAAGACGACGGTACGGGTGTTGCGGACCAGCAGGGCCGTACCGAGTTCCGCCTCCAATCGGCGCATCCGGGCGCTGAGTGCGGGCTGTGCGATGCCGATGCGTGCGGCCGCGCGGGTGAAGTTCAACTCCTGCGCCAGCACCAGGAAGTACCGCAGGCTCACCGTATCCGGCGCCACGCGCCCTCCCTGCCGATTGATAACGATCCGTTCTGAGCCTATCCCGAACCGGTCTTTCCCTCGATCGCACATACAGCCCTAACCTGCGCATATGACGATTCAGCCGACCGCATTACCCGTCGCCGGGATCGATCGATCTGAGTGTCAATTCGCAGTCGGACGTGTCCGGCCGAACATAGGAGGCTTCCATGGCCAAGGGCTACTGGGTCAGTGTCTACCCCGTCATTTCCGACCTTGAGCGGCTGGCTGCCTACGACAAGCTGGCCGGTCCGGCCGTCCAGGCCGGGGGCGGGCGCAACCTGGCCCTCCTCCCGTCCCTTGGCGGTCGAGTCGTCGCCCACGAGGCCGGAATCACGCAGCGCGTCGTTCTGATCGAGTTCGACAGCTTTGAACAGGCCGTCGCGGCATACGAGAGCGAGGCATACCAAAAGGCGCTGGTGGCCTTCCCCGACGGCGTCGAGCGCGACTTCCGCATCATCGAAGGCAACGACTGACCGGCGGGCCCAGCCGTCGCTGAGCATCCGTCACCTGATACGCACACCGTCAACGGCGTCCATGGCCGCCGCCGTACCCTGAGCGCCTCCGGGCGGTAGCGGGGGCAGAATGTTTCTGCCCCCGCTACGGCGGTTACTTCACGGAGTAGGCGTCGGCGAGGACCTGCTGGACGGAGTTGCCGTCCTTGTCCTTCGCCTCGACCTTGATCGAGATGCTGCCCGGCCCGCCGGGGTTCTGCACGAGCACCTTCTCGCCGGCCACCGCCGTGGCAGCCGTCCAGTGCGCGCCCTTGTCGGCGGAGATCCAGACTCCTCGCAGCGACGGCGACCTGCCGCCTTGCGGCTTGACGGTGAAGGTGAACGGCTTGCCCGCCTGGACGGTGTCGTTCTCCGGCAGCCCGAGCCCGTACGCGAGGTGGATCAGCGGCGCCTGGGCGCAGGGCTGCTTGTCACCCCACAGCACCGTGTCCAGGCAGGGCTGCGGGGCGCTGTCGCCCGTCGGACGGGCGGACCGGAACGTCCAGGTGGTCTCGACGCCGGTGCCGGAGTGCTTGCCGGCGAACCCGTCCTTCCACGAGTCCGTGAGCCGGTACGCGCCCGACCCGGCGGGGACGGTGTAGTAGGGCAGGCCCATGTCGTCGTACTGCGGCTTGACCTCGGTGGTGCCGCTGAACAGGTGGATCTCCTCGGTCCCCGGAGCGCCCTGGTACATGTGGCCCGGGTTGGAGGCGTCGGAGTAGTAGCCGTATCCGAGCGAGGTGAGCGCGCGCAGCCGCAGCCGGTCGCCCTGGCGGCAACCGTCGCAGTAGACGGCCGAGGTGACCCAGTCCGGCAGGTCGGGGCCGGTGGTGAACTGGGAGGGGACGATGGATTCGTTCCAGTCCTCCCGTTCCTTGGCGGCGCCGGCGAAGCCGCGCAGGGAGCTGGCGACGCGAGCCTCGCCCGAGGTGGTGAGGTCGAAGAAGGCGTAGTCACGCCCCCACAGCACGTCCCGGCCGGCCGCGTTGTAGTACTCGGTCCTGGTCGTGGGCCCGGTGAAACTGTGCGAGCCGCGGATGCTGAAGCGCTGCTCGGGGGAGTAGGTGTGGTCGGCCTCGATGAAGTTCGCGTCCGGCCCCCACGTGCCCGCCGGCGGCGGGAACTGCGCGTGGTAGGTGGTCGCGACCTCGGTGAGGTCGCGGGCCTTCGGGGCGAAGTTCAGGCGGCCCGCTGTGGTCCCCTTCATGTAATAGGCCAGTTTGTACTCGAACGGGGTGGTGGGCGTGACGTGCAGGCCGGCGCTCGGGTACGGCTTGCGAGCCAGGGCCTTGCCGAGCTCGTCGGCCTCGCCGCTGTCGATCCACAACAGCGGGATCCTGTTCTGCGCCGCGTAGGCGGGGTCATGGAGGATCCAGGCGAACCGGTCGCTGGTGACCACGCCCGCGGCCCCCGCCTTGATGGCCAGGTCCAGGTCGGCCAGGAAGGGGTCGAGCGCGTCCCTGGCCGGGAGGAAGACGAGTTTGCCGCGCGCGTCCGCGCCGCCGCGCATGTCGTCGCCCGTGGTCAGGCTCAGCCGCCGGTCGGCGGCGAACTTCGGCACCAGCGCGTCGTGCTCGCTGATGTAGTGGGGGTTGAGCCGGAGCCCCGGCACGGCCAGCTCGACCTCGGGAGCGCGGCGGATCTGGTCGAAGAGCACCGTGGACGTGCCCACCGTGGGCGCCTTCCGCACCCGCGTGACCCAGTACTTGCCCCTGTTGAGCACCTGGTAGCTCAGCAGCGAAGCGCTCGCGTACATCTGGCCCGAGGCGGTCGTACGGGCGGCCATCACGTTCGTGAACACCGGCTCTGACGGGCGCGGCGTGCTCACCTGGATGGGCTCGACGTCGGTCGCGTCGAGGGTCACCGTGGTGTCGCCGTCGAGCTTGATCTCGGGAGCGAGCAGCACGGAGTACTGCATCTGCCGGTCCGGCTTGGTGAACCACGAAGGCGTGGCGCTGAGGGAGTAGACGCCGCCGTGAGCGAGTTTGAGCTCGGTCTCCAGCGTGCCCGGCGTGTCGGTGGTCCGCCAGTCCAGAACGTCCGTGGTCATCGGCTCCCCTTCGAGGAGCGGGTCGGTGTCGCTGACGCGCACGGCGGACAGCACGTTCTGGAGCACCGTCCACTCCGGCCGGCCGACGAACCTGACGCGCACGGTGTCCGTCCTGGCGCCCTTGCGGAACGCGATCGGCGCCGTCAGGCGGGTCGTGCCCGCCGTGGCCGTCAGGCGCCCCTCGTACCAGCCCGGGTCGCCGAGGGTGGGCTCGATGGTGAGGTCCGCGCTCGCGGACCCGCCCGCGGGGACGGTCAGCGACGACGGGCTGAGCGTGGCCATCCCGGAGGGCGGCTGGGCGTCGCCGTGCTTCAGCGTCATGGACAGGTTCAGCGTGACCGGTTCCTTGCCGGTGTTGCGGAAGGTCACCTTCCTGGTCAGCGTCTGGCCGGTGTACGGGTCGCTGAAACCGGCGTAGACCGTCGCCAGGTCGTCGAAGACCTGCTGGGTGACGGCCTGCCCGATGTCCAGCCGCCCGGAGCCCTGGTCGTAGAGCGGGTCGTCGCCCGGCTTCGCGGTGGCCGTCAGAGCGGTCTTGAGCTGCTCGGACGTCCAGTCGGGGTGCTGCGCGGCGAGGATGGCGGCGGCGGCCGCGACGTGCGGCGCGGCCATCGAGGTGCCGGACGCCGCGGTGTAGTTGTCGTCGATCGGGCCGCCGCCCGGGATGCTGCTGCCCGAGCCCAGCGAGGTGCCCGCCGCGCGCGCCGCGATGATGTTCACGCCGGGTGCGGTGATCTCCGGCTTGATCGCGAAGTCGTCGCTCAGGCGGGGACCGCGGCTGGAGAACGAGGCGACCTTGTCGGCCTGGTCCACCGCGCCGACGGTGAGCGCCGAGGTCGCCGCGCCGGGAGCGCCGACGGTGTACCGGCCGGGGCCCGAGTTGCCCGCCGCGACCACGAACAGCGTGCCGTACTGGGCGGTGAGCTCGTTGGCCGCCTGGCTCAGCGGGTCGGTGCCGTCGGTCGGGTTCGAGCTGCCCAGACTCATGTTGACCACCCGGACGTGCTCGCCGGCCGCCTGCCACTGCATCGCCGCGATGATCTCGGAGTCGTTGCCGCTCCCGTTGTCGCTCAGTGCCTTGGCGATGACCAGCTTGGCGCCGGGGGCGACGCCCTTGTACTTGCCGTTCGAGGCGGTGCCGCTGCCCGCGACGATGGAGGCCACGTGGGTGCCGTGGCCGAACCGGTCGGTGACCTCGTCAGGGTTGCCGCCGCCCGGGCTGCCTTCGGGGACGAAGTTGCGCGCCGCGGCGATCATGCCCTGCAGGTCGGGATGCGCGGTGTCGATCCCGGTGTCGATGATGCCCACCTTCGCGCCCGTGCCGTCGTAGCCGGCCGCCCAGGCGGCGGGTGCGCCTATCTGCGTGTTGCTGACGTCGTCGAACGCCTTGACCTTGCCGTCGAGCCACACCTTGCGCAGGCCGCCCGCCGCGGACCTGGCGCTGCCGAGGCCCTGTTCCCGTCCGAGGGACTGCCAGAACGTGGTGGCCTGCTTCTTGTCCACCTTGATCGCGGCGCCGTCGATGCTGTCCAGCACCATCGGCTCCGCGCCGCCCTTCAGCGACCTCGCCTTGCCCGCCAGGTCGCCGGCCTTGGTCTGCGGCGGGTACTGGACGATGAGGGGGATCTGTGCGGACTTGGCGTCCCCGTACCCGTTGGCCGCCAGGTAGTCGATGTTGAACAGTTCCTTGTCAAGGATTCCCTTGGTGACGTAAGGCCCGGCGTCAGCGGGGATCACGTAGTAGCCGTGATCGTCCTGCTGGGCCTGGAACGTCCGCGCCTCCCGGCCGTCGCCGGGCTCCAGGGTGGCCGACGCGCGGCCCTTGCCGTCCTTGGTGTAGGTGACGGTGTCCCCGGTGATCAGCGTGATCTTGACCGGTGGCGTGCCGGTCACCCGCGCGTCCGTCTTGGCGGCCGGGGGTGGCGCGGTCGTCGCGGTGGCCGCTTCCGGCACCGCGACGAGCGGCACGGCGAGTGCGGCTGCGAGTAAGGCCACGAGTCTGCGGCGCCGAGGGGTGGACAGCATGCGCACAACTCTCTCCAGACTGAAAGATCGTCCATCGTCGCCTATACGCGATGGAGATCGTTTCCTCGCTGACCTAATCTGGGATTCAGTCAGGACACAAGAGCGCAGAACGGGCCAAAACCCGCCAGGTGGCGGTAACCCGCCGCCTCTTCGCCGGGAGAAGGGGGAGCCGTCGATGCTCGAAGCGATCGGCCTCTCACCGGCCGAGAGCCGTCTGTACGCGACGCTCGTCGAGAACCCGCGATCGTCCGCCGACGAGCTCGCCACCCAGTGCGGGATCTCGCCGCTGCTCGCGGGCCGCACGCTGGCGGCCTTCGCGCGGCGCGGCCTCGCCAGCAGGCTGCCGGGCCGCCGCGCCCGTTATGTCGCCGTCGCTCCCGACATCGCCATCAGGCCGCTGCTCGCCCGTCACGAGGAGGAGCTTCACCAGGTACGTACGGCCATCAGTGAGCTGACCAGCTCGTTCAACCTGGCCTCCCGCTACGCGACGCATCCGGCCGAGCAGGTGGAGGTCATCACGGGGACCGACAACATCGTCAACAGGGCGTACGCGCTGCAGGACAGCGCCCAGGTCATGTTCCGCAACATCGACAAGCCCCCGTACGCCATGCGCGGTCACGGCGACAACGTCGCGCGCGAGCGGCACATGCTCAAGTCGGGCATCGACTACCGCACCGTGTACGACCGGGAGGCCCTGGAGGTCCCCGGCAAGTTACGCCTCATCCAGGAGTCCATCGCCCACGGGGAGAAGGCCCGCGTGGTGGCCGAGGCGGCGGCCAAGATCTGGATCGCCGACGACGCGCTCGCGCTGATCCCCATCCGCAACAGGTCCAACTCCATCGACGCGGCGTTCATCCTGCACCAGTCGGCCCTGCTCGACGCGCTGATCGCGTTGTTCGAACGGGAGTGGCAGCGGGCGTTGCCCTTACGCGCCGCCCCCCGACCCGCCGCGCACACCGATGAGCTCGACGAGCTGACCAGGGAACTGCTCGGGCTGCTCGCGGGCGGCCTGACGGACGAGGCCATCGCGCGGGCACTGGGGCTCGGGCTGCGTACCGTACAGCGCCGCATCCACGCCGTCATGCGCGACCTGAACGCCGTGACCCGCTTCCAGGCCGGCCTGGAGGCCCGGGAGCGTGGCTGGATCTAGCTGTCGACCGGGTCGGCGCGTGGGCTCTGGCCCGGCGTTCGTCCATGGCGCGGTAGGCCTCGGCGGCCTGGTCGAGGGGGAGGACGACGTCGTGGGAGACGCCGACGAAGCCCACGTGTCCACCGGGCCGCGTGGAACCGATGGCCTGCGTCATCGACTCCTGGGTGCCGACGGCTTCGACGACGCTGTGCGCGCCGAGCCCGCCGGTGAGCCCCTTGATCCGGGCCACGCCCTCGTCGCCGCGTTCGGTGACGAGGGCGGTGGCGCCGAACCGCAGGGCCAGGTTCTGGCGCGGCTCGTGGCGGCTCATCGCTATGACACGTTCCGTGCCGAGCTGCCTGGCGGCCGGCACCGCGCACGGGCCAACGGCCCCGTCGCCGACGACCGCGACGGTCCTGCCAGGTCCGGCCTCTGCGGCGACGGCGTACTCGGCCTGGGTGCCGATCGCGCCCATGAGGACGCGGTGGACGCAGGCGCTCTGGTAGCCCGAGCGGCAGATCTCGCAGGTGTTGTCGGAGGCGCAGAACGAGCCGACCACGAACTGGCCCGGCTTGATCGTGGTGACCTCGCTGCCGACCTCCTCGACGACGCCGACGTATTCGCGGCCCATCGGAGCCGGCCCGTCGAGCTTCCGGATCCCGCGGTAGGGCCACAGGTCCGAGCCGCACACGCACGCCGCGGTCACGCGGATGATCGCGTCGGTGGGTTGGACGATCGCCGGGTCCGTCCGCTCGTCGACACGGACGTCACCGGGGGCATGCAGGACTACGCCACGTATATGAATTTCCTTCGAAAGTCGTTGAAACCGGGCCAGGAGCGCGTCGAGCACCGGGCGGTCCCACTGCTCCTGTTTCCGGACCTGGGCCCGACCGGCTCCGTCCTCGGAGAAGCCAGGGCATCCGCAGGGCCTTCCGTTGCCACGGCCCCTGCCCGAGTGCTTTCCAGCCAACCGTCTCGTTCGCACGGGCAGGAGGTCCCGTTCATCGGGGGGACAGCCTCGCCACCAGGATCGCCCCGCAGCAGGCCAGGTTCGTCCCGGCGTGCGCCGTACGGACCGGCCTGACCGAAGGGACGGAACGGGGATGGCCGGCGGCCGTCCCCGGCCCTTTGCTAGATCGCGGCCCGGTCCAGAAGGGCGGCCACCTCATCGGCCCTGAACACGAACCCCTCATGTGACGCGTCCAGGGTGTGCACGTCGTACGGGTTACCGGGTGTCAGGGCGTCCGCTTCGGCGATCAGCCTGTCCTGCATGGCCACCGGCAGTGAGCGGTCGCCGGCCAGGCGGATGTAGGTGCGGGCGATGGTGCCCCAGGTGCCGTCATCACCGCGATGGACTCGTCCGGCTGCAGGATGTTGAGGAAGGCACGGAACTGCTCGTCGCTGACGTCCGCCATGGTGGCGGCCTTGAGCGCGTTGAGCAGTTCCGGGTCCGCGGTGCGGTAGTTGGCCCGGCCGACGCCGAGCCGGGCGGGGTCGCCGACGTTGAACGCGGCCAGTGGGGCCATCAGGTTGCCGGCGAACTCGGGCTCCTGCATGTACTCGATCGGGTCGGCGCGCCGCACGCACGACCAGGCGGAGATGTAGACGAGCCGATCCACCAGGTCGGGGATGACGTTGCCCACACCGCTGATGGTCAGGCCGCCGAGGCTGGCCGCCACCAGCACCACGGGCCCGTGCTCCGCCACGCGCCGGACCACGTCGACGACCGCGTCCACGTTGTCCCGCAGGGTGACGTCGGCCAGCGTGGACGGCTCGGTCGCCCACGCGTCGAGGTCATGGTGGGCCTGGTAGGCGAGCGTTTGCCGGGAACGGCGTGCGGCTGCCGGGTGAGAACGCGACAGGACAAGCCGTGGGACAAGGCCGGCGGTCGGCTGCGGGCGGAACCCATGTGGTGCGCGGCTTGTGCCACCGCACCTGTCCGCGGGGTCGCCTCAGATCGCGCCGGTCGTCGAACGACCGGCGGGCAGACCGCTTCAGCTACGGCGAAGACGGATGAACTTCTCGATCACGCCTGAGAGCGTATCAACGGTCGGCGCCGCGCATGCGTCTGGGACGAGCTGACGCCGCTGTTTCGGCAGCACGTCCAGCCCTACGGCGAGGTACGGCTGGACGCGTTCGGAGCTCATGGCACGCGCCGTTCGCCGTGCCCGAACCAGGTTGGGCCGTTGAAAGTGCGTTGCAGGCGGTCTGCTTCTCAATGGTGGTCAAGTCCCCATACAAAAGGAGGATCCGATGAACCGCAGCTTGCGTACCCTGTTCGGCCTGACCGCCACCGCCGCGGCCATCGCCCTGGCCGTCCCGGCCATGAGCGTCGCCGCGAACGCGTCGCCGCCCACGCCTTCCGACATCAACAACCCCAGCCACGCCCACGATCTCGCCCGGGCGCGCTCGTTCCTGTTCACCTACACCTTCAACGACCACCTCAAGGTCGCCGGCGGCAACTTCACCGTCGACCGCCGCGTCTTCGTGACCGTCAAGTTCAACAACGGCGTCACGAAGTTCTCCAGGTGGGTGATCGCCCGCACCCACCCGGTCACGCCCGGCGGCGCCGTCTACGTGGAGACGACCATCGCCGCCCCCTGCGCCGGAGGCAAGAACGGCTACGCGCAGGCCTACGACGAGGCCACCCGTACCTGGTCGCCACGACTGCCGGTGACGATCTGCCAGCGCATCGACTGACGGCCGACGAACAGCAGGTGGAACATCTTCGTCCCCCCGGTGGATGAGCCCCAGGTATCCGACCACCTTTCCGCCGCCCCGGGCGCGCTCCTTCCCGAATGCATCACCCGCCGGGCGAGCGCCCCTCAAGGGTTGGTGGGGAGGGTGATCCAGTCCAGCGCCCAGCGGTTGAGGTCGAGCAGCACGGCGCCGAGCGCGGCGCCCTTCTCGGTCAGTCGGTAGTCGACCCGTACCGGAGTGGTGGCCTGCACGACCCGCTCGACGAGCCCGTCGGCCTCCAGATCCTTCAGGCGCTGCGACAGCAGCTTGTCGGTCATGCCGGGAACGGCCGCCGCGATGTCGCTGAACCGCGTGGCCCCGCCGAGCAGCGCGCGCAGCACCGTCGCGGCCCAGCGGCGACTCAGGGTGTCCATCGCCGCGGCGTAGTACGGGCAGTACGGCCGGATGTCGTCAGGATCCAGCTGGCGATGTGACATGACTCACCTTCCAGGATTACTATCTTTTAGATAGCTTCTTGCCTATTGATAGTAGCTTGGCGGCAAGGAGCAAGCATGCCCAAGGTGAGCACAACCGCGGAGCCATCGTATGAAGTGTGGGTATCAGGACAGATCCCCACGAGCGGCACGCTTCCGACCGGCGCGCCACAGCAGTGGTCGCCGCTCTCGACGACGCTCATCCACGGCGCGAGCGACGCGATCCTGGTCGACCCGCCCTTCACCGTCGAGCAGACCCGGCAGGTCGGCGACCGGGTCGAACGCTCCGGCAAGAATCTGACCCACGTCTACATCACCCATGGTCATGGTGATCACTGGTTCGGCGCGTCGCTGCTGGCCGAGCGTTTTCCGGGAGCGGTGGTCGTCGCCACCGAGGGCACGATCCGGCTGATGCACGCCTCGATCAGCGGGCGGCGCCGGTCGTTCTGGGACACGTTGTTCCCCGGGCAGCTTCCCGACCTGCGGGTGACCGCCCAGCCGGTGCCGGCCGGGGGACTCGTGCTCGAAGGGCACGAGCTGCGTCCGATCGAGGTCGGCCACAGTGACGGCGACGACTCCACCGTGCTGCACGTACCGGTGCTCGGCCTGGTCGTCGCCGGTGACGTCGCGTACAACAACGTGCACCAGTACCTCGCCGACGGCGGGTTCGACGGCGGCATCGACGCCTGGCTCCACGCCATCGAGACGGTCCGCGCCCTGCGGCCCGCAGCGGTGGTGGCCGGGCACAAGGATCCGGATCGCCCGGACGATCCACGCATCCTCGACGAGACCGCCGAATACCTGCGTACCGCTCTTGAGGTGGTCGCCGCCAAGCCCACCCCCCGGGCGTTCTTCGACGAGATGACCCAGCGCTACCCGGACCGCCTCAACCCGGGCACCGTCTGGCTCAACGCGCAGCGGCTGGCATGATGCGCGCCGTACGGGTCCACGAGTTCGGCGGCCTGGAGAACCTGCGGATCGACCAGGTGCCGCGACCGACGCCGGACGACGCCGAGGTGCTGATCCAGATCACCCGTGCCGGGGTGAGCCCACTCGACGACAAGGTCCGCAACGGTGTGCTGCCCCCGTCGATGCGCAAACCGCTGCCGCTGGTCCCCGGCGCCAGCGCCGTGGGCCGGGTGACCGACCCCGGCGCCTCCGGACCCGCGCCCGGGACGCGCGTCCTGCTGTGCGGCTGGGGCTACGGGACGAAACTCGACGGCACGTGGCGGGAAGAGGCGGCCGTGCCGTCCAGCCACCTCGTTCCCATCCCGGAGCAGGTCGGCGATGACGAGGCCGCGGCCCTGGCGGCCGGTGCGGGATATCTGACCGCCTGGTTGGCGCTCACTGAAGTCGCCCGCGTCCAGCCGGGGCAGGTCGTGCTGGCGCCCGGCATCTACGGCGCGGTGGCCTCGGCCGCGGCGCAGGTGGCCCCGCTCCTCGGCGCCTCCAGGGTCATCTCCACCTCCCGCGGCGCCGACCGTCTCGCGGCGCTCCCGCAGACCGACAGCCTCGACGTCATCGACCTCGAAACCGAAACACTGGCCTCCGGCGTCGCCCGGCTGACCGACGGCGCCGGCGTGGACGCCGTCCTCGACGGTCTCGGCGGCGATCTCATCGGTCAGGCGCTCGGTGCGTTGCGTCAGGGCGGGGTCGTGGTCAGCATCGGATACACGGCCGGCACCAAAGCGGCCATCGACGTCACCGACCTGATCTGGAAGACCGCCCGACTCGAAGGATTCCTGTTCACCGCGTTCGCCCAGCAGGAACTCGCCGACGCCTACGGCACCCTGCTCGGGCATCTGGCCGCAGGCGCCCTGCGACCGGCGATCGACCGGATCTATCCGCTGGAGCAGGCCGCCGAGGCACAGCGCCGGGTCGTCGAGGACCGCCCGATCGGCAGAGTCTTCCTCGACCCCCAGGCGTAGAAGGGCCTTCGAGGAGGCTGAGTGCCGGAATCAGCGGTAGCGACCTGGGGCTTCTTCGCCTGTCCGCGAGCCGTGACGTGACGGCCGTGACCTCCCACAGCTCCGGCCGGCCGGGTACGACCGGACGGCGCCAGGACCTCGGTGACCTTGGCGATGGCTTCACGTAGCGCCCGGTGGTGCGGGGGTTTTACCCGTGATGAGCTGCAGCGGGATCCTCGACCCCGGGACGGCCCAGGTGGCGATCCGGTCCCGGTTGGTCGGTTCCGGGTCGCGCGGCCTCGGCAGTCCGGTCCGGCGGCCTCCGTGGCGTCGGACCGGACTGGTTCCGCTGGATTATTGGCGGATTCGGACTATGCGGCGCAGTTTTCCTTTCTCCACTGGATCCGGGTGACGGTCACGGGGGAGTCGACCGTCTCGTGTCCCGCCCCGACGTCACCGTCCTCGGCGGGGTGAATGCACTTCGCGTAGGCGGTGCCGCTTGAGTAGACGTATGAGACAAGGACGTGGTCATAGGGGGCGACCACGCCGTTGTTGAAGAAGGATCGGACATTCTTGTACTGGCTGTTGGCCGGGCTGACCGGCCCCCAGTCTTCGTCCGAGCCGATGATGATCCGCCTCCCATCTTCCGTATACATGCAGAAGGATCCCCGTGGGCAGTCGTAGATGCCGTCGGGAAGGGGTGCCGCGCTCGCCGGCGACGCGAACGCCAACCCGGCCAGAGAGAGGGCGGCGACGGCTGCCGGGATGAGCCTTTTCAGCATGAGTTCTCCTCGTTCGTTGCCTGAGCAAGCCCAGGTTGGGAAAGGGACGGCCCGCCGAGCGGGTAGCGGCAGGCAGGGGCTGGTCTTGGCGGCTGGTGGAGTGTCTGCTGGGTCCCTGGTGGCCGCGCTGGTCGAGTTCGAGCGCCTGAACGCTGAGCTCGGCGGGTGCACACCGCCATACCGCCAGCGCCCTATCGGACAGCCCAGTCGGCGACCCAGGCCCGGTTGGGGCGGTCCCGGGTCGCGCGGCCACGGCAGTCCGGTCCGGCGGCCTCCGTGGCGTCGGACCGGACCGGTTCCGCTGGATTATCGGCGGATTCGGACTATGCGGCGCAGTTTTCCTTTCTCCACTGGATCCGGGTGACGGTCACGGGGGAGTCGACCGTTTCGTGTCCCGCCCCGAGGTCACCGTCCTCCGCGCGGTGAATGCACTTCGAGAAGGCGGCACCGTTCGAGTAGACGTATGAGACAAGGACGTGGTCATAGGTGGCGACCACGCCGTTGTTGAAGAAGGATCGGACGCCCTTGTACGGGCTGCTGGCCACGCTGACCGGCCCATAATCTTCGCCCCGGCCGATGCTGATCTTCGTTCCCGCGGAGATGACCTCTGTCGAGTACACGCAGAAGTCTCCGGCCGCGCAGCCGTACTGGGTGGAAGAGGAAAGGCTGTCAGCGCTCGCAGGTGACGCGAACGCCAGCCCTGCCAGGGAGGCGGCGGCGACGGCGGCCGGGATGAGCCTTCTCAGCATGAGTTCTCCTCGCTTGTTGCCTGGGTCGGCCCAGGTCGTGAAACGTCAGCCCGCCGAGCGGATAACGGCAGGCAGGGGCCAGTCTTGGTGGCTGCTGAATTGTCTGGAAGCCCGATTCGCCGCCTGGACAAAACTCGATCAACTCCACCTGGCTGGGTACGTTGTGCTGGTTTGCCCGTATTCGGGGATATGGGGGATCGTGTGAACGACCGGTCGATCCGGCGGACGGCCCGGTAGCCGCCTTCGCCGTGGCACTGCGCAAGCTCCGGCATGAGGCAGGCGGCCCGTCCTATCGCGCGATGGCCGCGAGGGTGCCGTGTTCGGCCGCCACTCTGGCGCAGGCCGCCGCTGGGGATCGGTTGCCGACCCTGCCGGTCACCCTGGCCTACGTTCAGGCGTGCGGCGGGGACATCGAGCAGTGGCGAACCCGATGGGAGGAGATCCTCGCGGCCCTCCGTGAGGCCACCCCCGCAGGTAACGACGTGGCGCGGGCGCCGTATCGGGGACTGGCCAGGTTCGAGACCGCCGATCAGGCGTACTTCTTCGGCCGGACCGGCTTGGTCGAGCGGGTGGCCGAACTGGTGGACGCGCATCGTCTGGTCGTGGTGGTGGGCCCGTCAGGCGGCGGCAAGTCCTCGCTGCTGCGTGCGGGGCTGGTGCCGAGGCTGCGGCCGCGCGTGGTGCGGGTGGTGACGCCGGGCGCCCATCCGCGGGCGGCGCTGCCGGAGGCAGGCGCGGGCGAGGTGGTCGTGGTCGACCAGTTCGAGGAGACGTTCACACTGTGCCAGGACCCGGGCGAACAACGGGCGTTCATCGACGCCCTGGTCAATGATCAGGGCGGCCGGGTGGTGCTGGCCGTCCGCGCGGATCACGCGGTCGTCCTCAATGCGGTGACCAGGACCTATGGACAGGTGACGCCACGAAAGAGCAGGTCACATGCAGACGACTTCGAAAACTGACACCTGGTCTTCCGGCGTCAGCGGGGGCGCCGGTGAAAGCGGGTGTGGACGCGGAGGAGGCCGGGGACGATGGCGTACACCACGGCGGGGACCACGATGCCGGTGAGGACGAGGGTGCGCAGCGGAAGCGGCAGCGGTGCGAGGACGGGCCCCATCACCACCTGGACCAGCATGATCATCGAATAGACCGACAGCCAGGTGATCGCGGCGCGACGGTGAACGGAGGGAGCGGGAGTCATGATCAAGCCCTTCGAAGTGTATTTCCAACTCACTGGTTGGATACTGGCATGACAGACTCCAACTGTCCAGTTGGATTTTCGGCTATGCTTCGGCCATGGCCTGGAACACGGAGAGGACGCGGCAGCTCCTGCTGGACGCGGCGGTGCGGGAGTTCGCCGACCACGGCCCGGAGGCGGCCCGGCTGGATCGGGTGGCCGCCGCCGCAGGCGTCAACAAGGAGCGCATCTACCAGTACTTCGGCAACAAGGAGCAACTGTTCGCCGCCGTGCTGACCTGGGCGCTGAAACAGCTCGCCGAGGCCGTGCCGCTGGACGACGCCCTGGCCGGCGACCTGCCGGAGTACGCCGGCCGCGTGTACGACTACCACCGTGAGCATCCGCAGTTCATCCGTCTGCTGCACTGGGAGGGGCTGCACCGCGCCGCCGGCCCCATCGCGGCGGGGGAGCAGCGCGGCGCCCACTACGCCTCCAAGCTGGCAGCGCTCGCCGCCGCCCAGAAGGCGGGTGCCCTGAACGCGGACTTCGCGCCCAGCGAACTGCTCCACGCTGTGATCGCCCTGGCCGGATGGTGGTACGCCACGCCGCAGCTCGTTCACATGATCATGGGACAGGACGGTGCGGACAACGCTCGCGACACCCTCGTCCGCCTGGTCGCCAAGATCATCGCATGACGCCACCCCACAGCCCGCCCCAAACGCGGGGGAACGCCACGCCGGGGGGCCGGCCCGTCAAGCGACGGGTCGTGGTGACCCGGTCCGGGAACCGCTGAGCAACAGGCCGCCGGCGAGGACGACCGCCGCGGCGGTGGCGCCGTGCACGCCGAAGGCGGTTGCGGGGTCTCCACCGGAGAGCAGCACGATGAACATGTCGCCGATCGGGGTGAGCGCCGCAGCCAGCATCACCCACCCCAGGACCCGGCGGTTGCCAGTCATCAGGACCGCGAGAATCACCAGGCCGGACGCCAGATCCCGGACTCCCTTGACGGCAAGGAATCCCGCACCCTCGCCATGCGGCCAGCTCGGCAGGCCGAAGTTGGGCGCCATGGATTGAGGGGCCAGCAGATAGCTCACCCCGACATAGCCGATGAACAGGGCGCCGACGAAAGCGAGAACAACACCGACAGTGGTACGAGATGGCACCTTTGCGGACATCAGAACATCTCCTTCAAAGCTGATGGGGTCAGGACGCCTGGCGGTCGCGGGTCCAGGCGGGGCTGTCGAGGAAGTGGTTGTCGTAAAGGTCCTGGGAGGCCAGCAGTTCCTCGAGCGTGGCCTCGCCTTTGCGTAGGCGGTCGAGCAGGCGGAAGTACTCGAAGCGCTGAATGCCAGGGGCGACGATGATGAGAAGGTCGGCTGTGCAGCCGGGGGCCGCGGCGAAGGCATGGGGCGTCAACGGGGGCACGGACGCCACGTCGCCCGCCTCCAAGGTCACGATCTCCTCGCCTGCCAGGACGCGCGCCCTGCCGTCCAGGATGTAGAAGAGTTCGGTCGAGGTGGCGTGGTGGTGGGGCACGGCGCCGTCGGCGCCGTCAGCGAGCGTCATCCTGATGGTGCTCAGCGCGCCGCCGGTGTCGCTGGAGTCGAGCAGCAGTCGTCCGGTGGCGGTGGGCGAGATGATGGTCTCGGCGTCGATCTCGTGGACGACTGCCGTTTCTACGATCATTGACATGTCAGGCTCACTTCGAGGGCAGGGGACACGAGTCGTTTCTGCGCAGGCTCGCGGGCCGCGAGGTGTCACCAGGTGGGCAGGTCGATGGCGGTGGCGGCGCGGTGGATGGGCTCGACGACCTTGGCCATGATCCGGTCCTTGCCGGGCAGCAGGCCGACCAGGCGCAGCATCAGCATCGACAGGCGCACCTGGGAACGGCTCGACAGGACCATCCGTTTGATGTTGGCGGTGCCCAGGGCCTGGTTGGCCTCGACGAAGGAGCGCATCCGCGCCTCGTACGCGGGGAAGGCGATGGTGTGGTCGCCGCCGGCCCGTTTGAGCTCGGCCGCCAGCACGTACGCGCCGACCAGCGCGAGGCTGGTGCCTTGGCCGGAGGCGGGCGAGGCGCAGTAGGCCGCGTCGCCGACCAGCGCGACCGGGCCGGCGTGCCAGGTGTCCATGCGCACCTGGCTCATGGAGTCGAAGTAGAAGTCGGGCGCGCCGGTCATGGCCTCCAGCAGGCGCGGCACCTCCCAGCCTGATCCGCGGTAGGCGTCGGCCAGGGCCTGCTGCTGCTCGGCGCGGTCGCCTGCCCTGCCGGCGGTGGCCCACAGGAACATGGCCTTCGCGCCGGTGTCCTGGCGGGTGCTGTAGAGCAGCGCCGTGCGGCCGGGGCCGACGTAGGTGAGTTCCTCGCGGTCGAGCCCGAGGTGGTTGGGCACGCTGAAGATCGAGACGTTGTAGCCCATGTCGTGGACGAAGCGCTCCTCGGGCCCGAAGGCCAGGGCGCGGGTGTTGGAGTGCAGTCCGTCGGCGCCGATGACGAGGTCGAAGTCGCGGACGAGCCCGCCGGCGAAGGTGACCCGGGTGCCGTCGATGGCGGCGATGGAGTCGCCGAAGACGTACTCGACGCCGTCAGTCGCCTCGTGGAGGAGCCGGACGAGGTCGCCGCGGTGCAGTTCGGCGTCCTGGTGGACGCGGCCGCCGAAGCTGTCGCCGTCCATGCTGGCCACCTTGCGGCCCTCGCCGTCGACGACCGAGCCGGTGCGGACGTCGGTGCGGAGGGCACGGATCTCCTCCAGCAGGCCCATCTTCTCGACGACGTCGAGGGCGGCGCCCCGGATGTCGACCTTGTAGCCGCCTTCGCGGACATCGGTGGCGCGCTCGACGACAGTCGGGGTGAAGCCGTGCTCGCGAAGCCAGTAGGCCAGGGTCGTGCCCGCCATGCTGGCGCCGGAGATCAGGATATTCTTCATGTCCCGAATAGTACGCACGTGTTAGACAGATGTGCAACACGGATGTGTAAGATGGCGTCATGGGAAATCGAGAGGATCTTCTGAACGGCGCCAAGCTCTGCCTCTACGAGAAGGGCTACTTCCACACGACCGCACGTGACATCGCCACCGCGGCCGGGGTCAGCCTGGCGGCGATCGGCTACCACTACGGCACGAAGGACGCGCTGCTCAACGAGGCGGTGGTGGAGGCGATGCAGGAATGGGCCGACGACCTCGGCCGGGCCCTGGCCGAGCCGGGAGACTTCGAGACGACCTGGGCCAAGGTCATCGAGTCCTTCACCCGCGCCAGGCCGCTCTGGGTGATCCAGTTCGAGCTGGTCGCGCACATGGCGCGCACCCCCGAGTTGCGCGAGTCGTTCGCGGAGGCGGGACGGCAGGCCAGGCTGGGGCTGGCGGAGCTGTTCGGCTCCGACTCCGAGAAGGTGGGGGCGGTGATCCAGACGCTGGTGGGCGGCCTGGCGGCGCAGTGGCTGGTGGACCCGGACGGCGCGCCGGCTCCGGCGGACCTGCTGGAGGGCTTGCGGGTCCTGATGGGGCGCGCGCAGGTGCCGTCCGAGCGGTGAGGCCGCGCACCGGCGATGGCCCACCAAGACCAGGGTCTACGAGGAATCCCAGGACCCCGGCCCGGCAGCCGGCCCAGGGTGCGCTGATCGTCACTGCTTCGGCTCGTCGTCGGTGGGCGCACGCCGGTCCCCGGGCACGTCAGCCCCTACGGCCCGGTGCGGCTGGGACTAGTGACGTTCGGCGGACGTCCGCGCTCCGGCCTCCTCGACAGCGCGGCCGGCACTCCAGATCATCGTCCGCTGGTGGACCCGCCGGCCGTCGTGCCGGAGGCCGGGCACCAGTGGTGCCGGGCCGTGCTCGGCGAAACCCATGCGCTCGAAGAACCGCACCGCCCGGGTGTTCTCGACCAGGGTCTGCAGGTGGCAGCCGGGAGATCCGGCCTTCCTGAGCCGGTCGAGCCATCGGCTCATCAGCCCGTCGGCGGCGCCGGTCCCTCGCGCCTCGGGTGCCACGTTGATGTGCAGGTGCGCGGGCCACCTGGCGTCGGCGAACTCGCCGACCCCGGGCTGCCTGCGGACCGCGGCCCACGCCAGATCGGCCAGGCTGCGCGCGAAGAAGGCCGCTGGCCTGGGACGGAAGACCAGCCGGTAGGTCCGCATCGCCTGCTCCATGCGCTCGCCCTCGCCGGGGAACCTCGCACTGTCGAGGCATCCCGTCAGGTAGCCCACCAGGGCGCCCCCGGCGACGGCGACGAAGAGCGAGTCCGGCTCCAGCTCCATGTAGGGGTCCAGGTAGACGGCCGCCTCCGAGTCCACGTGCCCCCACAGCGACGCCGTGGGAGCGCCCTCGCCCTCGCCCACGCGCTCGAACAGCTCGCGCAGCTCGGCGCGGTCGCTCGGCGCGAACGTACGGATCTCCATGACGCCTCCCGTTGTATATACGCTCTACTCTGTACGACATACGCAATTACTAGACTATAGGACGTACACAGATTCCGACCGCACGAGAGGATGTTCGATGGCAGAGCTGCCACCCGTCGTGGCGCGGATGTGGGGCCGCGAACCCACCACGCGCAGAGGCCCGAGGCCGCGCCTGGACCTGGCCACGATCACGACGGCCGCCATCGAGATCGCCGACACCGAGGGGCTGGCCGCCGTCTCCATGAGCAACGTCGCCGCCCAGGTGGGCGTCGCTCCGATGGCGCTCTACCGGTACGTCGGCAACAAGGACGAACTGCTGACCGTCATGGCGGACAGCGCCGTGCCCCCACCGCCCGAACGCGGGAACCTGTCCTGGCGCGACTACCTCGCCACGTGGACCCGGCTCACCCGCGACCTCCTGCTGTCCCGGCCCTGGCTGCTGGACCTGCGCCAGAGCACCCCGCCCATGGGCCCACGGCGACTGCTCTGGCTCGACCGGGCCCTGGATGCGCTGTCCGACACCGGGCTGGGCGACGCCCAGAAGTTCAACGCCGCCACGGTGCTGAGCGGCTACGCTCTCACCGACGCCACCCTCACGCACTCGCTCGGCTCCGGCGGCACGGAGCTCGCGGCCAGGGCCAAGGGGGCCGCCGAGTACGGCGAGACACTCACCGAGGTCCTGGACCCCGCGACGTACCCGGCACTGTCGGCCATGATGCGTTCCGGCCTGCTCAGGGACTCCACCGGCTGGACGGAGGACGCCGACTTCCGGTTCGGACTCAACCTCCTGCTGGACGGCATAGAGGCCCTGATCGCCCGCCCAGCCCGTTAACCGGCCTTGGCCCCCCTCCGGGGCCGCCTTGGCGCATGTGCGGGACGAGGACGATCTGCTCAGGTGAGGAGGCCCACGAGCTGGGCCATCTCGGCGGGTGGGTCGATCACCGGCTGGATGAGCAGTTCGTCGATGCCGGCCCGTTCCAGGGTGGCGATGCGGGCGCGGAGGTCGTCGCGGGTGCCGACCAGGGCCAGGGTGTTCATCAGCGAGGGCAGGATCAGGTCCCGGTCCTGCGGCGCGATGCGTCCGAGATAGTCGGGGTAGAGCTTGGTGTGCCGATCGGGTGCGGTGGCGGTGGTGCCGCGCCGGTCGAGCAGTCGCCGCACCGCCTCGCGTTCCTGAGGGCCGAGTCGCTCGGCGAAGGCGCCTGTGTCGGCGGCGGGCGTCGTGCAGCGCGTGCCAGGCGGTGGGGTCGAGCAGGCCGAAGGAGATCAGGCCGGTGCCGCGGCGGCCGGCGACGGCGGCGGCCTTCGGCCCGAGCTGCGCGGCCACGACGAACTCGATCGGGTCGGCCGTGTTCACGTGCGCCCCGGCGTGCAGGAACCGGACGTCGCGCACCCGGTCGCCCTCGCGGTACTCGGTGCTCCGTCCGGCGCACAGGTCCTGAAGGGCGGCGGTGAAGTTCTCCATCGTCGCCGCCGTGGTCGGCCGCATGCCCAGCGTGCGGCGGGCGGTGTTGCCGGTGCCGATCCCGCAGATGATCCGGCCCGGGGCCAGGGCGTTGAGGCTGGCGAACCCGCTCGCGGCGGCCGGGGCCGAGCGCAGCGCCGGTGAGGTCACGCCGATGCCCAGCCTGATGCGGCTGGTGGCCTTCGCGCACAGCCCCAGGGCGATGAAGGGGTCGCCGTGGACCATCGGGGTGTCGTTGACCCAGAAACTGTGCAGGCCCAGCTCCTCGGCCCGCACGGCGAGGTCCTCCACGCCGGGGTGTGCCGTGACCACGACGCCCGCCCGCATCAGACCTCCAAGGCGCAGGGGACCGACCTGAACGTACCCAGCCTGACATCAGACGATGGATCGAGCACGTCCAGGCCGGGAAGCCGCGGCCGATCAGGTTCTGCGCGAGATGAACATGATGTACTCGCAGCGGGCGTTCGTGCGGTTGGCGAAGCCGTGGTCGGCGTCGGCCTGGAGGAACAGGGAGTCGCCCGCGTTCAGGGTCTCGACGATCCCGCCGATCGCGACGGTGAGGGTGCCGTCCAGCACCACGAGCTGCTTCTCCGTGCCCGGCGGATACGCGGGCAGCAGCCCGGTGGAGACCTGCGCGGGCAGGTGGTGGATGATCATCTCGGCGCCTCCCGCGCCCGGGGCCGCTGACACCATGTGCCGCTCGAAGCCGGTCTCCGGGTCACGGAAGATCGGGCGATCCTCCTTGCGCATGACGATGGCCACCCCGGACGCGGCGGCCGGCGCGCCGATCAGGTCCGAGAGCGACGCGTCGAGCGCGTGGGCGATCCTGGACGCGACGCCGATCGTCGGGCTCTTCTCACCGCGCTCGACCTTGGACAACATCGCCCGGCTGACCGACGACTGCGCGGACAGCTGCTCCAGCGTCAGGCCCGCCTCTTCGCGGCGTCGCCGCACGTTGCCGCCGAACGCGCCGGCCAGGTCGTCACCGTGCTCTGGTCCGGCCGCGTTGCCGTGTTGCTCGATCACCGTGCTCCTCGATCGATGGGTACGTCGCTGTGCACAGTGTAGGGTTTCTTCTAAAGGAGATAGAGTCTTCTATTGAAGACGGGCGCGCTGTGCGTCCAGCACGACGGAGGTTTCCATGCGTTTGATGTCGAGTGGCCGGCTCTATGCCACGTTCGAATTCGGCGATCTACAGGTGGTCTCGTTGCGGGACGGGTACATCGACATGCCCCCGACACGGCTCCGCGACGAGGACGGGCGCACGCTCGACGAGCTGCCGGCCGCCGTCCCGCTGGCCGGGGACAACCTGCGCCTGGCGGTCAACGCCTTCTTCGTCACCGACGGCACGCGGTCGCTGCTCGTCGACACCGGCGCGTCCGACGTCTGGCACGACCCCACCATGGGGCTGATCTACGACGCGCTCGACGAGGCGGGGATCGACCGCGCGCAGGTCACCGACGTGGCCATCACCCACAACCACGAGGACCACGTGAGCGGCCTGATCACGCCGGAGGGTGCGGAGGCGTTCCCCGGGCTCGAACGCGTGTGGATCGGCGCGGGCGACACCTCGGTGTTCAGGGGGCGGCTGGAGCCGATCCGCGACCGGGTCGTGCCGGTGTCGGAGAAGGTGGCGATCAACGACTGGGCCACCGCGATCCCGACACCGGGCCACACACCCGGTCACACCGTCTACGAGGTCAGGAGCGGCGCCGGCCGCCTTCTCGTCTGGGGCGACACCGTTCATGTGCCCACGCTCCAGTTCGACCGGCCGAAGGTGTCGTGGGAGTTCGACGGCGACCAGTCCCAGGCCCGTGCCGCACGAGCGGGCCTTCTGGAACAGCTGATCCGGCCGCAGCACTTCGTGGCGGGCGCCCACCTCGACTCACCCGGCATCGCCCGCGTGAGCCCGTCCGGCGAGGGTTATGCGCTGGAGTACCTGGCACCACCGATCGGCTGATCGAATCTGGCGCCGCGCCCGCGACGGCGGCCAAGACGGGCAGTGAGTTCGATGTCGCGGTGCCCGTCCTGGGGCCGCTTGATCGCTGGCGGACGTGGCGGTCGTCGGGTTGACTGCACTGGCGACCACTCTGCCCGTGCCCGCCGACCTGGCCCACCTGGTGGCGGGGAAGTGGTGCCGAGAGGGTTGCCGCATCCCGCCGTCGATCTGCTGGTCATGCCTGACGGAGCAGGCCGGCCGGTCCGGAGACACGCGTCCGGCGGGGACCGCTGCCCGGGGGCGGCCCCCTGGTCGGAGTGCGGCTGCGACCGGGGACGGTAACCGGTCTGTTCGGCGTCGCGGCACGCGGTGGGCGCGCCGCCGGCCGCGTTGCTGCCGGATGGCCGTTCCCTCCAAGCCGTGACCGGCCGAGGTCAAGCAGGTGCTCACCGACCACCCGGTGTTCACGCCGACGGCGGCCGACGCCGCGTTCACGAGTCCCGGCGGCCGGGGCCCTGTCGATCGGCTGGGCATGCTGGTCCAGCTCCGCACGCTGCCTGGCCCGTGTCGTGGAACGGCTGGGCGTGCCGCCCTCAGGCTCGTCTCGGTGCTGAAACCTGTCTCGCTCACCTCGGTCGCCGGCACGATCGCGGCCTGGCCGGCGACGGGAGAGATCGTGCCGTCGGTGAGGACCACCACGCCGCGCTCGCGGCCGGCCGGACGCGGTGACGTTCCTCGACGCGCTGACGTCGCCCTGGGTGCCGTCGCCGAACAACACCGTCGCGGCGGTGTTGTCGGCTCTGCGGATGTGGAAGGTGCTGCTCTGCTGCCGGCAGACGGCGAGGTTGTCGTACTCGACGTTCTCGTAACGGCCGGTCACGGGCAGGCCGCCGGCCTTGCCGAACGGGACGTTGACCCCGCTGCGGGAGATCACCGGCGATCCAGCGCCGGCATCGGTGCGGGTCGTCATGCTGACCACCTTGGGCCTGGACGAATACGTCTTCGAGGCGTTGCGGGACGGCGCCAGCGGATTCGTGCTCAAGGACGCCGACCCGGCCGAGCTGTTACAGGCGGTGCGCGTGGTGGCCCGGGGCGAGTCGCTGCTGTCCCCGTCGATCACCCTTAGCGTGATCTCCCAGTTCGCGCGGCGCACCCCCTCGGTGATCACGCATCCAGGCACCAAAGGCCTGACCGAACGCCGCGCCCGCGACAGGGCGACGATAGGGGTGTGCACCTGCATCACCAGGGGAGACGACCAGCATGTCGCCACCGCCACCCCAGCAGTGGATCCACCACACCACCGATGGCGCGGCGGGCGAGCTACACCCCGGTCCTCGACCGCAACCGCGCCGTCATCACCTTCCGGCTCACCTGGTGCCAGACCAAGAAGCACTGGGCCGCGCCGTTGGTCCCGGCCGATGCCGAGTGACGCAAGGAGAGCGCCGACGAGGACCGCGCAGCGGATTCGACTTCGAGGTGCTGGGTCCGCCGGAGCTGGCCCCGGTGCTGCGCGAGGGCCGCGACCGCCTCGACCGGGCCGCGGCCTTGTCTGGTTGACGAGGGTTGTGGCGGCAACGGCGGAGCTGATGGGGTGCCCTCCGCGGTGTGCCTGGGCCAGCCTCTATCCAATATGTTAACCATGGTTCCCGTTTCTTTCAGAGAGGTACGTACGTGGCCGAGTCCGACGAGCTGGAATCCCTCATCTCGCAGGGGCGCAAACACGGGGTGCGCAAGCGGGTCATCCTGCTGCAGGCCGCCCGGCTCTTCGTGGAGCGTGGTTACGCCGACACCGGGATCGACGACATCGGGGCCGCGGTGGGCATCTCCGGCCCCGCGGTCTACCGGCACTTCCCCGGCAAGCAGGCCATCCTCCTCGCCCTGATCGAGTTGTCGCTGGAACGCCTTCAGGAGGGGACGCAAGCCGCGCTGGCCGACCGGGACCGGGACCCGCAGGAGGCGCTGATCGCCCTGGTGGACTGGTTCTCCCGGTCGTCCGTCGAGAACCGGAGTCTGACTCTGATCATGCAGGCCGAGCTGCTGTGGCTGCCGGAGCAGGATCGGCGGCGGCTCAACCGCCAGATGCGGCAGATACGTGAGGAGTGGGTCGGGCTGCTGATCGAGGTACGGCCGGAGCTGTCGGACCTCGCGGCGCGGATCGCCGTCACCTCCGTCATGGGGATGGTGACGGCGGTGCTCGCCGCCCGGCTGAGCGACGACGTCCGGGCGCTGAGTGTGCACCTGCGGGCCCAGATGCTCGCCGTCCTGCATGTGCCGGCTGGGTTGTGACGGCTCTGGATCAAGCAAAAAGTTAATCTGCATATACTTTTTGCCATAGGGGGGCGCTGTGGGAGCGGACTCGGCGCACGGTCCGTGAGCGCTCGTCCTCTTACGGGACGTCGTAGCGCCAGTCGTCGCCACTGGTGCGAGCCAGAACGAGGGGCAGAACATGATGGAACGCATAGTCGAGGCCAACGGGATCCGTTTGTGGTGCGAGACGTTCGGTGATCCCGCCGACCCCGCGCTGCTGCTCGTGATGGGGCTCGGTGCCCGGGGCGCCACCTGGCCCGACGAGCTCTGCCGGCTTCTCCAGGAGGGAGGCCGGTACGTCATCCGCTACGACAACCGGGACACCGGGCTGTCCGGCTGCGTGGATTACGAGGCCAACCCCTACACCATGGTCGACCTCGCCCAGGACGCGGTCGGCCTGCTCGACGGCTTGGGCATCGCCACGGCGGACGTGGTCGGCGCGTCGATGGGCGGCATGATCGCCCAGGAGATCGCGCTCGAACACGCTGACCGGCTGCGCACCCTGACGGTCATCATGTCGAGCGCCGAGCCCCTCGACCCCGCGACCAACACCTTCCGGGGCACGGTACGCGATCCACGGCTGGCCGCCTGGGACGCCGAACAGATCGCCAGTCCGCCCAGCACCCGGGAGGAGCACGTCGAGTCGCATCTCAAGCTGGCGCGCATTCTCGCCGGACGGCTGACGGCGTTCGACGAGGCGGCCACGCGCGCGATCATCGAGCGGGAGATCGAGAACGCCACCGATGCGGGCCACGCCTCGAAGAACCACATCCTCGCGGCCTTCGCCTCCCGCGACCGTTCCGGGCTTGTCGGCTCGATCACCGCTCCGACTCTGGTGATTCACGGCTCGGACGACCCCATGGCGCCCTTCGCTCATGGCCAGGCCCTGGCCGCGGCGATTCCCGGCAGCGAGTTCCTGCCCATCGAGGGAATGGGGCACGGGTTCCCGCCGCCGGTGATTCCTCGGATCTCCGCCGCGATCCTCCGGCACACCGGGCGATAGCCGACAACCGTCGATCGCGGGGAGCGGCCCGCGTACGGCAGGTCGTGCCTCCTCGACGTTCTACGCCCGCACTGCTCGATGCTGCGTTCCGCAGCTCGTGTTCGACGGGGAGACACGCCCGGTTCGCGGGACGGGCGTTAAGGCTTTGGGCGAAGCCGGGCACAACTGATCGGACCGACCCGCCTTCGGGGAAGCGCGGAACCCGGCGGCCGAGCAGTGCGCTCGCCGGGGGGCGTTGACGTGTCACCAGATCACTCCCCGCAACTGGCCGATGTCTGCCTTCCCCTGCCACGGGAATGGACAAAGGACCCATGACGGACGTGGTGGTGCGGCGGCCTGTCGTAGGAGAGGTGGCGGCCAGTCGGCGGAGAAACGGCTTCCTCCCTGAGCAGGAGGACCCGCAGATGAGTGCCGCTCATAGTTGACGGCATGTCACGAAGATTCTTACCTGGGCCACTGCCACGTGCGCTGGCAGGCGCAGCACTCTCCCTGGCCCTGGTCGCGACCTCCGGCTTCACACCCGCGCACGCCGCCCCCATCACCGATGTCCCGCTGCTCGACGACTACGACGCGGAATCGCTCGCGAACCTCCCCGCCGTCGGCGGCCTGGAGTACCTGAAGCAGCGATACGCGCCGACCGACACCTGCCCGCCGGTCGGGACCGGGCCGGGCGGGCCGCCGTTCTGGGGGGACGACAAGCCCGCCCAGTTCCGCCAGGGCGTCCCGCTGCCCGGACAGAGGGTCGTGAAGATCGTCATCAATGGCGACTCGTACATGTCGGGGGAGGGGGCGGGACTCTACTACAACAAGCGCGGCTTCCTGCCCGAACCCATGCGCTTCCTTCCCGGGCCCAACGGCGGCCGCGTCCCGGCGGAGGGTCACACCGAGGCCGACTACGACGAGGACTTCCGTCACCGTTCGGCCGACGCCGCGGTCCTGCAGGCCATCGACCTGCTGCGCCGCGCCAATCCCGAGGTCTTCTTCGACGTCCGTTTCAACGCCTCCTCCGGCGCGGCCACCGAGCACTTCTTCGTGGGCCAGAACGACCACGGCCGCGTCAACCCGCCGCAGAACGAGGGGCTGGACGCCGCCACCGACCTGGTGATCTCCGGCTTCGGCGGCAACGACGCCCGCTTCGGGCCCATGCTGACCGCCATACTCGCGAAGAACATCGGCCTCCGGAACAGCATCGTGGCGGAGGTCGCGCCGCTGCTCGACGTCACCCGCACCTCCGAGCAGGAATGGGCGGACTCGGAGCCGCCGCGTCCGCCGTTCGTCCGCCCGCTGACGCAGCCGACGACCCTCTCGGCGCGTCTGGTGCGACTGGTGCGGGCGATGAACGTCGCCACCAGCGGCAAGGCCAGGATCATGATGGTCAACTATCCCCAGCCCTTGGCGGAAGGTCTCACACCGGGAGGCCTGATGAGGTGGCTGGTGAGCTCGGGGGACCTGGAGCCTCTTCGCACTCTCGGACCTCGGCTGACCGCCTCCATCAAGAAGGCGCAGCAGGTCCTGGCCGACCACGGGATCGCCACCGACATGCTGGACCTCGCGAACGCCTTCGCCGGCCACGAGCTGGGGACCAAGACCCCTTACGTTCGCAGCCTCAGCTGGACTCCCGCCGAGGGAGGGGACGACTTCAACATGACGCAGCAGACAGGGCATCCCAACCAGCAGGGGCAGAAGGCGCTGGCGGGTCACTACGCCCTGATGATCGCGGGTGAGCTGGGGCTGCGCCTCAAGGCGGCCGACGGGGCGCCCCCACCGGCCGGGGCGGCGGAGCCGTGCGACGCCGATCCCAGCGACCGCCACTACCTGCCCGCCACGGCCACCCAGGGCGGCGGATCGAGCGGCGGCACCGGTGGTGGCGGGGGAGGCGGCACCAGCACCCCCCATGTGGGCCCACGCTCGACCATGTGGTTCGTCAACATCGACCCGCCGCCCTTCCACCCGGGTCCCCAGCCAAGCTCACAGCCCAGCGCACAGCCCACCTCGGGAACGGGGACGCCGGACCAGACGCCGCGGTGGACCATCTATCCGGTCGACACCGTCCGGCCGACCAACCCGCCCATCTCCTTCGACCTGACCCAGCCACTGCCCTACCTGTGGCCCGTGCCGACCAATGGAGGAAGCCCGTACCGTTTCGAGTTCGAGGTGAAGATCAACGCCGACCAGCTCCTGAGGTGAGGAGCAGGCCCACGGCTCACAAGCCGGGGCGGCGGGAAGCGAAGGCGACCCTCTCCTCGCGGGTCTCCGGTGTGCGCTGAGCTCAGGTTTAAGGTTGCTGAAAGGGCGGTGTCTAACGTTCTGCGCGGCAACGTCAACCGCAAGGAGTGACATGAGGACAATCGCCGCCATCGCCGCCACGCTGATGCTCGCCTCCTCCCCGGCCGCGGCCGAACCCGAGGACAGCGACCGGGAGATCCCCCTGGCGCACATCGAGTACACGACCGGTCTCACCGTGAGCTTCTCCGACAGCCAGCCGTCCGACGAGGTGGGGATGTCCCAGGTCGGGATCATCGGCAGCGCGCCGCTCATCGCCTGGGACCGGAGCAACAGCTACCTGCAGACCTACCTGGAGATCACGCCGCCCGACGTGCCGGTGCCCCAGCGCCTCGTCGAGGACCACGGCGCCGACCTCCCCGCCGAGCTGCGGGGGCGGCGGATCACCAGCGAGCCGGTCACCGTACGCGGCCTGACCGCTCCGGCCGCGGCCGTGCTCTCCGCGTCGTGCACCGCCGAACACTGGGGGTCGCACCTCTGGCACGACAACGCCCAGGCCGGCCTGGCGCCGAAGTCGTACACCACCCTCGACTTCGGCGGCTTCAAGGAGCGTCGCGCGGAGAGCTTCATCTTCAACTGCCTGCCGGTGGGCTCGCCGAGCTCCCTGTGGGCCCGGCACCGGCTGTACTACTGGAACGGCACCAGTTGGTGGAAGCAGGCGGACGAGAAGGTCGCCCCCGGGCACCAGGCGGAAGAGGTCAAGGGCAAGATCAAGCTCCACCGCAGGGTCAGCTACGACGACGGCTGGGGGTCCAGCCCCAACTGCCTCAGCGGAGCCTGCAAGTACACCCGTGAGGGACGTTTCACCAGCTGACAGGTGACCGGCCGCCTGCCGGACGACACAGGAGCCGGAGGTCAGCGCAGGACGGCCGCCAGCAGGTCCGTGCCCAGCGTCGTCATCTCGGGCAGGTTGAGCGTGTAGTGGACGTAGCGCCCGTGCCGCCGGGTCGTGAGCAGGCCCGCGCGGCGCAGGACGGCGAGGTGGCGGGAGACCTCCGGGGGCGACAGCTCCCAGGCGTGGGCCAGCTCGCCGGTGGTGTGCGGGCCGCGGGCCAGGGTGCGCAGCAGCCGCAGTCGTACCGGATGGGCGAGTGCCTCCAGCCGCAGGGTGACCGTCTCCAGCGACACCGGCTCGGACGGATCCGGCTCGGCCACGGGATACTGCACCACCGGCTGCCATCCGGGCGCGTGGACCACCACCAGGTGCGGGCGGCCGAAGTCACTGGGGATGAAGGTGACCCCGGCGCCGTGGGCGGCGGTCGCATTGTCCTGCAGTTTGTCCACGACGATGCGGTTGCCGTCCGGCGTCAGGGTGACCGCGCCGGAGACCGAGGCGAGAGCCGCCCCGATGCCCTGGCGCTTCAGCAGGTCGTTCTTCAGCCGCAGGTCGATGGCCAGCCGCACGGCGACGCCTGTCCAGGCGGCGTCGAAGAACGCCTCGGCGCACTGTTCGAGGGTGTGGCGCACCCGCGCCCGCACCGCGGCCGGGTCGGCGAGCAGCCGTTCCGCGAACGCCTCCTGACGTTCGCCGCGCGCCTGGGCCAGGTCGAGGGCCCGCTCGCGCGCGGTCGCGTCGGCGAGCGGCGACGGCGCGGCGAAGTGCACCCGATTGCTGCCGCACGTGGTGACGAGCGCGGCGGTCACATAGGTCTCGTCGTCGATCCGGTCGACATCGTCCAGCTCCTCGGCGAGGGTCTGGCGGGGCCGGGCCGGGACCAGGAAATCGGCTCGCGAGGAACGCCAGAGGAACTCCGCCTCTCGCAACCGCTCGGCCAGCTCCGGCGGCATCCCGGACCAGACGTCCCCGGCCCAGCCGGCCAGCCGCGGATGATGCCCGGGTTCGGCCAGGACGTGCAACATCGCGGTCAGCTCGGCCAGCGGGGAGGCGGCGAACCGCAGCCGCTCGGCCGGCAGCCCGGTGATGTCGATGCGCAGCGTCATCCCTCCATCATCCCTGGCCGGACGGCCGATGACGGCGTCGGTTGACGATCTCCGTCAACCGACGTGCCGCGTCCGGCGACCCGGCACGACCGTTGGCGCCATGGCACCCACCACCGGAGTCCAGCTCCGCGTCCTCCTCCGCGCCTCCGGAGGCCCCCGCTACGCCGTCGCCCTGGCCGTGGACGCGCTCGGCACCGGCCTGCTGCGGCCCTTTCTGCTGCTCTACGGGGTGACGGTGCTCGGACTGTCCGGGCCGGTCACCGGCGCCGCCATGACCGCCGGTGTCGTCGCGGGTCTCGGGTGCATGCCCGCGGTGGGCCGATGGCTGGACCGGGGCGCGCGCAGCACGGTCGTGGCGGCGTCGATGCTGGTGCGGGTGCTGGGCGTGGTGTTGCTGGCGGCCACCCCGGCGGGGAACGTCTGGTTGTTCGCGACGGCGGCGCTCTTCCTCGGCATCGGCAACCAGGCCTGGCCGGCCGCCCACGCCGCCCTCGTGGCCACGCTCTCCCACGGCCGGGAGCGCGACGCCGCCCTGGCGGGGGGCCGCGCACTGCGCAACGCCGGCCTGGGCGCCGGTGCGCTCCTCGCCACCGCCTGCCTGGCGGGTGGCGCCGCCGCGTTGCAGGCGCTGGCGGCCGTCACCGGGCTCGCCTACCTCGTGGCGGCGGCTCTGGCGTGGTCGGTACGCGTGCACGCTCATCCGGCCGCCGCCGCGGCCACGGACGGGGACGGGGACGGCGAGCCCGCACCCCGGATGCGCGGGCTGCTGGCCGCCAACGTGATCTACGTCTTCTGCCTCAACGTCCCCGAGATCGCGCTTCCTCTGGTCCTGGTGACGCAGATGCACGCGTCCCCGGTGTGGTCGGCGGCCATCTTCGTGGCCAACACGGTCCTGGTGGTCACGCTGCAGGTTCCGGTCACCGTCCTGATGTCCCGTTTCTCCCGCCGGTCCGTGCTGGCGTTCGCCGGGGTGGTGCTCACCGCGTCCTACCTCGGCTTCCTCGCGGCCGCCTTCCTGGGACCCGGCTGGGGCGCCCCGGCCGTCGCGGCGGTGTCCGTGGTCTGCACCCTCGGCGAGATCATCTACGCGGGCAGCGCCACCGCGCTCGTCACCGCCCTCGCCCCGGCGCAGGTCCTGGGACGCACCCTCGCCCGCTTCCAGCTCTCCACCGGCTTCGGCCTCGCCGTCTCCCCGGCGGTCATCACCGCTCTCGCACCCCACGGCCCGGCCGCCCTCTGGGGCGGCCTCGCCACCGCGACGCTCCTGTCCGCCGGTGTCGTCAGGGGAGAACGAGCTCCGCGAGCTGGGCGCGGGCGGTCACGCCGAGTTTCGGGAAGGCCTTGTAGAGGTGCTGGCCGACGGTTCGCGGACTGAGGAACAGGTGCGCGGCGATGTCCTTGTTCGACAGCCCCTGGGCGGCCAGGTTGACGATCTGCCGTTCCTGTGGTGTGAGCTGGGCGAAGCGGTCGGCGCCGGTGTTGCGCTGGGTGCTCCAGCCGGTCGCGCCCAGCTCCGTGCGTGCCCGGTCGGCCCAGGGGCGCGCGCCGAGCCACTCGAACGTCTCCAGCGCGGCCCGCAGGTGCTCCTGCGCATCGCCGGTCTGGCGGGCCCGGCGCAGCCATTCGCCGTACAGCAGCTCGGTGCGGGCGCGGTCGAAGGGGCGCTCGTGCGCGTCGAGCGCGGCGCGGAAGTGCGCGTCGGCTCCGAGGTCCGGGGCCATGGTGGTGGCCAGCAGGGCACGGCAGCGGGAGACCAGGGCGTCGGCCCACCGCTGGCGCAGCATCCCGGCCCAGGATTCCAGCCGGGCCAACGGCTCGGCCGCGCGGGCGCTCCTGCCGCTGCGCAGGGCCGCTTCGACCAGGTCGGGCACCAGGTGCATGGCGGGGGTTCTGTTGCGTGCCTTGCCGTACACCAGCGACTCCAGCCCGAGCAGCGCCTGCTCGGGACGGCCCTGGCCGAGGTCGAGAAGCGCGAGCGCGGCCGGGGTGGCGGTGGCGGGGTCCAGCGGCTCTCCCTGAACGGCGGCGAGCTGATCCAGCAACGCGGTGGCCAGGCGTGACCAGGCGGGTTGTCCGGTGTCCGCGGCGATGTTCACGGCCTCCTCGGCGAAGGCGCGCGCGTCGGCGTAGCGGCCGCGGGCGTGTTCGACGTGGCCCATGAAGGTCAGCGCCTGGGGCAGCAGCCCGACGCGGCCCTCTGCGCGGATGGCGGCGGTGGCGGCCAGGGCGAGCTGGTGGGTGCGGGCGTCCTGGTCGGCCAGGCCGAGTCCGCCGATCAGCAGCAGGCCGCGCCGGTCGGGTCCGGCCTGGGCGCGGGCGCGCTCCACCACCTCGGCCAGCGGCGGCAGCTCGGTGGTGGGGCGGCCGAGGGTGAGCGTGACGAACCACCGGCACAGCTGGTGGACCGGGACGACGTCGTCGCCGGGCGGCACCTCCAGCGCGTCGAGCTGCTCGGCCGTACGGTGGGCCATGTCGCGGTCGCCGTCGAGCCAGATCATGGAGGCGGCGTCCAGCAGCAGCCACGCGGCCGAGCCCGGGTCGGTGGCGGCCAGGTGGTCCACGCCGGCCGACAACATCGCGTGCGCCCCTTGCAGGTGGCCCTCGCCGTAGTCGGAGCAGGCCCGCACGCGGATCAGCCGGGAGGTCAGCTCGGCGCCCGGGCTCCCGGCGCCGAGCGCCAGAGCCCTGGCCCGATCGAAGCGACCGCTGAACTCGGTGGCCTCGGCCGCCAAGGTGAGCCTGCGGGCACGTTCCCCGGCCGACGGGCTCAGCGCGGCGGCGCGCTCGTAGGCCGCGGCCGCCGCCGCGTAACCACTGCGGGCGTGGGCCCGGGTGGCGGTCTCCTCCAGCCGTCCCGCGACCTGCTCGTCGGCGGTGAGCGTGGCGGCGGCCAGGTGCCAGGCGCTGCGGTCGGCGTCGGCCGTGCCTTCCAGGACCTGGCTGAGGGTGTGGTGGATGGTCAGGCGCCGGGCCAGTGGTGTCCGCTGCCAGATGGCCGCCCGGACCAGCGGATGCCGGAACTCCAGCCGCGAGCCGTCGGCCGTCCGGATCAGGCCGGCCGCGCCGATCTCTTCCAGGTGCTCGGGAGCGGAGCCCAGCACGCGCGCCGCCGCCAGCACGATCGCCGACTCGGCGGTGGCGTCGGCGGCGGCGACCTGGAGCAGGACGCGGGCCGCCGCCGACAGCCCGTCCACCTGGTGGGCGAAGGCTTCCTCCAGCCGTGAGGTGAGCGAGAGCTCCCCTTGGCTCTCGCCGGACTTCGGCAGCTCCAGGAGCGCCAGCGGGTTGCCCGCGGACTCGGCGAGGATGCGCCGCCGGAACTCCTCGGTCAGCGGGCGGGCGGCGGAGTCGAGCACCTCACCTGAGGCCGCCTCGTCCAGGCCCGCCAGCTCCAGCACCGTCAGGCCGGGCGCCGTGAACCCGGCGCGGGCGGCCAGCAGCATCGCCACCCCTTCGCCGGCCAGCCGCCTGGCCGCGATGACCAGCGCGTCCGCCGAGGCATGGTCGAGCCACTGCACGTCGTCGACCAGGCACAGCACGGGGCCGTCCTCCGCCAGCTCGGCGAGCAGCGACAGGACGGCCAGCCCGATCAGGAACCGGTCTCCCGTGCCGGCCGGGCCGAGCCCGAAGGCGCCGCGCAGCGCGGCGGCCTGCCGTTCGGGGATGCGGTCCAGATGGTCGAGCGCCGACCTGAACATCAGGTGGAGCGAGGCGAACGGCAGTTCGGCCTCCGCCTCGATGCCGGTAGTCCGCAGGACCCGCAGGTCGCCGGCCGCCGCGGCGTGATCCAGCAGGGCCGTCTTGCCGATGCCCGGCTCGCCGAGGAGGACCAGGGCGCCGCTGACACCCGTTCGGGCGTCGGCGAGCAACGTGTCAATGGTGCGCGTCTCGCGCGTTCGCCCCCGAAGCATGTGTCGCAGTATTACCTATGAGATGACTCATGCTGGCGTGTCGCCTGTTGCCTAACGTTGTGGACATGAAGCCCTTCAGTGTGAACATTGCCCAGGCCGACCTTGATGACCTGCACGAACGGCTGCGCCGCACCCGGTGGACCGGGGAGATCGCGGGGCAGGGCTGGAGCAGGGGCGTGCCGCTCGACTACCTCAAGGGGCTGGCCGACTACTGGCTCAACGACTTCGACTGGCGGGTGGCCGAGGCCGAGTACAACAAGCACCCGCAGTTCGTCACCGAGATCGACGGGGAGGACATCCACTTCCTCCACCTGCGTTCCAGTTCGGAGGACGCGCTGCCGCTGCTGCTCCTGCACGACAATCCGGGCGGTGTGATCGGGTTCCTCGACGTCCTCGAACCGTTGTCGCGAGACTTCCACCTGGTCGTCCCCTCGTGCCCGGGGGTCGGCTTCTCCGGCTACCTCTCCTCGCCGGGCTGGACCGTCCCCCGTACGGCTGCCGCCTTCGCCGAGCTGATGTCCCGGCTCGGTTACGAGCGGTACGGCACGCAGGGCGGCGGCGGTGGCGCCAACCTGGGGCTGGAACTGGCCCGCCAGGTGCCGGAGCGGCTGGTGGGCGTGCACGTCAACGCCTTCGTCGCCTTCCCCTCCCCGGAGGAGAGCGAGTTCACCGCGGACGAGCAGCGACGCCTGGGCATCATGCAGAACTTCATGCAGGAGGGCCTCGGCTTCAACCAGATCATGTCCACCCGGCCGCAGACCATCTCCTACGGGCTGACCGACTCGCCGGTCGCGCAGCTCGCGTGGATCGTGGAGAAGTTCAAGGAGTGGACCGACTCGGCCGCCGAGCTGCCCGAGGACGCCTTCTCCCGTGACCGGATCCTGACCGACGTGAGCGTCATGTGGTTCACCGCCACCGCCGGCTCGGTGGCCAACCTCTACTACGAGATGGGCCACGACCCGGGCGCCTACGCGCCCAAGCCCCGGGTGACGGTTCCCACCGGGGTGCTGCTGGCCAGGGAGGACGTCACGATCCGCCGCTTCGCCGAGCGCGATGCCAACGTCGTGCGGTGGACCGAGCTGGCCGGGGGCGGGGCGTATCTGGCGCTGGAGTCGCCGGAGCTGCTGGTGGAGGACGTGCGGGCCTTCTACGCCGACCTCACCACCGGGGAGTGACCTTCGCGGGCATCGTGCTCGGCACTCGGCCGAGCGCGGTGCCCGCGGCCTGGCCGGTAATACGTCACCGTCATGCCGGTGAATTAACAGCGAACCGCTCCGGACACGGAAAGCGACGTTACCGATCCATGAATGCTCGCGATTCGCCGTTCAGGTCGGAATTTCGGAGACCTTAGCGCATCGCGTTGCGAGTTGTCAGCCGAATGATTAAGCGCCCCGGAAGCCCGTTCCGAGTGAGAACGGCCCCTCGCCGGTCGAATTCCCGTTTGTTGTGTCAAGTGATCATCATGGCTTATGGTGTTCGGCGTCCGGCCGAAGATTTCATCGCCGAATACCACGGGGGCCCCTCATATGTCACCTCAGCATTTATTTCGATCGCGTCGTTTCCTGGTCAACCGCCTGATCAGATGGGGCGGCGTCTCGGCCGCCGCGGCGCTCGTCGCCTCGGTCATGGTGGCCGGAGCGGACGCTCGGAACGGCCAGGCCGCCATCCAGGACGCCGACCTGATGGCCATGACCAGCGGGAACACCGGGGTCGCCACGCCGACCGCGTCGCCCAGGCCGACACGCAAGCGTAGGCCCACCCACAGGCCCACCCACAGTCCCACCGCCACCGCAAGGCCGACGAAGACGCCGACTCCGACGAAAACGCCGACGCCGTCGTCCACCCCCACCAAGACCACGACACCGAGCCCCACCAAGACGCCGACCGCGTCGCCGCCCCCTTCGAACGGCTCCGCCCTCACGGCGCGGCCCAACGACGGCTCGGGCTACTGGCCGGACTTCTCCAACACCGGCTACTCCCACACCCCCGCGAACGCCGCCGGCCTCGGGCTGGGCGCCTATCCCGGCAAGCTCGCCGACTACGCGGCCGGCATGAGCGCCGACAAGCCGTTGCGGGTCGAGTACCCCGACAACAGCGTCATCTCCTTCAAGCGCTTCACCGCCTCGAAGGTGTACATCTACGGTGACAACCTGACGTTCGTGGGCTGCCTGTTCGAGGGCACGAACCCCAACGACAACCTGGTGCAGATCTACTCCGACACCACCATCAAGTTCCTGTACTCGACGTTCAAGCCCAGCTCCTACGCCACGCCTCCGGGCAACGACGGCAAGGTGTCGTCCGCGCACGCCAAGCCGGGCACGCCGTTCGACAAGTCGTGGCAGCTCATGACGACGATGAAGGAAGCCGTCGCCGTCATGGACCACAACGACATCTGGGGCAACGCCGGCCTGATCATGGTGACCGGGTTCCCCGGCCGGCCCTCGACTTGGACGAACAACTACATCCACGACATGGCCGACACCGCACGGGACGTCTACCACCATGACGGCATCGGTCCGCAGAGCGAGGGCAACGGCGGCCACATGATCGTCAACCACAACACCCTGGCGTCCCTGGGCAACACCAACGGCCTGGCGCTGCAGGGCAAGGGTGTCTATCAGGACGTCTCCGTCACGAACAACTACATCTCCGGATGGGGTTACGCCCTCAGCATCGGCACGGCCGACAACGCCAAGAACATCACCGTGACCGGGAACGTGTTCTCGGCCGAGCTCGACCAGCTGCACGGCTTCCTGTACGGCGGCATCTGGGGCGGCACGGCCCGCGGTTCCACCTGGCGCGACAACCGCGTCCAGGCGCGCACCGGCGACGGCAACCGCGGCTACACGCCGGCCGACAACGCCAAGTACCTGTGGCCGGCCGGCACCGCCAAGGCCACCGACTACACCGGCTGACCCACCCGGCCCGGCGCCCGTCCCTCGGCACCCGGCCGACGGGGACGGCGCCGGGCGCGTCCCGTCCTGCGGACCGGAACAGCTGTGGGCGGGGAAGCCGGTTACCCGGCCGAGACGGTGACGTTTCCGGACCCCGTGGTCAGCGACAGCTTGCGCGGCGAGGAACTGTCCTTCTTGACGGAGACGTCGGCGTCACCGGAGGTCGTTCTGGCCCGCACGTCATAGGTCTCGTCGGGGACGGTGAGCACGACGTCGCCCGAGCCGGCCGACACCTCGACGCCTTCCGGCGCGACCGCGTACTTCAGGGTGACCTGGCCGGATCCCTCCTTGACCAGGAGCTTCTTGCCGCCGAGGCCGTCGCCCTTGATGTCGCCGGAGCCGGCCTCAACGTCAAGAGGGCCGGTGAGCGACCTCAGCGTCAGGTCGCCCGACCCGGAGTTCAGCTTGACCTGCGTCCCCTTGGGGACCTCCACCTTGTACTCGACCCCGCAGGTGCCCCACGACTTCTGGCAGTCGTAGGAGACGGACAGCGTGTCGCCCTCCACCTTGTGCGCGGCCTGCGGCTTGTCGTTGCTCCAGTAGAGCCTCTCGGTCACGCTGACGTTCGTGGCGTCCGACTCGGTGACGGTCACGTCCCCGCTGCCGCTTCTGAGGTGAAGCCGCTGCACCTTCTCCTTGACCTGGTACGTGCTGGTCTCCTCGTTCTTCGGTTTGCCGATGGCGTCCAGGCCGCACCCGGTCAGGAGTACCGCGGAGGCCAGCAGGCCGCCCGCGATCGCAGTGATCTTCATGTCGTCCATCCTGTCCGGGATGCCGCCCGGCCTGCATCAGGGATGCCCCCGACGGGCCCCCGGGATTGGACGCCCCCGTCCGTGCGCGGGGTCAGGGGCGTCCTCCGTCACTCGGGCCGGTGGAAGGCGATCTCGGGGTTGGCGGCGGAGGGGCCGTCCAACAGGGGTTGCTTCCTGCCCTTGAGGTGCTGGTCGAAGAAGGCCGCGACGTAGACGCGGGTGAGCGCCGTCCCGCGCTCCGCGTCGATGGCGTCGGGGGACGACAGGCCGAGCTTGCTCTGCGCGAGGGCCAGGTCGGTGAAGGTGCTGTGCTCGGCGCGGGCGACGGTGAGCCAGCGCTTCCAGCCGTCCAGGACCTTCCAGGTCTTGTCCCAGGTGTCGTCCTTGCCGGGCGTGTGGTCGCGTTGGCTGCCCATGAGCAGGAAGGGACGCTTGCCGAGTCCGGTGGCGGGGAGGGTGGCGTCGACGGTTCCGTCCAGGTTGATCCCGGCCTTGACCCGCGGGTCGGTGAGCATAGTGGTGGAGGCGGCGTCGCCGCCGATCGAGTGGCCGGCCATGCCGATGCGCCTGGCGTCGATCAGGCCGACGCGTTTCCAGGCGGGATGGCGGCCGGTCAGCCGGTCCAGGACGAAGGAGACGTCCTTGGCGCGGTTCCTGCTGATGGTGGCCTTGCCGCCCTCGGGAGGTCTGGGCTGGTCGCACAGGGGTGCGCAGGTGAGCAGCCCGACTCCGGGGAAGACGGTGCCGGAGGATTCGTAGGCGTGGTCGATCGAGGCGACGACGTACCCGCGGCTGGCCAGGTCCTCGGCCAGGGAGGTGAGGCTGGCACGGGGCAGGCCGAGTCCGGGCGAGAGCACCACCAGCGGGTGGCGGCCCTTCTCGGGCGGGGCGCCGGCGCGGGCGTGGGTGCGGATGCCGCTGATGACCTCGGCGGGCACGTCGGCGCCGGGGGCCTTGCGCCGCAGGAGGGACGCGGCCTCCTCCGTGCTCATGTAGGGGGCGGGCGGCCCGGTGACGGAACGGGCGGGGTAGTGGATGGAGAGCATGAGCCGGCGCGGCCCCGAGGAGGGCACCCAGGGATCCTTGCGGCTCTGGTCGGCCAGGTACAGGGTGTCGCGGCCGACCGGATCGGGGCCGGTGGGGCGGGGCAGTTCCAGCCGGAGGGTGGCCGGCGACGGGGACCCGGCGCCGGTTCGCGCGGCGGACGCGGTCGCCGTGGCGCAGGTCGTGGCGGTCAGGGCCAGGCAGGCCGTCAGCGGGACGGTCAGCAGAGGCGAGATCATCGCATTCCTCTCAGTACGGTCAGACGTCGCGGCGATGCACGACGACGAGGGTCAGGACGGCGGCGGCCAGCGGCCAGGCCGCGAAGACGGCCCAGGAGCCGGTCACCGTGGGAAGGGCGGGGTCGTCGCGGAGCTGGGGCAGCCCCAGGCAGGTGCGCCAGACGTAGAACGGGACCAGGGCGTACAGGTCGTTGAGCCACTGGTGGACGGTCGGCCGGAAGAAGGTCGGCACGATGACCAGCACGCCGCAGACCGAGACCACCGCGCCCGCGGTGTGCCGCACCAGAGCGCCGATGCCCATGCCGACCAGCGCCGACACCGGCGCGAGCAGGGCGTTGGCGGCCAGGACGCGCAGCACGCCGGGGTCGCCCGGCCGGACGGCGACGCCGAGATCGGACAGGATGGCCTGGCTGACGCCGAACGTGGCCGCCGAGACCAGCGCGCCGGTCACCAGCGTGACGGCGCCCACGACGACGAGCTTGGCGGCCACGACCCGGTGGCGGGCCGGGACGGCGGCCAGGGTGGTGCGGATGAGGCCGGTGGCGTACTCGCCGACGATCGTCAGCGCGCCGACGGTGCCCGCGCCGATCATGAGCAGGGTGGCGGCCAGCCCGCTGAACGCCTCGCCCAGCGGATCGAACAGGGCCTTCTCCCGCGCCGTGAAGCCGGGCCAGCTGTTGTGGGCGTTCAGGCTGCTCTGGACGGCGAACGCGACAATGGCCAGCACGCCGAGGGCGACCAGCCACCGGGTGGAGCGGAGTGACCAGAGCTTGATCCATTCGGCGGCGAGCAGGTCGCGGAAGCGGGCGGGTTCCGTCAAGGCGCACCGGCCCCGTCCATGGCCCGGTAGTCGGCATGAGGGGCGGTCAGCTCCATGAACGCCTGCTCCAGCGAGGCGGCGCGGGGGGCGAGTTCCCGCAGCAGGATGCGCCGCTCGTAGGCGAGTTCGCCGACGCGGGCGGCGGTCAGTCCCGTGACGGTCAGGGCGTCGCCGTCGTCCTGTCGCACGTGGGCGCCGGCCTGGGTGAGGACGGCGGCCAGTTCGGCGGGGTCGGGCGTGCGCACGATGACGCCCGCGCCGGTGCCGCGGGCGGCGAACTCGGCCACGCTCTCGTCGGCGATCAGCTCGCCGCGCCCGATGACGACGAGCCGGTCGGCGGTGTGTTCCATCTCGCTCATCAGGTGGCTGGAGACGAGCACCGTGCGTCCCTCGCCGGCCAGGCGGCGGAACAGGCCGCGCACCCAGCGCACTCCCTCGGGGTCCAGGCCGTTGACCGGTTCGTCGAACAGCAGCACCGGCGGGTCGCCCAGCAGCGCGGCGGCGATGCCGAGCCGCTGGCGCATCCCCAGCGAGAACCCGCCCACCCGGCGGCGCGCAGCGCTCTCCAGGCCCACGTCCCGCAGCACCTCGCCCACCCGGCGGCGCGGCAGGCCGTTGCCGGCGGCCAGCGCGCCCAGGTGGGCGGCGGCGGTGCGCCCGCCGTGCACGTCGCCGGCGTCCAGCAGCGCGCCGGCATGCCGCAGCCCGGCGCGGTGCCGGGCGAAGGGGCGCCCCTCGACGGTGGCGCTTCCGCTGGTGGGGCGGTTCAGGCCGAGGATCATCCGCATCGTGGTGCTCTTGCCGGCCCCGTTGGGGCCGAGGAATCCGGTGACGCAGCCCGGTCGCACGGTGAAGGTCAGGCCGTTGACGGCCGTCACCTCGCCGTAGCGCTTGGTCAGTTCGTTGACTTCGATCACCCGGCCAACGTTGTCGCAGGCAGGGCGGGCGGGACATCTGGCCGCGGGCCGGTTCACGCGCGAGCGGGGTGGCCCACGGGCCTATGCCCGTAGGCCGATGCCCGCGGTGTCCATGGATGACTACGATCGTCCGGGTGCGCGAAGAAACGCCCAGGCCACCCCTGACGCAGCGGCTGCCGCACGGTGTGCGTACGGCGCTCGCCTGGTGCGCGGTCGTGGCGTCCCTGCCGCTGCTGTACGTCGTGACGCTGACCGACGGCGAGGACCCGCTGCCGGCGGACGCGGTCCATGCGGGAGTCGCCGTCGCGATGGCGCTTCCGCTGGTCTGGGCACGTCGGCGGCCAGGTGTGGTGCTGGCGGTGCTGCTGGCCGAACTGCTCGTGGCCGTGGCGGCGGCGCAGCCCGTCGAGCGGGTCTGGCCGCTGCTGCCGGCGGCCGACGTGCTGGTCTGCGTCGTCACGGCCACCCGCGCGCGCCGTACCGGGCTGGTGGCGGCGGCCGTCGCATTGACCGTCCAGGAGGCGGCCTGGCACGCGGCCCTGCTGGGTCAGGGGCTGCGCGTGCTCGCGCCGGGCTTCCTCGCGCTGTCGGTCCTGCTCGGCCTGGGCGTCGTGATCGCCTGGACGGCGGGGACGGTCCTGCGGCAACGACGCGAGTACGGTGCCGCGCTGCGCGCGCAGGCCGAGCTCCAGGCGGTGACCGCCGACCGGTTGCGCATCGCGCGTGAGCTGCACGACATGGTCGCGCACAGCATCGGCGTGATCGCCATCCAGGCCGGGGCCGGGGCCCGGGTGCTCGACACCCGCCCGGAGCAGGCCCGCGACGCCCTCGGCGCGATCGAGACCGCCAGCCGGCAGACTCTGCAGGGGCTACGGCACATGCTCGGTCTGCTGCGCGAGCACCCCGCCGCCGCGGAGCCGCCCCCCGGGTCGGGGCTGGCCGACCTCGACCGGCTGGCCGAGACGACCGCGGCCGCCGGACTCCGCGTGGACGTGCGCCGCCGGGGCCGCCCGCGCCCGCTGCCCCCGGCGGTGGACCGGTGCGCCTTCCGCATCGTCCAGGAGTCGTTGACCAACGTCATCCGCCACGCCGACGCCCGTCACTGCCGGGTCGTCCTCGACCACACGCCCGGCGAGCTGCGCATCGACATCACCGACGACGGCCGCGCCACCGCCCCGGCCGGGCCCGGAGGCGGGTACGGGATCGCCGGCATGCGCGAAAGAGCCGCCCTGCTCGACGGACGCCTCAGCGCCGGGCCACGCCCGGAGGGCGGCTTCCGCGTCACCGCCACCCTGCCGCTGCCCGGTCCCGCCTCGGCGCGGGAGTCCGGACGGAACGCCCCTGTGGAGGCATGTTGACCATCCGCGTCCTGCTCGCCGACGACCAGCCGCTCATCCGCGCCGGCCTGCGCATGGTCATCGACACCGCGCCCGGCATCGAGGTCGTGGGGGAGGCCGGGACGGGGGCCCAGGCCGTCCAGCTCACCCGGCGGTCGCGTCCCGACGTGGTCGTCATGGACATCCGCATGCCCGGCACGGACGGCATCGAGGCCACCCAGATCATCACCGCCGAGTCCCCGGCCACCCGCGTGATCATGCTCACCACGTTCGACGACGACGCCAACGTCCACGCCTCCCTGCGGGCCGGGGCCAGCGGCTTCCTGGTCAAGGACATGGCCTTGGAGGACATCCTGTCCGCGGTCCACGTCGTGGCCGCCGGGGACGCGCTGATCGCGCCCGGCGTCACCCGCCGGCTCATCGCCGAGTTCGCCGGGCGTCCCGAGCCTCGCCCGCGCGAGCTCCCCGGGGTCACGGCCCGGGAACGCGAGGTGCTGACGCTGGCCGGGCGCGGCCTGTCCAACGCCGAGATCGCCGCGAGCCTGCACATCAGCCCCGGCACCGCCAAGGCCCACATCGCCAGCCTGCTCTCCAAGCTCGGGGCCCGCGACCGCGTCCAGCTCGTCATCGCCGCCTACGACGCCGGCCTGGTGTCCCCGGCCCCATGAGGACAGGGCCGATCAGCGTCCCTTGCGCATGTAGGCGCGCAGCGACAGCGGGACGAACACCACCAGCAGCGCGCCCGACCAGAGCAGGACGGCGGCCACCGGATGCGCGAGCGGCCACGTCATGTCCGCGGACACGACGCCCGGGTTGCCGAACAGCTGCCGGATGGCGGCGGTGAGCGCGCTGATCGGGTTCCAGTCGGCGACGAACCGCAGCCAGGCGGGCATGCCGCCGGTCGGGACGAACGCGTTGGACAACATCGTGACCGGCAGGAACAGTGGCACCATCGCCTCGGCGATCCGCTCGTCCTTCACCGCCAGACCCAGGTAGACCCCGACCCAGCCCAGCGCGTAGCGCAGCAGCATGATCAGTGCGAACGCCTCGGCGGTGGGGAGCGGGCCGCGGTGCGGCTGCCAGCCCACCAGCAGGCCCGTGACCACCATGGCCGCCAGTAACGGCACGCCGATCAGGGAGTCGGCGCCGGTGTGCCCGAACGGCACCGCCAGCCGCGCCATCGGCATGGAGCGGAAGCGGTCCATCACGCCGCGGGAGCCGTCGGCGGCCATCCGGCCCATGACCCCCTGCGCGGCGGTGAAGGTCACCATCGCGAACAGGCCGGGCATGAGGTACTCGCGGTAGTCGCCGCCGCCCGGCACCTGGATGGCGCTGCCCAGGACATAACCGAACAGCACCACCATGATGACCGGGAAGACCAGCGCGGCGACGATCTGCCCGGGCTCCTGGCGCAGCCGGCTCAGCTCGCGGCCGACCAGGGTCAGCCCGTCGGTGAACGTCCAGCGCAGGCGGCCCATCGGTGAGGTGAGGGCGGTCATCGAACGGTCTCCTTGCGGTCGGTGAGGCGCAGGAACACCTCGTCGAGGGTGGGGCGACGCAGGCTCACGTCGGCGGCGGCGACCCCGGCGTGGTCGAGGTCGCGCACGACGTCGGCGAGTCGGAGGCGGCCGCCGGGCAGGGCGACGCTGAGCCGGTCGGCCCCCGTCGTGGTGGGATCGGTGCCGGTGAGGGCGTTCAGCACGGTCATCGCCGCGGGCAGCGCGGCGGGGTCTTCGAGGACGACGTCGAGGCGGTCGCCGATCGTGGCCTTCAGCTCGTCGGGGGTGCCCGTGGCGATCACCCGTCCGTGGTCGACGACGGCGATGTCGTCGGCCAGCCGGTCGGCCTCGTCGAGGTACTGCGTGGTGAGCAGCACCGTGGTGCCGTCGGCCACCAGCTCGCGGACGCTGTCCCAGATCTCGCCGCGGCTGCGCGGGTCCAGGCCGGTGGTCGGCTCGTCCAGGAAGAGCACCTCGGGGCGCAGGATGAGGCTGGTGATCAGGTCGAGGCGGCGCCGCATGCCGCCGGAGTAGCCGGCGACCTGGCGATCGGCCGCGTCCACCAGGCCGAAGCGTTCGAGCAGCTCGTCGGCCCGCCGGTGCGCGTCGCGCCGGGACAGGTGGGACAGGCGCGCGAACAGGCGCAGGTTGCCGCGGCCGGTGAGCTTCTCGTCCACCGCGGCGTACTGGCCCGCGAGCCCGACTTTGGCGCGCACCTGGTCGGGCTCGCGGACGACGTCGTGCCCGGCGACGCGGGCGTGCCCGGCGTCGGGATCGGACAGGGTCGCCAGGATGCGAACGGCGGTCGTCTTCCCTGCGCCGTTGGGCCCCAGCAGGCCGCAGACCGTTCCCGCCGGGACGCTCAGGTCCAGGCCGCGCAGGGCATGGGTGTCGCCGAAGGACTTGTGCAGTCCTTCGGCGACCACGATCGGATCAGGCATGAACCCCTCCACTGGGTACGTTGTACGCGGTTTCTGGCAGTCACGCTAAACCACTGGGTACGATGTACGCAACACGGAGGTGGAACGGTGACCGACGCCGAGTACGTCAACATCTGGATGCGGCCGGAGCGCCCCGCCCGCGGGCCGAAGCCCGCCTACAGCCGCGCGCAGATCACCGAGGCGGCCGTCCGGATCGCCGACACCGAGGGGCTGGAGGCCGCCACCATGCGGCGGATCGCCGCCGAGATCGGCACCGGCGCCATGTCCCTCTACCGGTACGTCCCGAACCGCGACAACCTGGTCGAGCTCATGGCCGACCGGCTGACGGGCGAGATCGACGTCACGGGCCTGCCCTCAGGCGACTGGCGCGCCGACCTGACCCGCTACGCCGACGAGCTGCGGGCCATGTGGCTGAGACACCCGTGGGTCGCCACCGTGCAGCGGTCGCTCCCCAGCTTCGGCCCCAACCAGGTGCTCCTGATCGAACGGCTGATGGGCGTGCTCGACGCCTACGTCCCCATCGACGAGAACCTCACCCTGATGGCCCTGCTGAACGGCTACATCGAGGGCGCCGTCCGCGAGGAGATCAGCTCGGCCGGGGAGTTCCGCCGCAGCGGGCTCAGCGAGTCGGAGTGGATGGCGCGCAGCGGCCCGCGCATCGAGCAACTGGTGAACAGCGGGGAGTACCCGATCTTCACGAAGATCGTGATGCAGGCGGGCCGGCCGCACCTGAGCCGCGACGACCAGTTCCGGCACGGGCTCCAGCGTGTCCTCGACTGCGTCGCCGGGGCCCTCCCGGCAGCGGCCGGGTCCGCGACGCGGGAGTCAGGGCGAGGCGCGTAGCACCCGCGCCCCCGTCTGCGAACGGGCGGCCGGCAGGCCGGACCGGTCCTCCGCGTGGAGGACCCGGCACGCCGGGCAGGCCGCCGGGCCCGGCTGATGGTCGGAGGCGGGAGATCGCCACCAGGCAGGAGTCGGCCGGACCACCGCGTCACTGGCGTCATTGCATGCGATCTGACCTCGGCGTCTTCCTGAAGGCGCAGGCCCTTGGTGATCGGCGCGTTCGCCCCCCCACGGGGGAGCCGCTGGCCGCGCAACTGGTCGAGGTGGTGCCCAAGCGCGGCGCGCCGACCGTGCCGGAGCTGGGGCGGCCTTCGACGAGGTGCTGACGACCAGGACCGTCTGGCGCAACCTGCCGCACGTACGTCTGCCGGCGCCCGATCGCGGCCGTGCCACCCGGGCGGGAGTGACCCGGCGTGGCCTGGGGGAACGTCACACGCGGCTGGGCAGGCGGCCCTCGCCGGTGGTCATCTCGGGCCAGAACTCCCGGTAGCGGCCGGAGTGGAAGACCAGCGGCTCGCCTCCGGTCCGCTGGTGGCCTTCCACCGCTCCGACGAGGATATGGTGGTCGCCGCCGTCGTGGACGCGCTCGGTACGGCAGACGAACCCGGCCAGCGTCCCGGCCAGCACCGGCAACGGCGTGCCCGGCACTAGCTCCACCCCGGCGAACTTGTCGGCAGCGGGGGCGGCGAAGCGCCTGGACAGGTGCCCCTGCCCGGCCGCCAGGACGTTGACGGCGAACCGCCCGGCCCGCAGGAAGAGCCGAGCGCTGGGCGCCCGGTTCGACAGGCACCACAGCAGCAGCGGCGGATCGAGCGAGACCGAGGTGAAGGAGTTGACGGTGACCCCGGCCCGCTCCCCGTCGGCGGTCGCCGTCGTGATCACCGCCACCCCGGTCGCGAACTGCCCGAAGGCGTCACGGAGCGATCTCATGCCGTCACCCCGCCGAGATAGGTCTCGGCCCGGCCGGCGTCCATGAACCAGTCGGCGTAGTCGGCCGGGTCGTCGAAGCCGTTGACGAACCGGGAGGCGATCTCCGGACGCTGCTGGGCGGCGGCCAGCAGGGCCAGGTGGTGGGGCTCGGCCGGCGCGAGCAGGGCGTTGGTCCAGTTCGTGACGTGCCGGGCCTGCGTCCAGAACAGGTCGAACGTCTGCCGCATCCAGTCCGCGTCGAACGGCCGGTCGCCCCGCTCCACGATGGCCCGCAGGTAGGTGGCGGCGCACTTGGCGGCGTTGTTGCTGCCCTGCCCGGTGATCGGGTCGTTGAGCACCACGACGTCGGCCACGCCGAGCACCGGCGCCCCGGACGGCAGCACGGCCACGGGACGGCGGACCGTGGGGGCGAAACGGCCGGTCAGCACCGCGTTGGCGTCGGTGAGCTCGATCCCGGCGCAGCGCTCGGCCTCCCACGGGAAGAAGGTCTCCAGAATCCGGCGGCTGCGGGCCAGGTGCTCGGCGGGGCCGCGGACGTCACTCCAGCAGTCCATGGGACCGTCCGGCACGCCCTCGAACACCATGATGTCGCAGGGGCCGGTGTGCGTGAGCGCGGGGAAGACGAAGTACTCGCCCACGCCGGGCAGCAGGTTGAAGCAGACCGCCGAGTGGCCGGGCCGCGGGGCGAGGCCGTTGACGTAGGTGACCGCGAGCGCGCGCTGCGGGGTGGCGTACGGGGAGCGGGCGGGGTCGCGCTCGAAGAGCGAGGCGATCTGGCCCTTGCCCGCGGCGACCAGGACCAGGTCGTACCGGGCCGCGTAGCTCTCCAGGTCCTCGGGGGTGGCGTCGTGCAGGACGAGCTTGCCGCCGAGCCGCTCGAACTCGCCCAGCCAGGCCGGCATCTTCAGCCGCTGGTCGACCGAGCGGGCCGGGACGTCCAGCCGCGCCGCCCAGTCCAGGGCCTTGCCGCCCTCCGGGCTCGGGACCGTGAGGGCGATGCCTTCGATGGGCGGGCAGACGTCGGCCCACCAGTCCAGGCCGAGCTCGCGCTCGTGGGCCTGCGCGGTGCCGAACATGGCCTGGCCCGACATCACCCGGCCGTCGCGGATGGACTCGGGGGTGCGGTTGGAGACGACGGTGACGTCGTAGCCGTGCCGGAGCAGGCCGATGGCGAGGTGGAGACCGGCCTGACCGGCGCCGACGACGAGGATGTCGCGCATGGGTGGTGTCCTTCGGGTGTCGGGTACGGGATCTGATCGGCGCCTGACAAGAACGGTACGGGCGGTGGGTCCGCCCGGGCCATCCGCTGAGCGCGGATCTCATCCGCCTGACGCGGGACCCCTTCGCAACGTCTCCGACGGCGGCTGCCCGTACCTCTCGCGGTACTGGGCGGCGAAACGCCCCTGGTGCAGGAAGCCCCATCGGGCGGCCACCGTGGTCACCGTGGCCCTGGCGGGGTCGGCCGTCCTGAGCTCGTCGTGCACGCGCGCCAGCCGTACCTGCCGGAGGTGGGCCATCGGGGACAGGCCGAGGTGCGCGCGGAAACCCTCCTGGAGGGAGCGGCTGCTGACCGCGACCGCGCCCGCGATGTCGGTGGTGCTCAGCGGAAGGTGCGCGTGCCCTTCGATGAACTCCATCGCCCGGCGCACCACCTTCGGCAGCGCGGGCGGCCTCGGCGCCGTCAGCCGTTCCAGATAGTTGGAGGGCTGCATGGTCAGCAGCAGGGTGATCAGGGCGTTCTCCAGGTGCGCGACGGCCAGCGGGTGGCCGGCCAGCCCGTCGTCGCGTTCGGCCTCCCGGACGAGCAGGTCGGCCATGTCACGCCAGGACCGGGTCCAGCCCGTCGTCAGGTCCATGCCGAGGTCGAAGACGACCGGGCCGCCGAGCTGCTCGCCGAGCATCTGCTCCAGCGAGCGTTCGATCGCGGAGCGCTCGAACTTGACCAGGAGCTGGGGGCAGCCGGCGGCCCAGCGCATGTCGAGGTGCCGGGTCGGCGAGGGCAGCGTGGCCAGGGACGGGCTGGAGACGACCTCCTCGTCGCCGGCGCGGATCAGGCTGCGTCCGGCGAGCGGGATCATGACCAGGAAGAACGTGTCGAGGTCGCCCGGCTCGATGTGCACGTCGGCGCCGTAGTCCAGGTAGCTGACCCGGACCGAGCCGAGCTGCACGGAGTTGAACCTGGCCGACAGCAGGTTCGCGTCCCCGGCCAGGTCCAGCCGGTGCGGGCAGAACACCTTGGCGACCTCGCCGCGGACCTCGTCGAGGTCGGAGCTGGCGAAGACGGCCCGGTTGCTGAGGAGCACACCAGATGATCGGCCCGGCCGCCCCCGGCGTTCCAGGTAAAAGGACGCACATGCCGGCGCGGGCCGATCATCCACCGTGAGCTGGTGAGGTCAGCACTTGACCGTGAGGGTGGGGCTGCTCAGCACGGTGGTGCCGCTGGTGACCACGCGGAAGGTGTTCTTCTTCATGCTCTTGCACGTCGCCCGGACGTGGAAGGCCCCCGTCTGGTCGCTGCGCAGGGTCCGGCCCGCCAGCCGCTGCCAGTGCGGGATGCCGAGGATCTTCGTCTTCTTCTGCAGCGCCATCCACCACACGCCGTTCCTGCTGCCCTTGCAGTGAGCCCGGACGGTGCCGTACATGCGCCACTTGCCGCCCTCGTACCTTCCCCAGGGACGCAGCAGGGTGAGGCAGCGCTTGGCCGAGGCGCCGGCCGCCGCCGTGCGTGGCTGGGTGGCCTGGGGCTGGGCGTAGCTCCACTTCTGCGCCACGGCGGCGGTCGCCGCCGTCGTGGTGGGGGTCGTCCGCGCCGTCGCCGAGCCGGGCGCCGCGACCAGCGCGGACGCCGCGCCGGCCACGCCGATGAGGGTGATGAGCCGTGTGCTGACCGAAGCCATGAGACCGTCCCTTTCTCCGTCGTCGTGCCTGTCGAGAAGGACGCTAGGCCGGTGCCGGTTGAGGATCCGTTGAGGATCTGTCCGGTGCGGTCAGATCATCAGGCCGCCGGAGACGCGCAGGCTCTGGCCCGTGATCCAGCGCGAGTCGGGCCCGGCCAGGAAGGCGACGACGTCGGCGATGTCCTCGGGGCGGCCCAGCCGCCGCAGTGGCGTCATGGTCACGACGTGGTCGACGGCCTGCTGCAGGTTCTCCCCGGCGGCCGCGCGCATCATGTCCGTCTCGGTGGCGCCCGGGATCACGTTGTTGACCGTGATGCCCCTCGGCCCGAGCTCGCGGGCGGCGACCACGGTGATCGACTCCAGCGCGGCCTTGCTGGCGAAGTACAGGGCCAGCCCCGGCGCCTCACCGGCGGAGGTGATGTTGACGATCCGGCCGCCCTCGCCGAGCCGCTCGGCAGCGGCCTGCATGACGAAGAACGGCCCCTTGGTGTTGACGGCCATCACGTCGTCGAAGTCGCTCTCAGTGGCGTCGCAGATCATGCCCATCGGGTTGACCGCCGCGTTGTTGACCACCACGTGCAAACCGTCCAGGCATCGGTCGACCTCGCCGAACAGGTGCTTCACGTCCTCCAAGCGCCCCTGGTCGGCCCGGACCGCGATCGCCCGGCCGCCGAAGGCCGCCACCTCGGCCACCACGTCCTCGGCCGCGGCCTGGTCGCGGTTGAAGGTGAACAACACGGTCGCGCCCTCGCGGGCCAGCCTCGTCACGATCGCTCGCCCGATTCCGCGCGACCCGCCGGTCACCAGTGCGCTCTTCTTCTCCAGCGTTCCCATGTCGGCTCCCCGCCGTTGGCCGCCCCCTGGTGGGGCGCTTCGCAGTGGAGTCGTGGCGACCGTCCCGGTCTCTACATCCGTGCCGGAGAAAATCCGTCCGTGCCGGAGAAAATCCGGAAGTGGAGCAGCCTGTCGGGGTGACTATCGTTGCGGGAACCGGCCCGTCCGCCGTTACCGTCTGCGCAGCGATCGGTGACCTCATCACCGATCCCTGTCGAACGGAGTATCCGTGATGAACGTCGATGTGGTCGTCGTCGGAGCCGGGCCGACCGGGCTCATGCTTGCCGCGGAACTGGGCCTCGCCGGGGTGCGGGCCGTGGTCGTCGAACGGCTGGCGCGGCGCAGCGGGCAGTCCAAGGCGCTCGGCATCCAGCCGCGCTCCGCGGAGGCGCTCGAATTACGCGGGCTCCTGGAGCCCCTCATGGACCGGGCGATCCAGCGGGTGCCCGGCGGGCACTTCGCGGGGCTCCGCCTGGACTACACCGCCTGGGACACCCGGCACCCGTACTCGATCGGCATCCCCCAGGGGCGCGTGGAGGCGCTGCTGGAGGAACGGCTCGGCGAGCTGGGCGTTCAGGTCCTGCGCGGGCAGGAGGTGACCGGGCTGTCCCAGGACGCCGACGGGGTCGAGGCGACCCTGCTCGGGCCCGCGGGCGAGTCACGGCTCACGGCCCGCTTCCTGGTGGGCTGCGACGGCGGCCGCAGCACCGTCCGCGAGCTGCTGGGCATCGGCTTTCCCGGCCTGGACGGCAGACTGCTCTCGGTGGTCGCCGACATCACGATCTCCGACCCGGACGGCGCCGTGCCGGAGACCTGGACGCTGCCCGTCATGACGCCCGACAAGACCGGCAAGGGTTACATCGCTCCCATCGGCGACGGCGTCCACCGGTTCCTGTTCTACGGGGCCGAGCAGCAGCGGTTGTCCCGCGACACCCCGATCAGCGAGGACGAGGTGCAGCGGGCCCTGCACAACGAGTTCGGCCCCGGCGTCCGGCTCACGGGCGTGCGATGGGCCTCCCGGTTCACCGACGCCTCGCGGCAGGTCGAGCGGTACCGTCACGGGCGGGTCCTGCTGGCCGGGGACGCCGCGCACATCCACTCGCCCATGGGCGGTCAGGGGCTCAACCTCGGTCTGCAGGACGCGTTCAACCTGGGCTGGAAGCTGGCCGGGGAGATCGCCGGGTGGGCGCCCGAGGGACTGCTCGACACCTACCACTCCGAACGGCACCCGGTCGGCGCGCGCGTCCTCGCCAACACCCGCGCCCAGGCCGTGCTGATCGTGCACGATGAGGAGAACCTGGCCCTGCGGGACATCGTCGAGCAGCTCGTCCGGGTGCCCGAGGCCAACCGGATCGTCGCCGGGATGATCTCGGGGCTGGACGTCCGCCACGACCTGCCCGGCCGCCGCCACGACCTGCTGGGACGCCAGGTCCCCGACCTCGACGTGGTGACGGCGGCCGGGCCCGGTCGCGTGGCGGAGCTGCTGCGCGACGGCCGGGGCCTGCTGCTGACGACCGCCGACGAGGCCGCGTTCGCCGAGGCCGCCGGGCCGTGGTCGGCCAGGGTCGGCCGGGCGCACGTGAAGGCCGAGCTCGGCGCGGACGGCGTGCTGGTGCGGCCCGACGGCTACGTCTGCTGGGCCGGTTCCATCGCCGACGCCTCCGGCCTCGCCGACGCCCTGACGCGGTGGGCGGGCGCCCCAAGCAGGTGAACCTGATCCGTCCGGGTGGAAGGCACTCACCGGTTGCGGGCTGCGACGACGACCACCGGCACGACGACCAGCGCCAGAACGCCGCCGCCGACGGCGAGGAGAGGGTAGCCGGCCACGGCGACCACCAGGCCCGAGACCAGGCCGCCGACGGCGCCGGACACGGAGATGGAGACGTCGACGAGGCCCTGCGTCCTGGCACGGGTGGCCGGTGGGACGGCGTCGGTGATGATCGCGGTGCCGGCGACGAGACCGAGGTTCCAGCCGAGCCCCAGCAGCGCGAGCGCCACCGCGTACACGGCGACGGAGTCGTCGGGCGCGCCGGCCGCGACCAGTCCGGCGGCCAGGAGAACCAGGCCGGAGGCGGTGGCGACCGTGAGGCGGCCGTAGCGGTCGACCAACCAGCCGGTCAGGGGCGAGGGCAGGTACATCGCGCCGATGTGGACGGCGATGACGAGGCCTGCGGCGGCCGCCCCGGACCCGCTGTCGTGCATGTGGACGGGGGTCATCGTCATGATCGCGACCATGACGAGCTGGGTGATCATCATGACCAGTGCGCCGACCAGCACGCCGGGCCCGCGCCGCGCGACGGCCGGAGGCATCCGGCCGACGGCGTCCGGTGTGGCGGCGGGACCGTCCTCCAGGGCGCGGGCCAGCAGCAGTGGATCGGGACGCAGCCAGACGGCCAGGACCAGGGCGGCCAGCGCGTAGGCCGCGCCCGCGAGCAGGAACGGCCCGGCCAGGTAGGGGATGCCGAAGGCGCGGGCGAGGCCGCCGGTCGGGGCGGCGAGGTTGGGCCCGACCACGCCGCCCAGGGTGGTGGCCACCAGCACGACGGACACCGCGCCCGCCCGGCGTTCGGGGGCGGCCAGATCGGCTCCGGCGTAGCGGGCCTGGAGGTTGGTGGCGGTGCCGGCGCCGTACAGGAACAGGGCGAGGAACAGCAGGACGGGGCTACCGGTGACGGCGGCGGCGACGACGCCGAAGCTGCCGACGGCGCCGGCCAGATACCCGAGGGCGAGGCCGGGCCGGCGCCCGCGGGCCTGGGAGACGCGCCCGACGGCGACGGCGGCCAGGGCGGAGCCGGCGGTGCCCACGGCACTGGGCAGGCCGGCGAGGCCGGTGGAGCTGAGCAGGTCCTGCGCGAGCAGGGCGCCGACGGTCACGCCGGCCGCCAGCCCGACGCCGCTGAGGACTTGGGCGATGACCAGAACGGTCAGGGAGCGGCGCTGTGCCTGAAGGCGCGGGACGTCGTGTATCCGGACAGGCACATTGGTCGTCACGAGAGTTCTTTCGGAAGGGGAGATGTCGCCGAGGGCTTCGGTGGGCGGGCGCGGATTGTCGTGCAGGCCGGGCCGGAGGGAGGCCGGCCCGGCCGGTCATGTGGTCAACCTCGGACGCCCAGGTCAAGGCGGTCGAGCAGGCCGGCGGCAGTGAAGGCGGCGACCAGTTCGTCGCGGCCCTCGGTGAAGTGGGCCCAGCTGTCGTAGTGGACGGGAACCACCCGGCGGGCGCCGAGAATCCCGGTAGCCTCGACGGCCTGCGCGCTGTCGAGGACGATCAGCTCGCCGCCGAACAGCACGGGGATCCGGGGGCCTCCGGCGAACAGGACGGCGGTGTCCACCGGGCCGAAGCGGTCGGCGATCTGCTTGACCACGTCGAGCGAGGCGTTGTCGCCGCTGACATAGATCGTGGGCAGATCCTCCCCGGTCAGGACGAATCCGACGACCTGGCCGGTGAGCGGTTCGACCTCCTCGCGCGGGCCGGGGCCGTGAATGGCGGGAACGGCCGTGACGGTGATCGTGCCGCCGTCGCGGCGGTCCAGCTCGACCGGCTCCCAGTCGGCCAGCCCCTTGGCGCCGTCCCCCAGACGCCGGCCGCCGCCGGGCGTGGTGAGCGTGAGCGGGACGTCGGCGAGCAGCGCGCGGCCGGAGTCGTCCAGGTTGTCGGGGTGCTCGTCATGGGAGAGCAGGACCACGTCGATCCGGCCGAGGTCGGCGGGGACGGCGGCGGCGGGAGCCGTCTTGGTCAGCCGTCCGCCCGGCACGTGATAGTCGCCGGGGGCGTCGAAGGTCGGGTCGGTCAGGAATCGCAGGCCACCGTACTCGAAGAGGGCGGTCGGACCGCCGAAGACGCGTACGGGGAGCTGCTCGGTGGTCGCACTGGAACTGGCCATTCAGACACCTCACGGATGAGAAGCGGTTTATCCGTGATGAAGGTAACGGTGTCTCACGGACGAGCGCAACCCGTACCATGAGACATATGAGCGAGACCCCGACCGCCGAGTCCGTGCTGCCGCCCGCGCCGGGGGCGGCGGACCACCTCGCCCTCGACTTCGTCAACAGCGCCATCGCGCTGCCGGGAGGGCAGTTCGTCGATCTCCTCGGCACCCCCGCGGCGACCAATCGCTGGCTCACCGAACGCGGCCTCGCGCCGGCCGACGCCGGGGTGCGGGAGATGTGCGCGGCTCAGCTGCGCTCGCTGCGCGAGCACGTCAGGGTGTTGTTCGCCGCCCAGGTCGACGGACTGCCCGCCCTGCCCGCGGCCTTGTCCGCCGTCAACGACGCGCTGAGCAAGGCCCCCACGGCCGCCCTGCTGTACTGGGACGAGAGGAACGGCCCCTACCGCGCGGCGCCGTGCCCCACCAACGAGATCCTCGACCGCGCTCTCGCGACCATCGCCGCCAACACCGCCGACCTGCTCACCGGCCCCGACGCCGAACGCCTCACCAGCTGCGGCTCTCCTCCCTGCAACCGCTACCTGCTGCGTCACGGCCGCCGCCACTGGTGCTCCACCAGATGCGGTGACCGCGCGCGCGCCGCCCGCGCCTACGCCCGCCGCACCCAGCCGAACCCCGGCTGACGCCGCCGGGGTGTTTCGGCCGGGGCGAGACCCGGGTGCGGGCCCTGCGCGGCATCGACCTCGACCTGCCACGCGGCGGGTTCACGGCGATCATGGGACCGAGCGGGTCGGGCAAGTCCACGCTGATGCACTGCCTGGCCGGCCTCGACCAGGCGACCGGCTGGCCACCGCCCCGCGGAGCTGTCCGGCGGCCAGCAGCAGCGGATCGCAATCACCCGGGCCCTGATCACCCAGCCCGACCTGCTGTTCGCCGACGAGCCCACCGGAAACCTGGACAGCGCCACGTCGGCGGAGGTGCTGGACCACCTGCGCCGCTCGGCGCGCGAGCTCGGCCAGACCGTGGTGATGGTCACCCACGAGCGGGACGCGGCGGCCTACGCCGACCACGTGATCACCCCGCAGGACGGGCGGATCGCCTGATGCGTACCGTGTTCCTTGCCTCGCTGCGCAACCATGTCCGCAGGTACGCCGCGGCGGCGATCGCGATCAGCGCCGGCGTCGCCTTCGTCGTCATGGTCGGCGTGCTCACGTCCGGGGCCCGGAGCGAGCTGATGAACGGCTTCGGGGCGCCGTACCGCGGGGCCGACCAGGTGATCTCCGGGCTGGGCACTCAGGCCGCGATCGCGCCGCCGAGCGGCACGGCGAGAACGCGTCCGCGATCGGCCGGGTCATGCTGCTGATGCGCGCGGGCGGCCGTCCGTACCCGGAGACCGCCGTGGGGCCGGTCGCCCCCTCGGCGCTGTTGCGCTGGCAGCAGCTCGGCTCGGGCCGCTTCCCGGCGGCCACGGGCGAGGCGGTCGTGGCCGTGTGGCTGGCCCGGGCCAGGCAGGTCGCGGTCGGCGACCGGGTCCGGATCGGCGAGGGCGCCACGGCGGCCGACCTGGAGGTGGTCGGCCTCGGCCTGGGCCACGGGCTGATCGCCCTGATCAACAGCCTCGCGCCCACCGCCCCGATGGGCGCCGCCGCGCTGTCCCTGCCCTGGTTGCCGGCGGGGTTCGCCGTCGGCCTGATGGTCACCATGGTGGCGTCCTGGTTGCCGGGTGGTCCGGGTGAGCCCGCTGGCGGCGCTGCGCCCGGACGCGCCCGTCGACGCGCACACGGCCGCGGGCCGGCTGCGGCTGACGCTCGCCGGGCTCCTGCTGGTCGTCGGGCCGGGTGCGGCTGACGCTCGCCGGGCTCCTGCTGGTCGTCGGGCCGGGTGCGGCTGACGCTCGCCGGGCTCCTGCTGGTCGTCGGGCCGGCCCTGCTCGGCGCGGCGATGGTCCAGGACAGCATGCCGATCATGGTGGCGGGCGGGGGCTCGGTGTTCACCGGCGTGCTCCTTCTCGGTCCGGTGCTCGTTCCCCGCCTGATCCGGATCACCGGCGCGCTGCTCGGCCCCGCCGGGCGGCCGGCGACCAGGAACGCCGTGCGCCATCCGCGCCGGACCGCCGCCACCACCGCCTCCCTGCTGGTCGGCGTCACCGTGACGTCCGCCGTGCTCACCGGGATGGCCACGGCGAGCACGGCGCTGGAGGCGGAACGCGACAGACAGCACCCCGTCGACGCCTCCCTGACCTCCGCCGGGGGAACGATCGCCGCCGACCTCCTCGACCGCGTACGGCACACCGCCGGTGTCGAACGGGCCATCCCCGTGGACGGCGTCCCGGCACGGCAGGCCGCGCGGGTGACCCCGGCCGCGGGGCTGTCCCTCGACTGAGGGACTCACCTGCCCGGCCCGCCGGGGGCGGATCGATCACGTCAGGCGACGGCGGTCCCCTCAAGCTCGACCATCAGGGTCGGGATCGCCAGGCGGGTCACCCCGAGCATCGTGGTGGCCGGCGCCACCTGGGCCCCGCCCAGCCGCGCGGCCAGCACGCCGTAGTGCTGGAAGAGCAGATCCACGTCGGTGGTGTAGACGTTGAGCCGGACGAGGTCCGCCAGGGACATGCCGGCCTCGCCGAGAACGGCTTCAAGGTTGTCGAGGCTCAGTGCCAGCTGCGCCGCCATGTCACCGTCATGCAGGGGCTTGCCGTCATCGCCCGTCGCGGTCTGCCCGGAGCAGTGCAGGGTCCGGGTGTGCCCGGTGACGAGCTCTCCCTGGTTGAACCCCATCTCCACCGACCACGTCACCGGGTTGATCGCCGTTCGTTCCATTGCCACATCAGCTCCATTCGATGTCACGATTTCTGACGTCATGGTGATCAGCCTCCCAACGAATCACGACATCCTGTGTCGTGTATTTCGGTAGAGTTTTCGAATGCGTGCCGATCGGCTGGTCTCGCTGGTGTTGCTGCTGCGGCAGCACGGCCGTCTGTCCGCGGCCACGCTCTCCCGCGAGCTGGAGGTGTCCACCCGCACCGTGCTGCGCGACATCGAGGCGCTGTCGGCGGCGGGCGTCCCGGTCTACGCCGAGCGCGGCCGGCACGGCGGCTTCGCGTTGTTGCCCGGCTTCCGGACCGAGCTCACCGGGCTGAACCCCGACGAGGCCCTCGCCCTGCTGGTCGCCGGATCGCGGCGCGGCGCGCAGGCGTTCGGCCTCGGCTCGGCGCTCGCGTCGGCGATGCTCAAGGTGGTCGACGCGCTGCCCGAGAGCTACCGGGACACCGCGGCCGGCGCTGCCGAGCGGCTGCTCATCGATCCGGAGACCGACCTGCTGTCACGCCGCCTGTCCGCCGAGGAGGTGCCCGACGCCATCGCGGCCGAGGTCCTGCGCGCGGTGTTCGCCGGACGCCGGCTGCGGATCCACTACGCGGCCGCCGACCAGGCCCCGGAGTGGCGCACGGTCGACCCGATCGGCCTGGTCACCATCCGCGACCGGGGCTACCTGCTGGCCACGAGGTCCGGCGCGGACCGCACCTACCGCCTGTCGCGGATCGCGGCCGCCGAGGAGCTGCCCGAACCTGCGCAGCGGTCGGACCGGGTCGACCTGGACCGGGCCTGGCAGGACCGCAGCACCCGGTTCCGCACCGGCGGCGACCAGGTCGCCGTGCTGGTACGGATGAACCCGGCGCGGCGGGAGGAACTGCTGGGCACCGCGCTGGCCGTCCTCGCCGAGGAGACCGACGCGGACGGCCGGCTGCGGCTGGAGGTGACCTTCCAGGACCGAAGACACGCCGTCTGGGCGCTGTGGCAGCTCGGCATGGACGCCGAGGCCCTGGCCCCGCAGTGGTTGCGCACCTCCCTGCGCGACCGCGCCGCCGCGCTCACCGCCCGCTACGAACCCCCGTCCTGAGAACCGGCCGCCGTCACCCGGCCAGGGCCGTGCGGAGGAACTCGAAGATCTCCGTCCGGGCGTCTCCGGCCTGCGGTTCGATCCCCGGCAGGGTGAGGAACGCGTGCCGCGCCCCCTGGTATTCGGTGACCTGCACGGACGCGCCCGCCGACCACAGCCGCTCGGCGTAGCGGCGGCCGTGGTCGGCGACCGCGTCCTGGGTCGGCACCACGAGCAGCGCGGGGGCGAGCCCGCTCAGGTCCTCCGCGTACAACGGCGAGAACGCGCGGGCGTCGGTCCCCGGCGGGACGGCGAGCCGCCGCAGGAACCGCAGCAGCGGCAGGGCGCGGCTCGGGCTGTGGGCGTACTCGGCCACGGACGGGTGGTCGCACATCGTCTCGGTAACCTCGACCACGGGGTTGACCAGCACCTGCGCCTTGAGCCGCAGCCCGGCCTCCCGGGCCCGCAGGGCCGTCAGAGCGCTGATCAGCGCGCCGAAGCTCTCACCGAAGACGGCCGTGCGCGCCGGATCGACGCCCCACTGCTCGGCGTGCTCGATGACGTGCCGGAGTACGTCCCAGCCGTCGTCGGCGGCGTTCGCGATCGGGCTGTCCGGGGCGACGAGGCGGTGCTCGACCGAGACGACGACCGCGGGCAGCTGGGCGGCTAGGTGGCTGTTGGTCCAGTCGCACTGCGCGGCCGTGCCCACGAATCCGCCTCCGTGCACGTGGATCACGAGCGGCAGGGCGGCGGCCTCGCCGTCGTCGTGCGACACCGGCCGGTACACCCGGACCGGCAGGTCGCGGCCCGGCAGCGCGAGGTGCTGCCACTCGATCGCGGCCCCGGGGTCGGGCTCCCCGAGGATCGCCCGCGCCGCGCCGGACGCCCGCCAGCGATTCTCCTCGGTGCGGTAGGTGATCAGCTCTTCGGTCGTCAGCGCCGGGAAGTCCGGCTCCGGCGGCCGTCGCACAGTGGTGGTCTCGCTCATGTCCCCGTCTCTCCTTCTCCGAGCCGGTCTCTCGCCGGCGGGCTCCCCATTATGCACGCACTGCGTGCAACAGCAAGTGCACAGGCTGGTGCTAGTCTGGACGCGGACGAGAGGGGCACGATGACAGGCCGAAGGCGTTGGACGACGGACGAGATCCTGGGCACGGCGGCGGAACTGCTGCGTACGAGCGATGCCGAGTCGTTCAGCGTGCGCAAGCTCGCCGCGGCGCTCGGCACCGACTCCTCCAGCCTCTACCGGCACTTCCGCAACAAGACCGAGCTGCTGCGCGCGGTCGCCGACCGCACCCTCGAAGCCGCGATGGACGGTTACCGCCCCCCGGACGGCTGGAAAGAGCGCCTCACCGCCACGGCGCTGCGCCTGCGGGAGGCGTTCGGGCAGCACCCCCAGGTCGCCGCGATCTGGGGGCGCTACGGGTCCGGCGGCCCCGGTTCCCGGCTGGTCATGGAGGAGGTGCTACAGGCCCTGCGGGCCTCGGGCCTGCCCGATGAGGAGATCCCGGCCCGCTACCACCGGGTCGTGATCCTCGTCACCGCGCTGATCGCCTCCGAGGCCGGCGTCGGCGCCCTCCTTCCCGAGGAGTACGAACAGGGCATGGAGCAGTTCCGGGTCGCGGTCCTCGGCGCCGACCCCGACCGCTTCCCGGCGCTGTCCCACTTCGCCCGCGAGATCCGTCCCCTCGGGGTCGACCGTCGCGCCGCGTTCGACGAGATCATCGCCGCCCACCTCGCCCAGATCGAGATCACGATCCCCTGACGCGCCCTCGCGGGCTAGTGAGGCCGCACGGTCGAACGGCCCCCAGTCGCGCTGAGGGCCGTTCGCCGCGTTCCGGGAGCGGGGGATCAGATCCCGAACGCCGTCGCGTAGCGGATGACGCCGTTCGGGACCGGCCGTTCAGGGTCGAGGGCGAGCGCCATCATGTACTTGTCCTCGACGTCGAAGGACGGGCGGATGCCGTACCCGGAGGCCCGGGTGAAGCCGAAGCGCGGGTAGTACTCGGCGTGGCCGAGCACGACCACCAGGTTCTCGCCCTGCTCGCGGGCCGCGTGCAGGGCGGCGCGGATGGCCGCGGAACCGGCGCCCCGCCGCTGGTGCTCGGGCTTGACGGCGCACGGGCCCAAGGCGAGGGCGGGTGAGTCGCCGACGTGGCAGCGGGTGAGCAGCGCGTATCCGGCGAGCTCACCGCTAAGGGACTCGGCCAGCCAGGACAGGCCGGGCAGCCACGCCTCCGGGTCGGCCCGCAGCGCCTCGACGAGGTCGGACTCGTACGGGGTGGGGAAGGCGGCGAGATTGACGTCGCGGATGGCGGCGACGTCGCCGGAGCTCTCGGAACGGGTGGTCCAGGAAAAGGTCATGGTCGGGATCGTCTCCTCGTCCTTCTGCGGATGCGGGACATGGCCGAAGTGCTGGTGAAGGGTGAATCGTCGCGGAGCCTCGGAACCCGAAGGTGGCGCGCGGGTGAGACGCGGAATCACCCCGCCCGGCGAGCCGGATGGCTCAAGGCCGGGGGAAGAAGTGGGTCAGCCCGAGGCCCGGGACGTGAGGTCGGCGCGGGCGCTGCCCATGGCAGCGGTCTTCACCGCGGTCATCGAACCTCACCTCCCTTCCAGCACTGATCCGACACCGGACGAACGGCAGCCTAGCACCCCGCCCGGAGGAGGACCCGCCCCGCGCGGTCGAGGACGGGCGGGGTGGTGCTGGCTGTAGTGCGGAGACACCCACGCGTGGGATCGATCGTGTGCCGGTCGCGCCGACATGCTGAAGGACATCGCAACCACGTCATCAAGGGAGTTTCCGGATGTCTCAGCATCCTGCCGTCACCTTCCGCAGCGCCGCGGTGGTGCTGGCCCTCGCGCTGGGGGCCGCGACCCCGGCCGCCGCCGACGCCGCTCCGCGCAGCCGTCCGGGCGACGCCGTACGGTCGGCGTTGGACGAGCTGGCCGGCGGCGGCGAGTTCGCGGGCGCGCTGGCCGCGGTGAGAGAACCCGGCGGACGCGGCCGGGACTACACCGCCGGGGTCGGCGACCTGGCCACCCGGGCGAAGGTCCCGGTCAACGGCCAGGTACGCATCGCCAGCACCACCAAGACCTTCACCGCCGCGGTCGTCCTGCAATTGGCCGGCGAGGGCAAGGTCGAGCTGGACGCGCCGGTCGAGAGGTACCTGCCGCGGCTGGTGCGCGGCAACGGGCACGACGGCCGCCTGATCACGGTCCGGCAGCTGCTCCAGCACACCTCGGGCCTGCCGGACCACAGCAAGGCCATCCCGGGGACGTTCTTCGACAACCGGCACCGCTACTTCGAGCCGAGGGAACTGGTCGACCTGGCGCTGACGCAGCAGCCGCTGTTCCCGCCCGGCAAGGGCTGGAGCTACAGCAACACCGGGTACGTCCTGCTCGGCCTGCTGGTGCAGAAGGTCACGGGCCGGCCGATCGGCGCGGAGATCACCGACCGGATCATCACGCCGCTGGGGCTCGGCGACACCTACTGGCCCAACCCCGGCGAGCAGCGGATCCGGGGCGCCCACCCCAGGGCCTACAAGTCCAGGACCGGTGAGCCGGGCGGCGAGCCGGTGGACGTGTCGGAGATGGACCCGTCGCGGGGATGGGCGGCCGGGCAGCTGGTCAGCACGCCACGGGACGTCAACCGGTTCCTGGGCGCGCTGCTCGGCGGCCGGCTCCTCAAGCCGGCCATGCTGGAGCAGATGAAGCGGACCGTCCCGGTGCCCGGGGCCCCGCGCGGGTGGGGGTACGGGCTCGGCCTGACGAAGATCTCGCTGAGCTGCGGCGGCCTCGCCTGGGGGCACAGCGGTGACGTCGGCGGATACTCGACCCGCGGCGGCGTCACCGAGGGCGGTCGCTCGGCCACCGTCACCGCGACCGAGAAGTCGCTCACGGCGGAGGGCGACAAGCGGCTCGACCGCTTCCTCGACACCGCCCTCTGCGCCGGGCAACGGCCGGCCGCGGGTCAGGCCCTGAGGTAGGCGAGCACGGCCAGCACCCTGCGGTGGCCGCTGTCGGAGGGCTGCAGGCCGAGCTTGGCGAAGATGTTCCTGATGTGCTTGTTGACCGCGCCCTCGCTGATCACCAGCCGGACGCCGATGTCGGTGTTGGACAACCCCTCGGCCATGAGCGCGAGCACCTCCCGCTCCCGGGCGGTCAACGCGTGGAGCGGGTCACCGGCCCGGCGGCGCACCAGGAGCTGGGCGATCACCTCCGGGTCGATCGCGGTTCCGCCGTCGGCCACCCGGTGCAACGCGTCCAGGAAGGACTGCACCTTGCCGACGCGCTCCTTCAACAGGTAGCCGACGCCCACGCCGCCCTCGCTGAGCAGGGCGGACGCGTAGGTGTCCTCCACGTAGGAGGACAGCACCAGGACGGGCAACCCGGGCCGCGTCCGCCTGGCCTCGATCGCCGCGCGCAGGCCCTCGTCGCGGAAGTCCGGCGGCAGCCGTACGTCCACGATGAGCGCGTCGGGCGTCTCGGCCGAGACGGCGGCGAGCAGGTCGGCGGCGTTGTCGACGGCGTCGAGCACCTCGATGCCCTCGGCGGCCAGCAGCAGCGCCAGCCCCTCGCGCAGCAGCGCGTCGTCCTCGGCGATCACAACCCGCATGGCAACTCCACTGTCAACACGGTCGGCCCGCCGGGCGGGCTGGTCAGGGTGCTCCGGCCGCCGAAGGCGGCGGCCCGGTGGTCGATTCCGGTCAGGCCGCTTCCGGCGCCGCTCCTGGCGCCGCCCACCCCGTCGTCCTCGATCTCGACGGTCAGCAGGCCGCCGTCCAGGTGTACGCGTAGCGCCGCCTTGCCGGCACGGCTGTGCCTGGCGACGTTGGTGAGCGCTTCGGCGGCGGTGAAGTACGCGGCCGCCTCGACGGCCGCCGGCAGGCGGGGGAAGCCGGCGACCTCGACGACGCAGGGGACCGGGCTGCGCGCGGCCAGCGCGGCGAGCGCGCCGTCGAGCCCGTGCTCGGTGAGGACGGGCGGGTGGATGGCCCGGATGGCGTCACGCAGGTTGACCAGCGCGTCGGAGGCCGCGTCCTGGGCCCGTACGGCCAGCTGCCGGGTGCTCTCGGGGGCGGCGCCCAGGGCACGTTCGAGCATGCCGAGGTGCATGACGACGGCGACCAGGCGGTTCTGCGTGCCGTCGTGGAGGGTGCGCTCGATGCGCCTGAGCTCCTGCGCGTGGGCTTCGAGCGCCGAGGCCCTGGCCGCGGTCAGCATCGCCACCTGCTGCGCCAGCCGTACCCGGCCGACGGGTTCGAGCAGGCGGCGGCTGAGTCGTTCGGACAGGACGGCGGCGTTCGGCAGGACCAGGCGGGCCACGCCCACGTACGCCGCGGCGACGAACGGGCCCGTCAGGGCCGTCGGCCAGGAGTCGACGGCGTAGCCGAGCACCGACGGCGGGCTGCCCGGCGGGAGCCACCACAGCGGCAGGGTGGCCGCGTTGAGCGCCGCCAGCGGCAGGCCCAGCGCCAGGAAGCCGAGCACGCTGCCGGTGAGACCGTGCGCGAGAAGCCAGAGCACCTCCCGCGGCGTGGCGGGGTCGCCCACGGCCGCGCGCACGCGTACCGGCAGCGTCCCCTCAAGCGGCAGGTACGGCGGAACCCGGATCCCCAGACGGCGGCGCTGCCACCCGGCCAGCCGCCTGACCAGCCGCGTCACCGGCGGGATCAGGGGCAGGCCGACCCCGGCCAGGCTCAGCAGCGCGACGCAGCCGACCAGCCAGAACAGCGGCAGCGCGAGCAGCGCGGCGCCCGCCCCGGACATCAGGAAGAGCGCCGCGTCCCGCGTGGCCGTCAGGACCTTCATGGCCGACATTCTGCCTGGTGGTGCCCGCAGCGCCGCCCGTCGCCCGGCCCGGCCGTACGAGCAGCCGGTGGCCGATCAGCACCTCCCACACGGAGAACGGCGTGACGACCGCGGCCGCGCCCTGGTCAGAGGCGGGGGAGGCGCAGGCCGGCTGTCAGGACGGCGAACTCGCTGATGCGGAGAAGGCGGGCGATCAACACGTAAAGGCCGGCGCCGACGACGGTCGTGGCGGACACGACGGCGAGCGGACCCCCGAGCCCCGCCCCCACGGCCAGCCCGAGACCGGCGGCGACCACCGCGGCCACCGACATGCGCCCGTACGAGCTGAGCAGCCGGTGGCCGTCGATGCGGCCGATCCGGCGCCGCAACAGCTGGGCGACGATCACGAACCCCAAGGCGTAGGCGACGGCCGTGCAGCCGGCGAGGGCGACGACCATGTCCGTGCCCGGGAAGAGGCGCGCGGCGACCAGGCTCGTGACGAGCAGGGCGGCGGAGACGATCACGCTGACCAGTGCGGGCGTGCGCGTGTCACCGAGGGCGTAGTAGACGCGGAGCAGTATCTGGTAGCCCGCGAACGGAACCAGCGCCGGCCCGTACGCGGCCAGCACGACACCGGTGAGATGAGCGGCGCGGGAGAGGCGTTCCCGTGCGCGAACAGCAGCATGGCCAGCTGCGGCCCCAGCGCCACGAGCGCGGCGGCCACGGGAACCAGGATCACGCCGGTCACCCGCAGGCTGTGCGACAGGTCGGCGGTGATCTGGGCCAGGTTCCGTTCGCCGGCCGCCCGGCTCATGCGGGGCAGCAGGCCGGTGATCACGGTCACCGCGATGACCGCGTACGGCAGCTGGAACAAGGTGTACGCGTTGGAGAAGACACCCACCGCCCCCGGCCCGGCCTGCGACGCCAGCCGGTTGACGACGATCAGCACGATCTGCGCCGCGGTCACCGACGCGAGCGTCCAGCCGGCCATCGCCAGGATCCTGCGTACCGCGATGCCCCGCGGGTCGGCGCGCAGCCGTAGCGGGAGGCCCGCCCGGCGGGTGACGACCGCCAGGACGATCATCTGGGCGACGACCCCGGCGCTGGTGCCGATCGACAGCAGCAACATCTGCCCCTGGGGCAGCCTCTCCAGGTGGCCGGTTCCGCCGGCCAGCAGGAACGTCCCGGCGGTGGCGATGACCACCACGTTGTTGGCCACCGGGGCCCACATGGGGGTGGCGAACCGGCCTCGGACGTTCAGGATCGCGGTGAGTGTCGCGCCGAGGCCGTAGAAGAGTATCTGGGGCAGGAAGATCCGGGCGAAGTCGACGGCCAGCTCTCGCTGGGCGGAGCTGAACCCGGGGACGGTCAGGTCGACGATGAGCGGGGCCGCGCAGATCGTCACGACGACGACCGCCGACAGTCCGTAGAACACCAGGGACAGCAGCCGCTGGGTGAACAGGTCCGCGTCGACGTCGTCGTCGGCCGTCACCCGGACCAGCAGCGGGACCAGCACGCTCGCGGCCGCTCCGCCCATCACCAGCTCGTAGATGCTGTTGGGCAGGACGTTGGCGGCGGTGTAGGCGTCGAGCAGCCGCGTGCCCAGCCCGAGAGCGGCGACCAGTGCCAGCGTCCGGAGGAAGCCGGTGATCCTCGACACGAGGGTGGCGACCACCATCGTCCGGCCGGTCCGGGCGAAACTCGGCTGATCCATCATGAATCCTGCCTCTCCTCGCGGCGATCAACGCATTATGCCCGCCAGGAGGCCGGGATGCGGCGGGCGGTCATGCCAGGCTGTTCACCGCCGCCACCACGGCCGCGCCCCCGTCCTCCGCCCTGATGCGTTCCGACAGCTCCGCGGCCCGCCGCGCGTACGAGGGCTCGCTCACGGCCGCGCGCAGGGCGGCCGCGAGCCGTTCCGGGGACAGGCGGCGGAAGGGGACAGCGGCCGGGCCGACCCCGAGCGCGGCCAGCCGGGACGCCCACAACGGCTGGTCGGCCAGGGCGGGCAGGCCGACGGCGGGCACGCCCGCCCGCAGCCCGGCCCCCGTGGGCCCGCTGCCGCAGTGGTGGGCGACGGCGGCCATGCGCGGGAACAGCCACTCGTGCGGCACGTCCGCGACGCCCAGCACGTCGTCGTTCAGCGTTCCGGGCACGCCCGTCTGGAGCACGCCGCGCAGGCCGGCCAGCCGCAGGGCGTGAAGGGCCAGGTCGGTGTAGTGGTCGGCGCGCGGGCCCGCCTGGCTGCCGAAGCCCACGAACACCGGGGGCGGGCCGGAGTCGAGGAAGTCGCGCAGGCGCGGGTCGGGCCGCCAGCCGGCCGAACGTACCGGCCACCAGTAGGGGTTGCCGTAGTACTCGGGAAAGATCGGGCGGATATAGCCGTGACCTGGCGTTCTCAATGACCGTGTTGCCGTCGGTCTGGGATTGATGGCGAAGCTGCCATGCGGTTCACGCACGCGCGTTGACACTCACCGTGCTTCGCTGCCGTTGAGATGCCATGTCGGCCGACTGCCTCACTGGCCACTGAGCGATCAGTGGGTACGGCGGGGCGGAGCGAGATGAGTGGTGACGGCCGCGATGGCTTCGGCTCCGGGTTTGACGTAGCGCATGGCGGTGCGGGCGTTCTTGTGCCGGGTCTTGCCCATGATGAGCTGCAGCGGGATCTCGGCCTCGCCGAGGTGGGTGGCGGCGCTGTGGCGCAGCTGGTGCAGGTCGAGGCTGGCGTAGCTGTCCAGTAGGACGCGGGCGCGGTCGTAGCCGAGGCGGGCGCGGCCGGTGTGCGGGCAGATGTCGACGGCGGCCGGGCGGCGGGCCGGGACGGGGCGGCGCATCGACAGGAACAGCGGCCCGCGGGTGCGGATGCTGCCGTCCGGGAGCCGCAGCAGGCGGGGCAGCAGGTGGGCGGTGCCGCGCTCCCAGTACACCCATTCGATGGCGCCCCCCTTGGAGCGAACGGGAGCGCGCCGGCCTTCCAGGTCGAGGTCCTCGACGTTCAGCGCCAGGATCTCCGTGGCCCGGGCCGCGGTCTCATACAGCATCCGGTACAGCGTCTTCTCCCGGAGCGGGAGGTCACGCCGCGACAGTAGCCGCTCGATCGTGGTCTTGGAGACGGCCTTGGTGTGGTCGACGTTCTCCCGGCGACGTTCGGCGTAGGCCGGGACGGACGGGGCGACCCAGTTCTTCTTCGCCTGGCACCAGGTGAGCCAAGACGAGACTGCGGCCCGGTTGCGGTTCCACGTCGCCGGCGCGCACCCGCCCCACAAGAAGGTGAGCGCGTCGCCGATCTCGGCGTCGGCGACGTTGGCCAGGAGGCGGTCGCGGCCACCGACCGTGGCGACGGTGCGGTCGACCGCGGAGGCGTAGGCGCGGTAGGTGTTGGGGTTGGCGACGCGATGGGTGGCCAGGAATTCGTCGGCCGCGTCGGCGAGCGTGACGCCGGCGTCGCGGATCGCGGTGACCTTCGCGGCGGCTGCGCTCATCGGCCGCGCGCCTGCGCCGGCTCGATGTACCGGATAACGTGCCCGAGTCGCGCATCGGCCGCCAGAGCAGATCGCCAGCTTGGCCGTGATCGTGCAACGCTCATGTACGTGATAATAGGCTGTTATCTCGTACATAGAGTGGGGCTTGCGGGGCTGTGACGTGTGGGCGTGTGCCGTGATGGGGGATGTCCTTCCCGGCTTGCGGAGGCTGGCGGAGCCGCATCAGGCGGTCTGGCCGCCGTCCATGACCAGGGCGTGGCCGATAGTGAACGCGGCCAGGCCCGAGCACAGCCACAGCACCGCCGAGGCGATCTCTTCGGGTTTGCCCATGCGCCCGATCGGCTCCTGATCGATCACGTCCTGGCGGCCTTCAGAGGTGCCGCCGGTGAAGCGGTGCATCATCTCGGTGTCGATGATGCCAGGGCAGATGGCGTTGATGCGGATGCCGTCGGCGGCGTAATCGAGGGCGGCGGACGTGGTCAGGCCGATGATGCCGTGCTTGGCGGCGGCGTAGGCGGCCTGGCCTTTGAAGCCTTTGACCCCGGTGCCGGAGGAGGTGTTGACGATCACGCCTCCGCCGTTCTCCAGCATGAGCGGGATCTGGTGTCGCATGCAGGTGAAGACGCCCTTGAGGCTGATCCCCAGGACGCGGTCCCACTCGTCCTCGGTGATCTCGGTGAGAGGGTGGACCGGCTGCTCGACGCCGGCGTTGTTGAAGGCGATGTCCAGATGGCCGTATTCGCCGATCAGGGTGTCCAGGACCGTGCGCACGTCGTGGTCGCTGGTGACATCGCAGGTGACCGCGAGGGCTCGTCCGCCCTGTTCGCGGATCAGGTGGGCGGTCTGTTCGTTCAGGTCGGTCGTGACATCGGCGACCACGACGTGGGCTCCTTCGCGGGCGAAGGCCAGCGCGGTGGCGCGGCCGATGCCACTGGCCGCGCCGGTCACCAGCGCGGTCTTGCCTTCGAAGCAGTGGACATCAGGCTGAGTCATGGAAGCGTCCCTCCTGGGTTCTTGCCCCGCCTGTTGTTGCCGACCGGCGTTGCTCGGCGGGTGCCAGTGTGGATGGCTGGTGTGGGTGGTGGTCGCCGAGGGTTGCTCTGACGTCACAGGAGAGCCTCGATGGGATGGGCAGGTCGCGGACGCGGCGGCCGGGGGCGTGGAATACGGCGTTGGCGGTCGCGGGTGCCACACCGACGATGGAGGGCGGGGGTTCGTCGTCGGCACGACGGTCCCAATCGGCCCGCTGCCCTCTGATCGTCTGGCGCTGTGCCGGTCTTCGCCGCTCTCCCGCCCCCAACAGGGGCTTCGGAGACGGAAGGCCTGGATGGTGGCGAGCCGTCACCCATCTGAGGCGACGCCGTGCGGGTTGGCTGCCGATGAGGGCCAGCGCGGCGTGGCCTTCGTTGGGACCGGCTCCAGCAAGGCGGCGACGCGTGTCCACGGATTCAGGCGCGTTCGATGGTGACGGTGAAGTCGCCGTCCTTCGCGGTGAGCTTCTCCATCCCGGAATCGATCCAGCCGAGGTTGATCAGGCCGTCGGAGTGGCGGAAGTCCTGGTAGAAGATAGCCAGGTTGCCCCAGGGGGCGTAGTAGTTGATGTCGCCGATCTTCGCTGCTGTTCCGGCCGGGGATCCGGTGGTCGGCAGCTTCTTGGGCAGGTCGCTCACCTTCTCGTTGCCCGCGTAGTCGCTGAGCGTCAGGGTGAGCGGCAGCAGGCCGGCGAAGTCGTGGGCGGCGGCGCTGTCGTTGAGCGTTGCCTCGATCGTGGCGTCGTCGAGTATCAGGCGGATCTTCATGCTGGTTGTCCTCTCGGACTGCTTCGTTGGTTCCGCCTGCTCGGTGCCGGCGGGTGGGACTGGTGAAGTCATGCCAGGGACCTGGGCTGCGGGGCCCGGGGCTCCGCCTGATGTACCGCAAGCTGTCGTCGTGAGGAGAGCTGCCAGCAGGGCTGCGGGGAGTGTTCTGGTCATCGCGGGTGGCGCTTTCCGGGATACGAGCATGGCGCGGATCGGCCCAGGGCCCAGAAGCCGGGCCCTGGGGCATCGGTCAAGGCGGGATCAGCAACGGCAGCGCGGCTCGCCAGGCACGTGCCTGAGCTGTTCACGGTGCCTGTTCACCAGGCGTAGGCCTGCGGTGCTTCTCCGCCAGGCCCCGGCCAGATGTCGTCGAGTTCGCGTAGCGTCTCCTGCGACAGGGAGATGTCCAGGGCGCGTGGGCTGTCCTTGAGCTGCTCGACGGTGCGCGGGCCGATGATGGCTGAGGTCAGGACGGGGTTGTGCAGCAGCCAGGCCAGGGCGACGTCGGCGGGCTGCTCGCCGAGGTCGGAGCAGAGGGCCTCGTAGCGTTCGAGCTGGGGGCGGTGCTGCTCGATCTGCTGCTGGACCTGATCGCTGGCGCGGCGGCCTTCGCTCATCTTGCGCAGGACGCCGCCGAGCAGCCCGCCGGCCAGCGGGCTCCACGGGATGAGGCCGACGCCGTAGTAGCGCAGCGCCGGGATGACCTCGAGTTCGACGGTGCGGGCGGTGAGGTTGTACAGGCTCTGCTCCGAGACCAGGCCGAGCAGATGACGGGAGGTGGCGGCGTTCTGGGCGGTGGCGATGTCCCAGCCGGCGAAGTTGCTGCTGCCGACGTAGGTGACCTTGCCCTCACGCATCAACTGGTCCATCGCCTGCCAGATCTCCTCCCACGGCGTGGCGCGGTCGATGTGGTGCATCTGGTAGAGGTCGATGTGGTCGGTCTGCAGCCGGCGCAGGCTCGCCTCGCAGGCGCGGCGGATGTGGTAGGCCGACAGGTATTTGTCGTTCCGGCCGAGGCCCATCGGCTGGTAGACCTTGGTCGCCAGCACGATCCGGTCACGCCGGTCGCCGCCTTGGGCGAGCCAGCGGCCGATGATCTCCTCGGAGATGCCGAACCCCTTGTCCATGTCCGGGGTCTGGGGGCCGCCGTAGACGTCGGCGGTGTCGAAGAAGTTGATGCCCGCCTCCAGCGCGGCGTCCATGATCTGGAAGGCGGTGGGCTCGTCCGTGGCGTCGCCGAAGTTCATCGTGCCCAGGGCGAGCCGGCTGACGCGCAGGCCGCTGCGGCCCAGATGCTTGTAGTCCATGTCGATCCCTTTCTCAGATGTGGGCCGTCACCAGCGGGTGGCGGCCGGGGTCGCCGTGTAGTCGGCGTCGGTGACGTGTTCCCGCCAGGTGGTGTCGTCGCCTTCCCATAGGGCCAGGTGGGTCATGAAGTGGCCGGGGGCGGCGCCGTGCCAGTGCTCCTCGCCGGGTGGGGTCCAGATGATGTCGCCTGGGCGGGCCTCGATCAGCTCGGAGCCTCTGGCTTGGATCAGTGCGACGCCTTCGATGACGAGCAGGCTCTGGCCGAGGCCGTGGGAGTGCCAGGCGGTGCGGGCGCCGGGCGCGAACCTGACGATGTTCGCGCGGGATCGGGACGGGTCCTCGCCGCGGTGGATGACGTCGAACCAGACGTCGCCAGTGAACCACTCGGCCGGCCCTTTGGTGGTCGGTGGCTGGTTCAGCACTTCCATGGTCGTTCCTCTCCTGGTCGGCGGTCGCGGTGCGCGCCCGTGCGTCAGGGGCGCAGGAGGGTCTTGATGGCGCGGCGTTCGTCCATCGCCTGGTAGCCCTCGGCGGCCTGCTCCAGGGGGAGGTCGAGGTCGAAGACCTTGCCGGGGTCGATCGTCCGGTTCCAGATCAGGTCGATGAGCTCGGGCAGAAAGCGGCGTACCGGGGCCGGGCCGCCGTGCAGGTGCACGCCGGAGAAGAACAGCTCCTCGCCCGGCAGTTCGACGCCGTGGGCGACGCCGACGTAGCCGACGTGCCCGCCAGGGCGGGTGGCGCGGATGGCCTGCATCATCGACTCCTGCGTGCCGACGGCCTCGATGACCGAGTGCGCACCGAGCCCGCCGGTCAGCTCCTTGAGCCGGGCGACGCCCTGGTCCCCGCGTTCGGTGATGACGTCGGTGGCGCCGAAATCGGCGGCGAGCTTCTGCCGGTCGGCGTGGCGGCTGAAGATGACGATCCGTTCGGCTCCGAGCTGCCTGGCGGCCAGGACGCCGAGCAGGCCGACCGCGCCGTCGCCCACGACGGCGACCGTCTTGCCCGGACCGGCCTCGGCGGCGACGGCGCCGAACCAGCCGGTGCCCAGCACATCGGAGGCGGTCAGCAGGCTCGGCACGAGGTCCGGGTCCGGCACGGCGGGGGTGGCGACCAGGGTGCCGTCGGCCAGCGGGATGCGCGCGTACTGGGCCTGGGTGCCGATCGCGCCGATCAGTTCGGCGTGCACGCAGCGGGACTGGTAGCCGGCCCGGCAGATCTCGCAGGTGTTGTCGGAGGCGAAGAACGAGCCGACGACGAAGTCACCGGCCTTGATGGTCTCGACCGCCTCGCCGGTCTGCTCGACCACGCCGACGTACTCGTGTCCCATCGGGACTGGCTCGTCGGACTTGTCCACGCCCCGGTAGGGCCACAGGTCCGAGCCGCACACGCAGGCAGCGGTGACGCGGATGACCGCGTCGGTGCGCTGGACGATCCACGGGTCGGGACGGTCCTCGACGCGGATGTCGCCGGGGCCGTGCAGAACTACTCCACGCATGAGTGGTGTCTCCTTCAAGATGTCAGGTGATGGCGGTGGATCAGCGGACGCCGTCGAGCGTCCGGGTCCCGCCTCGGAAGGTGCGTCGCCAGCCGGATGCCTGGTCAGGACCGGCGCCGGCGGCGTCCCCGCACGGTTCCCCCACCCAAGGGGGCACCTTCCCTGGTGGGCGCAGCAGGAACAGGCGAGCCGATCTCTTTCCCGGCATTTCGCCGGGAGCAGCGAAAGCCCTGAGGTCCGCAGGACGCGCTTACCGCGTCGGTACGGCGGCGAGCTCGAGTTCGTCGACCGGAACCGGCTGCGCCGTCCGCGGGCGGTGCCGGGTGATGAGGGCACAGGAGGCCGCCGCGAGCGCGACCGAGACGACGGTCACGATGCCGAGCGGCAGCATGGCGGCCGCCCCGGCCAGTCCGACGAAGGGGGCGGCGACGCCGCCGAAGGCGAAACGGGCCATGCCCAGCAGCGAGGAGGCGGTGCCCGCCATCTGCGGGTATCCGGCCAGTGCCAGCGTGGTGGCGGGCGGGGTGGTGGCGGCCACGCCGCTGACCATGACCAGCAGCGAGACGACCACCACGGCCAGCGGCAGCGCCCACAGCCCGGCGGCCAGCAGCCCGAGCGCGCCGAGCGCGCACATGGCCAGGCCCGCGGCCAGGGTACCGCGCACGCTCCACCGCTCGCTGCTGCGCCCGGCCAGGTAGCCGAAGACCATGAACCCGGCCGAGTTCAGGCCGAAGACCAGCGCGTACTGCTGCGGCGACAGGCCGTAGATCCCTTGCAGGACGTACGTGGCGCCGGCCAGGTAGGCGAACAGGGCGGCGTTGACGAAGCCCTGCAGCAGCACCGCGCCGGTGAACACCCGGTCCGACAGCAGGGTGCGGAAGTCGCGGCCGGTCTGGGCGAACCCGCCTGCCGTGCGGCCCGCCTGGGGCAGCGTCTCGCGGTAGCCGAAGGCGATGAGCGCCAGGATGAGCGCGCCGATCACGGCGAGGAACACGAACAGGCCACGCCAGTCGGTCACCCTGGCCAGCTGGCCGCCCAGCAGCGGCCCGACGATGGCGGCCAGCCCGCCGAGCACGGTCATCCGGCCGTAGTAGCGGATGAGCTGCCCGCCGGAGTAGAGGTCACGCCCGGCGGCCTGCGCGATCACGATGCCGGCGCCGCCCGCGAGACCCTGCACCAGCCGGGCGGCGATGAGCGTCTCGATGCTCGGGCTGAGCGCGCACAGCAGCGAGGTCGCGACGTAGGCGAACACACCGACGTAGAGCGGCCGGGCGCGGCCGAACCGGTCCGACAGAGGCCCGGCCACCAGCTGCCCGAGCGCCAGTCCGATCAGGCACGCGGTGACGGTCAGCTGCGCCATCGATGTCACCGCGCCCAGCTCGTCCGTCAACGCGGGCAGGACGGGCAGGTACAGGTCCATCGAGATGGGGCCGAACACCGTCAGCAGGAGCAACAGCGCCGCAAGCAGCCGGGAATCCGGCTGGACCGCGGGTGAAGATGGATTGCGCATGACTCCAGTCAAAGGCCGCCCGCCGCAGAGCGGGAGTCTCTGTCAAGGGGTGTACCGGCAGGGCACCCCAGACCTCCCGCACCGCCTCTACGCTGGGATTATGGATAACCGTCGCGAAGTCCGCGAGTTCCTCACCTCGCGCCGGGCCAAGGTCACGCCCGAGCAGGCCGGCATCCCCGGCGGCGCCAACCGGCGCGTGCCCGGGCTGCGCCGTACCGAGGTCGCCATCCTCGCCGGGGTGAGCGTCGAGTACTACGCCAAGCTCGAACGCGGCCAGATCGCCGGCGCGTCCGCGTCCGTGCTGGAGGCGATCGCGCGGGCGCTACACCTGGACGACACCGAACGCGCCCACCTGTTCGACCTGGCCCGCGCCGCCGACGGCATCCCCGCCTCCGGGCGCACGCGCCGCCGCGCGAGCAGGCAGAGCGCCTCCCGGCCCAGCCTGCACTGGGCGCTGGAGGCCATCACCGACGGCATCGCCTTCGTCCGCAACCCCCGTCAGGACCTGCTGGCCGCCAACGCGCTCGGCCGCCGCTTCTACGCCCCCGTCATCGGCGACGGCGGCCGCACCCCGAACCTGGCCCGCTTCCAGTTCCTCGACCCCGCCTCACGCGACTTCTACCCCGACTGGGGCCTGTTCGCCGAGATGTGCGTCGCGATCATGCGCGCCGAAGCCGGCCGCGACCCCCACGACCGCGCCCTGCAGGACCTGGTCGGCGAGCTGTCGACCCGCAGCGACACCTTCCGCACGCTGTGGGCCGCCCACGACGTGCGCACTCACGGAACGGGCACCAAGCGCTTCCACCACCCCGAGGTGGGCGAACTCCTGCTCGCCTATGAAGAGCTCGCCGTCACCGCCGAACCCGGGCTCGTGCTCATCATCTACACCGCCGAACCGGGATCACCCTCCGCCGAACGCCTGCGCCTGCTCGCCTCCCTGGCCGCCGGGCAGCCGGCACACGCCGACGACGAAGCCGCCGGCACCCATCCGGGATCGCGCTGAACCCCGGTCGGTCCGACGGCGCTCGGACCATGTTCCAGCGGCGGCGCATGTGATCAGCCCGTCAGGGCAGAACGCACGCCGACCACTGCTGCGCCGCTCACGAATGCGACTGCCCGTCTAGAACAGGGTGTCGCGCACGCGCAGGGGCCGGTACCCGGTGGGGCCGAGCTGGGCGAGTTCGCCTTCGACATCGACATCGATGGAGCCGAAGAAATTGATGTTCTCGCTGTGGGCCGGGGAGATGTGGGCGAGTACCTCCTCATCGATGCGGCGCCCGGAGCGGCGCATCGATTCCACCGCCAGGCCGTAGTACTCGGTCGTCCAGATGATGACGGCGTTGGTGATCAGGGTGAGGCACCAGGCTTGTTCGCTCTGCTGCTCCAGGTGGCGGGCGCGGATCGCGCCTTCGTGGGCATACAGCAGGTCCCGCTTCAGCGCGTGCAGCGACTCGCCCTTGTTCAGCTGGCGCGAGATCTTGCGACGATAGCCGGCGTCGGACAGGTACCGGGCGGCGTAGATCGAGCGCCGCAGCGCCCCATACTCCTTCAGCGCAGCAGCCAGGGCGTTCTGCCGGCTCGATGCGGAAAGCTTGCCCACCAGCAGTGAGGCGGTGGCGTGCCCGAACTTCAGCGATCCGGCCAGCCGCAGTAGCTCGTCCCAGTGGGCCGCGATCAGATCGAGGTTGGCTCGCCGGGTCAGCAGCGGCCCCGCGAGCGGAAACGCCGAGATCGCCTGCGCCTTGGGCCCGGCCCGGTAGAGGGTGACCTTGCCCAGGTCCCGGATGCGCGGGGACAATCGCAGTCCCAGCAGGTCGAACAGGCCAAAGTTGACCAGCGTCACTCCGTGCGTGTCGGTGGCGTGCTCGGTGATCGGGATGTCGGAGGCGTTGCCGAGGATCTCATCCAGCACGTAGTGCGCCTCACGCTTGGTCGCCACGATTATCTTCGTGCCGTAGGTGGTGTGCTGGTCGGTCACGTGCGTGTACGTCGACAGCCCCTCATGGGCGAAATACCTGCTCAACGCTCTGGCGGTGATGGACTTGCCGCGAGTGGGGAAGCGCTGGCCATCGGAGGAGGACAGGGTGCCGGAGCCGAAGACCGAGGTCAGCGGCAGCTTCTGGTGGTAGCCGATCAGCGCCAGGTTCGCCGCGCGCAGCGTCTCCTCCCGCACATACCATTCGGCGGTCCAGGCCAGGATGTCGTAGGAGATCCCGCAGGCATCGGCCATGCGGGTCAGCCCGAGGTTGGTGGAATGCGCGATCAGTACCGCGATCAGGTTGCGCTTCAGCTCCGGCGTGCGGGTCTGTTTGCCGCCGGCATGGGTGAAGCAGTCCAGAAACCGGGTGCGCTTGTCCATCTCGATCAACAGCGACACGATCGGCGCGAACGGCAGCATCTCGGTCAGCTCCGCCTTCAACGCCACCGCTTCGGCCGGGATGTCCTCCGCGGTCAGCGGGGAGATCACCAGGTCGCCCGCCGCGTCCAGGCGGACCGGACCATCACCCTCAGCCAGGGTTTGCTCCAGCTGGCCCAGCGCCGTTTGCAGTTCGTCGCTCACCTGGGCCAGGCCCGAGGCCGCGTCGGCGGGTTTGCCGACCAGCCGGCAAAACTCCGCGCGGTGATTCGCCCACTTGGCCGGGGTGAGCAGGTAGGCGGCCGGGTTGGCATACCGGCGCGATCCGGGCACCCACACATCCCCCGCCCGCAGGGCATCCCGTAGCGCCAGCAGTGTGCACAGCTCCCAGTAGTGCCGGTAGGCGCTGGCATTGCCGCTCTTGGCCGCAGCATCCAGGTAGCCGCGCCAGCGCGCCGGAACGAAGGAGACCGGCGCGACCGCGGGGACTTTGCGGGCGCCCGTGGCGTTCAGCTCCCGCAAGATCTCCACCGCCCTCAGCAGGTCAGCGGCGGCGGTGCCACCGGCGAAGGGCACCGCCTCCAGCACCTGCGGGGTGAACTGCCGCAAGTATCCGTACGAGCCGTCCAGCACGGCCAGGTGCCCGTGATCGCGCGGCAGCGCAGGTAACGCGCCCGCCTGCGCCGAGCGCAGCCGCTCCCACCCGATCCGCTCACCGCGGATCAGGCCGCCCACCTCCTCATCCGGCACCGCCGGGTCGGCAACGATGGCCAAGATCGCATCCAGCAGCGCCTGCCGGTCCTCCCCGGACTTGGCACGCTCGGCCAGTGCGTCTCGCATCCGGTGCGCCGCCTTGCTCTCCCGCGCCGAGACCGCCTGATCGAACAACTGCACGGCCTCGTCCAGCACTTCCGTCGCCGACTGCGCCACCAACGTCAGCAGAATCGGATACCGGCGCTCCGGCTCACGCCGCTGCAACGCCTGCGCCGTCAGGCGGCGGCCTACCATGGCCAAGAACCGGCGCCGCTCGGCCGGGAGCACTGACAGATCCAAGATGTGCGCGTCCATCCCGCGCAGGAACTCCAGCTTCGCGACCTCGGCCTTCACCGCGGAGGGCGAGGCCTCCACCGGCCCCTTGCCCAGCCACCGCAGCCGGGTCATCCCGATCGCCGGATCGGTCACCAACAACCCATCCAGCCCGGCACGGCGCTCGTCGGTCAACTCGTGCGCGAGCCGGTCGAACGTCTCCCGCCGCGCCACCTCCCGGGCATGCGCGACCCGCTTCACCACGATCAATGGCCCCGGCCGGATCACCTTCGCCGAGATCAGATACTCGCACGCTAATCGGAACAGCAGGGTCGGCGAGTCGTGTTCCATCGCCCGCGCCAGCAGAAACTCATCCAGTTCCTTCAGCTCCAGCGAGCCCGCCAGCCGCCATCCCAGATACTTCGCCGCCAGCCGCAGATGGTCAGTCCGTGTCTTCGCCCGACGCCCGTAGGAGCGGATCACGTCCAGGTCGACGCCGAGTTGGGCGGCCAGCCGAGCCACCGCCGCAGGCGGCGCCGACGCCACGTCGTCGGGCACGAACCCCAACCAGGGCAACGTGCACAACGCGACGGCAAGTCCCAACCGGTCCGCCGGCCCTCGGCCACGGCCGGGATCGACGAACGCCACGTCCGCCGGGGTCAACGTGAAGAACCGGAACAACTCCTCCCGGCCGATCTCGGGAAACCTCCGCAGGCCCTCTAACTCTTCGTCCGTGAACACCGGAGCAACCACTCAGCAGCCTCCCGCCAGAGCCCGAAGATCCCGGCTCAGGACCCTACTCCGGGATATCCGCCTGATTTTTCCCGAGTACTACCGCAACCCCCAGTAGCCCGTCACCTCCAGCCCCGCCCGCCAGTCGGCCGGTCGGGGCAGCACCGACGGGCTGAACCCGTGCAGGACCGGCCAGCACGCGGCCTCCCGCCGCCGGTACGCCTCCCGCGAGCCGATCGGCGGCAGCCCGAGCGCGGCCCGTAACTCCTTGGCCGACCCGGCGTGCGCGGGCGAGGGCGGCGCGAACGCCAGGCGGGCCGCCGTCCGGTTGTCCCACCGGCCGAGCGAGCGGCGCACGACGCTCATGACCGGCGGGAAGTCCCCCGTGGGCTCCACCGGCTGCAGGGGGAACAGGTCGCCCGGGATGTCCCGATGCTCCAGACCCGCGGTGGTCACCAGGTCGGCGTACGGCTGGTGGCAGGCGACGGCCACCTCGTGCCCGGCCTCCCGCAGCCGTACGCCCAGCCCCGTGTACGGGGCCACGTCACCCCGCTGGCCTTCCTCGCGCGTTCGGTGGTGGCCGAGCCGCTGGCGGCGCTGCTGCGCGCGGGCCTGCCGATCGTCCTCGACTTCTACGCCGGTCAGCTCAGGGCGGCCCAGGCGGCCGGTCAGGTGGCCGCCGACGTCGACGCCGTCATGGAGGCGGCCATGTTGTTCGCCTTCGCCCAGGGCCTGGTGAACCCGATCGTCATCGGCCACTACACCGCCGAGGACGCCGCGGCGCTCGTCGAACACCAGCTCGGACGGCTGTTCGGACGGCCTCAGGCGCCCTCAGGTGGAGCCTGAGCAGGCGTTCCGGTCGGCGGGGCGGCCGTCCAGCGCGGCGCGGAGGGCGGCGGCGAAGGCCGGGTAGTCGATCGGCGGTGAGTCGGGGCCCTTCAGCACCGCCTGGCGGACACAGCCCCGGAACACCTCGCTGAACGCCGGATAGTACGGGGAGGCGGGCCGGGTGACGGTGTCCTGGAGACCGGCGTGGACGGCCCCGGCCAGCGCGCTGAGCTCCCGGGGGCCGACGGTGTCGCCGGGCGGGTCCGTGGTCGTCTTCCGGCAGGCCGTCGGCCGGTCGCGGAACTCGGCGTACACGGCCTCGATCACCGAAGGGTAGCCGCCGCAGGCGAACAGCCTGCTCTGGCGCTTCCGCCCGGTCAGGAACCGGATGAGCTCCATGGCCTCCTTCGCGTGCGGGGAGTCCCTGGCGATGGCCAGGTTGAAACCGCCCAGGGTGCCGTGGGTGGGAAACTTGCCGACCTTGAAGCGCAGGGTTCCGGAGGCGGGGCGCAGGGCCGGGTCGGCGGCCAGCTCGTGGAAGGAGAACGCCCAGTCGCGCAGGTAGCCGACGTCCGGCCGGCGGAACTCGCGCATGCTCGTACGCTCCTGCAGACTCGCGTACCGCGGCCGGTCTTCCAGGACGGCGCGGGTCATCGTGCTCCACCGTGCCAGCGCCGTCCGCGCCTTGTCCGCGTTGCCCGGCTCGTCCAGCACCACGCGGTCGTCCCGCATGATCTCGCCGCCGCCGGAGAGCATCGCCTCCAGCAGGTTGACCGTGCCGCCCTCGTAGTCGTCGAGCTGGGCGGCGTAGCGGTGCCGGGAGGCCAGGTCCAGGAACTCGTCCAGGGTGCGGGGGTAGGGCAGGCCCGACTTGTAGTACAGCAGCGGGACGTTGGTGCCGAAGGGGACGGCGTACTGCGTGCCGTCCACCTCGCCGGTGCGCAGGGCCTGCGGCACGAAGGCCGCGCGTTCCTGCGGGGTCAGCGGGGTCTCCCGCAGGAAGCCGTTGCGGGCGAACTCCGGCACCCAGGCCACGTCCATGACCAGGACGTCGTACGCGCATCGCCCCGCCTGGGCCGCGGTGACCATCTCCTTGCGTTCGTCGTCGGTGGTCTCGCCCATCTCCACCAGCGTCACGCGGGGCTGGTGGTGGGCGTTCCACTCGTCGAACAGCTCGCGCCGGTAGGTGCTGGCACTGATGTCGTCACCCGCCGCCACCCGCAGCCCTTCCTGGAGATGGGACGGGCACACGCGGTCCGACCGGGCGGTGCGGTCGGCGACCAGCAGGTACGCCAGCAGGCACACCGTCACCACGAACGCGACGCCCGCCGCCACCCGTTCGGCGACCGGCCGGCCGGACATCAGGGCCGCCCCCTGATCGCCGAGATCAGGTTGCGCAAGGCGTCCTCCAGGTTGTTGTGGGCCACGGCGGTGCAGGTCACCCCGCCGGCCGGGACGGGCCCCGGTCCGAGTCCGGGCGGGCAGGCGGCGTCGCCGACCACCAGGACGTGCACGTCCAGAACGGTGGCCGCGTCGCGCGCCGCCCGTTCGAGGGCCTGCGCCACCTTGTCGTCGTCCTTCTCGTCGGACCTGAAGGGACCGCCGTCGGTGATCACGACGACCGGCCTGCCGGGCGGGTCCAGTTCGTGGCCCAGGTCCCTCAACGCCTGCGAGATCGGCGCGTCCCTGGCTCCGCGCGGCGCTTCGGCGAGCCGCGACTGCAGGCGCTCCCAGTCCTGCCGGTGGTAAACCTCGGGGTCGAACCTGACCACCCGCCCGCCCTGCTCTGGCCGGTGGAACAGGCTCACGGACAGCCGGTCGTCGTTGCCCAGCGAGCCGCGTACGGCTGAGAGCGCGTCCCGGACCCTGGCCAGCAGGGAGGAGGGCGACTCCGCCATCGAGCCCGACCCGTCCAGCGCCACCTGGGTGCTCACCGACGGCAGCTTGGCGGCGATCCGCTCGCGGACCATGCCCAGGTCGTCCTGGGTCGCCTTGCCGGCCGGGTCGGGGCGGGTGTCGAGCGGGCGCGTCCGGGACAGCCAGGCGGCCAGGTCGCGCACGGCTTCCATGCGCGCGGGCGCGTCCCCGGGCCAGCTCACCCCGTGGACGGGATGCGTGATCAGCGTGCCGGCCTCGGGTTTCACGTCCATGAGGGCGTCGCCGCCGCTGAGCTGCCTGCCGGGGCAGGGGGTGGAGCCCGGCAGGCCGGCGTTGAGGTCCACGACGGCACGGGCCGGCACGAGGAAGGCGAGGTCGTCGCGCTCGTCCTTCGACCCCGTGCGGAACCGGCACAAGGTCTCCCCGACGGTTCCCCCGAGGCCGGCGCTGCGGGCGATCTCCTTGCCGCTGTCGGTGTCCACGACCCGCGCGGCGGCGACCAGCCCGGCGACCGACAGGCTCGGCTCGGGGTAGGTCAGGCGCATCCGCTGCCGGCCCCGGGCGGCCGCCAGCGCCGCGTCGAGACCGCGGCCGGGCCCGCGCGCGGGCAGGATCTGGTTGAGCACGCCGTAGCGGGAGCTCGACACCGCCAGCGTCAGCCGGTCGGCGCCCGCGTCGCCCAGGGGCTCGATCCGCACGGGCGCGGCCCTGATCCGGTCGTCCCCGCCGAACACCAGGCCGAGCTCCGCCGCCGTGGTCGCCACCCACAGGTCCGGACGCGGGGTGAGCAGCCGCGTGTACGGGTCGCCGTTCTGGTTGTAGCCGTCCCGCTGCCAGTCGTTGTCGAAGCCGTAGGCCAGCTCCTCGACGGACGCCTCCGGGTAGACCGAGACGCGGTGCAACGCGCAACCGTGCTCCGACCGGCTCCCGACGAACGCCTCGGCGGCGATCCGCAGCGCGCTCACGTTCTCCGGCGCGGTCATGACGGTCAGCTCCTGCGGGGGATCGCACGGTCCGAGACCCAGCCGCCGGTACGCCCACACGCCGCCCGCGCCCACGGCGACCACGCACGCCCCCGCGACGGCGGCCAGGTAGACCGCCAGCAGCAGCCGGACCGCGCGGTTGAGGCGCAACACCCGCGCGGCCCGGCGCAGGCCCCGAGGCGTCTTCCGCCAGATCCACCGCCACGCGCGGGCGCCCCGCTCGGCGGCCGCGGCCCGGACCCGTGCCGGGCTCAGTCTCGAAGCGGCCCAGATCGTCAGGAAGACCGCCCCGGTGAGCAGAGACACCCCGACGTAGTAGCCGCCGGGGATTTGTTCCACAAAAGCGGTGAAATCCGTCCATATCCGGGTGACGATCACACCCACCAGAGTGCTCAGCGCCGTCTCGGCCGCGATGGCGCGCGGAGCGTCCTGGCGCGGCGGCGAGCTGTCGTCCTCGCCGTCGCGCGAGTTCTCTTCACGCGAACGTAATGACGGCATGGGGGCTTCCGTAGGGACCAGTGAGAACGTACTGAAATCGGCGGACGGGGGCCAGTGGCGATTGGGGAGCCTAGCCGCCCGGCTCCCCAAGTGTGGCGGTAATACCCATTCGGACTGTCCAGCGGGTCCGCCCGCCACCGCCGGGCGGCCGGCGCGCGGACCCTCGCGGACCTCCCGAAACCCGCCTCCTGAACCCGTCCGTCCGGTTGCGTCATACCGTCGCCATGCCCCGGCAAAGATCTTCATCGCTACCTGAACGGCGAACCGGGACAAATGGCCTAGCTTCGCGACACCCGAAAATTCGCAATCTTTGTGGGACGCCATCCCGTCCACACGGCCGTACCTGTGAACCCGCCAAGTAAGTTGGTCGCTGCCCGCGAATCAGGGCGATTATCGGAATGGAGGCCAAAGATGAGCGAATTTTCGCGATAAGTAGGACAGTCATATCCATCCCCTGTTCGTGGATATCACACTCTTTATGGATCGCCGTTGTCTTTTTGCAATGGAGCAGATATGGTCACACCCCTTCGGGAAGAAGAACCCTTCCCGCACTCCCCGTCAAAGGGCATGCTGCTGTCGCAGCGAGGCGCCTCCCGCCGCGCCCCCGGCCGGCGGCGTCCGGTGACATGCTGGACCATCTGCTCCCTGGCCGACGCGAGCGTCGACGCCGTCGCGCTGGCCGCGCCCGTTCTCGACGCCGGGTACGGCGTGCTGCTCGCCTGCCTGGCGGCGGGGCTGCTCGTCCTGCTGAACCTGGCGGGCGGCACGTACCGGATCCGGCTGTCGCCGTCCGTCATGGACGGATGGATGTGGCGAGGGGGATGCGCCACCGCGATCGCCGGCGCGCTGACCGTCGTGGCCCTGGACCACGAGACGACGCTGATCACCTGGACGGCCGAGTCGTCGCGGGTCGTCGTCGCCTACCTCGGGCTGACGCTGACCGGGCGCGGACTGGTCTACGCGGTGCTGCGCCAGGCCCGCCGCCGCGGCGCACTGGTGCCCACGCTGGTGGTGGGCTCCGGCGCGCACGCCAGGAACCTCGCGCTGACCCTGCTGCGCCACACCGAGTACGGCCTGCTGCCCGTCGGCGGCGCCGGCGACGTGCTGGGCCAGGCCCCGTACGAGCCGATCGTGGACGACCCGGAGACCCTGCTCACCATGGCACGCAGACACCTGGCCCGCGTGGTGGTCCTGGCCCCGCCCCCGGGCGGCGAGGAGCAGACCCACCGGCTCGCGCAGCAGGCCCGGCAGGCGGGCTACCCGGTGTACCTGGCGCCGCAGCCCGGCGGCGTGCTGGTCGACTTCGTCCCCGTGGGGGAGCACGTCCGGGGGTTCCCGGTGCTGCGCATGCGGCCGTTGCCGCAGCGGCGCGCGTCCTGGCCGCTCAAGCGCGCCCTGGACGTCGGGCTGGCCGCGGCCGGACTGGTCGTCAGCGCCCCGGTGCTGCTCGCCTGCATGCTGCTGCTGCGCAGGCAGGGAGGACCGGGGGTGCTGTTCCGGCAGGTCCGGGTGGGGATCGCCGGGACGCCCATCGAGATCGTCAAGCTCCGCACCTTCGCCCCGCTGCGCGCCGGCGAGTCCGACACCCGCTGGAGCATCGCCGACGACCCCAGTCTGACCCGGTCCGCCCGGCTGCTGCGCTCCTGTTCCGTGGACGAGCTGCCGCAGCTGTGGAACGTGCTGCGCGGCGACATGAGCCTGGTCGGCCCCCGGCCCGAACGGCCGCACTTCGTGGAGCTGTTCTCGCGCGGCGACCACCACTACGGACGCCGCCACCGCCTGCCCGTCGGCCTCACCGGCCTGGCCCAGACCCACGGCCTGCGCGGCGACACCTCGATCGAGGACCGGGCGCGGCTGGACAACCACTACATCGACACCTGGTCCCTGCGCCGGGACATCAAGATCATGATCCGGACGGTCGGTTGCCTGCTGTGGCCGGGACGATCGTGATCAGGACGTTCCTGCCGTCCCTGGGCCGACTGCCGGCCCGTCCGAGCTTCTGGGCCGCGCTGACGGTGATCGCGGTGTGCGTGCCCGCCGCGCCGCACACCGCGGACGTCGTCCAGCCGCAGGTCGCCGACCTGATGTCGCTGGCGCTGCTGGTGTCCGTGGTGGTGAGCCTGGCGCGGGGCGGTGCGCGTCCCGGCAGGTGGGCCCTGCTCGTCGCACCCGCGGCGCTCGCGGCGACGGCGGCCGCCCTCACGGCGTCCGACGTCCTGCTCGCGCTGCCCGGCCTGGCCCGGTTCCTCCAGGTGTTCGTCCTGGTCCCCGTCGCCGTGACGGTGGCGGTACGGCGGCGGTCGGACCTGCTGCTGGTGGGCGGCGCCGTCGCCGCCGTGTCGCTCGTCCAGGCCGTGATCGGCTGCCGGCAGGCGCTCACGGGCAGCGGCGCCTCCTACGCGGGCCTGCCGATCCGCGCGGTCGGCACGTTCGGCGCGGGCGAGGTCATGGCGCTGGCCAGCATGGTCAGCTTCGGACTGATCATCGCCCTGGCGGTCGCGCTCGCCGGCGGCCCTCGCCGGCGCGTCGCCGCGCTGATCGCCGCGGCGGCGCTCTGCCCGCCGCTCGTCATGTCCCTCAGCCGCGGCACCTGGGTCGCGGTCGGCTGCGCCGTGGCGGTGATGCTCGTGCTGCGCGGCGCACGGCCGGCCGTGGGTGCCGCCGTCGCCGCCACGGCCGGGGCCGTGCTCCTGACGCTCCTGGGCGCGCCCGCCGGCGGGATCGTCGCCGAGCGCGTCGCCTCCATCTCCTCCTCGGTGGTCCAGCCCGACAGATCGGTGTCGGACCGGTACCAGCTGTGGCAGGCGGCGGCCCGCATGTGGCAGGACCACCCGGTCACCGGCGTCGGTCCCAAGGGGTTCGCCGCCTGGCGTGACACCTACGCGCCGCTGGCCCTGTCCTCGGGCAGCGACATCGAGGACGCGACCGGCGGCTACCGCCGCCAGCCGCTGCTGTCCCCGCACAACATGTACCTGCTGGTGCTCAGCGAGCAGGGGCTCGTCGGCCTGTCGGCGTTCGCGCTGCTCGTGGGCGGGGTGCTCGTGCGCACGCTCGCCCGTCCCGGACGGTCCGGCCCGGCGGGGCTGGCCGCCGCCGGCTTCATGACGTGGCTGGCGGTGGACTTCGCCTACGCCGACATCGGCGGCGCGACCAGCCTGGTCATGTCGGTCATGCTGGGCCTGGCGATGGGACGCGCCGACGCCGCGCTCCCGTCGCGGCGGCCCGCGTGCTGAGCCGGGGCGCGGCCGACCTGCGCGCCGCGGCCCTCACCACGATGCTCGTCGGCGCGGGCTCGGCCCTCGGATACGTACGCGACCTGCTGATGGCCGCGCTGTTCGGCGCCAACGCCGACACCGACGCCTTCCTGGTCGCCTGGACCGTCCCCGAGACCGCCGCGCCGCTGCTCATCGAAGGGGCGATGGCCCTGTGGCTGATCCCGCTGTTCAGCACGGCGACCGGGGACGGACAGCGGGCGGCGCTGGTGGAGCGGACGCTGCCCGCCCTGGCCGCCGCGCTCGCCGCCGTCGCCGTGTGCGCCGCGGCGTTCGCGCCCTGGCTGGTGGCGGCGCTGGCCCCCGGCCTTCCGCAGGCCGGGCTGGCCGTGCAGTGCTGGCGGATCTGCTGCGGCTGCGTCCTGCCGTTCGCGCTGGCGGGATACGCCAGCGCGGCCCTTCGGGCCCATCACGTCTTCGGCCCGCCCGCGGCCACCGGCCTGGCCTACAACGTGGCCCTCGTCGGCTGCCTGGTCGTCTGGCACGACACGCTCGGCGTGCGGGCCGCCGCGTGGGGGGTCGCGGTGGGCGCCGTCCTCATGGTCGGCATGCAGGCGCCGGCGTACCTGCGGCGCGTCGGCCTGCCCCGCCGGATGCCCCGCCGCCTGGTGCTGCCGGTCGCCGCGCTGCTGCCCATCGTCGCCTTCACGCTGCTGCGGCAGGGGCAGGTGCTGGTCGAACGCGTGCTCGCCGCCGACCTGCCCGCCGGCGCGATCTCCCATCTCAACTACGCCCAGAAGATCGCCCAGGTGCCGATGGTGGTCTCGCTGATGCTGGCCACCGTCACCTACCCCCACCTGGCCCGCAGCATCGCCGCGGGGGACACCGTACGGGCCTGGCGGCTGCTGGCCCGCGACCTGGCGACGGCGGCGGCCGTCACGGTCGGCGCCGCCGCGCTGCTGGTCGCCTTCGCACCGATGGTCGTGGGCCTGCTGCTGCACCGCGGCGCCTTCGACGACCAGGACGCCGCCGCCACCGAGCACGTCCTGCGGCTGTACACGATCGGCCTGCTGGGCCACACCGTCGTGAGCGTGGTCTGCAGGGCCTACTTCTGCGCCGGGGGCGGGCGCGAGCTGTGGTACCCGGCCCTGGCGATGGCCGCCGGCCTCACCCTGACCGCGACGCTGTCCGTGGCGCTCGTCCCGGGCATGGCGCAGGGCGGCATCGCCCTGGCCAACGCCGTCGGAATCACCGTGACCGCCGCGCTCATGCTGGCCGGTCTCCATCGCCTCGGCCTGTCGCCGTTCCGGAGGGCCGTCACGACCGTCAGGGAAGGAGAGCGCGTATGAGCACGCGCATCGGCGCGCTGCCGCTCATCTGGATGTACCACTCCGTCGCCGAACGCGACGAGGACCCCTTCGACATCGTCGTCACCCCCGAGCGCTTCGCCGCGCACATCCGCTGGCTCGCCCGGCGCGGGCTGCGCGGCGTTTCGGTGCACGAGCTGCTGAACCATCCGGGCGACCGGCGCGGGCTCGTCGGGCTCACCTTCGACGACGGCTACGCCGACTTCGCCACCGACGTCGTCCCGGTGCTGGCCGGTTACGGCTTCACCGCGACCGTCTACGTCGTCGCCGGCCGGATCGGCGGCCACAACGCCTGGGACCGCGACGTCACCCCCCGCCCCCTGATGGACGCCGACACGCTGCGCCGGGTGGCCGCCGCCGGCATGGAGGTCGGCTCCCACACCCACAGCCACCCCCACCTGCCGGCCGCCGCCCCAGGCGAGCTCGCCGACGAGCTGACCACGAGCAAGCTCATGCTCCAGGACGTGCTCGGCGCCCCCGTCACCGGTTTCGCCTATCCCTACGGCGAGCTGACCGCCCGCGAGGTCGCCGCCGTCCGACGGGCCGGGTACGAGCACGCCTGCGCCGTCCGTCCGGGCAGGCTCGCCGGGGCGCACGCCCTGCCGCGCCGCTACGTCGGCGACCGCGACACCGCCGCCCGGCTGCTCGCCAAGAACGCCTGCCACCGGCTGCGCTGGGGGCTGGCCCGATGAAGGTCCTGCACGTCATCACCGGGCTGGCCGCGGGCGGGGCCGAGCAGCAACTGCGGACCCTGCTGCCCCACATGGACTGCGCCAGCGAGGTCGCCGTCCTGACCCGGCCCGGCGCCCTGGCCGACGCCATCCGCGCCGGCGGGACGCCCGTACGCGCCGTGGGCATGGGCGGCAACCGGGACCTGCGCGCGCTGCCCCGGCTCACCGCCCTCATGCGCGCCGGCCGCTACCAGGTCGTGCACGCGCACCTGTACCGGGCCTGCGTCTACGCGCCGCTCGCCGCCCGGCTGGCCCGCGTGCCGGTCGTCGTCACCACCGAGCACTCGGCCGGGGCCCGGCACATCGAGGGACGGCCCGTCACCGCGCCGATCCGCACGCTCTACCGCACGACGTCCCGCCTGACCCACACCGTCGTCGCGGTCTCCCCGGCCGTGGCCGACCGGCTGCACGGCTGGGGCCTGCCGCCCGCACGCGTGGTCACCATCCCCAACGGTGTCGACCTGTCCGCCTTCCGCCACGATCCGCGGGCCGCCGGACCGGCCAGGCTGAGCCTGGGGATCCCGCCGGAGGCGTTCGTCGTCGGCGGGGTCGGCCGCCTGGTCGCGGGCAAGAACTTCCACCTGCTCGTCGAGGCGCTGCCGCGGCTGGACGGCGCGGTGCTCCTGCTCGTCGGCACCGGCCCTGAACAGCCCCGGCTGCGCGGGCTGGCCGCGCGGCTCGGCGTCGAGCGGCGCGTCGTGTTCGCCGGGGAGACCGCGCACGTGCCGGCCCTGCTGTCGGCCATGGACGTGCTGGCCGCCCCCTCGCAGGAGGAGACGTTCGGGCTGGCCGTCGTCGAGGCGCTCGCCGCGGGCCTGCCCGTGCTGTACGGCTCGTGCCCGGCGATCGACGACCTGCCGCCCGGAGCCGTGCCCGGTGCCCGCCGGGTGCCGTCACACCGGCTGGCCGACGAGCTGGCCGCGTTCCTCGCCGCGCCCCGCACGCGCCTGCCGCCACCCCCCGCCCTGGACCGCTACGACGTGCGCCGGCAAGCCCGGCGCCTGCACGACCTCTACGACCGCCTGCTCGCCAGGCGCCACCAGGAAAGGCTGTCATGACTCACCCGGTCCAGCGCGCCGCCGGCGCGCTCCGCACCTGGTCCCTGCTCGCGCTCCCGCTGATCGGCATGGGGGCGGGGCTGACGTACTCGCTGGTCCAGGAGCCCGTCTACACCGCCGACGCCTACGCGGTGGTCAGCTCGGCGCGGCAGGGCGTCCCCACGCAGGACGCCGACTTCGCCCAGGCCTACGCCAGGGTGGCCGTCCACCCCGGCCTGCTCGCCGGGAACGGCGACGCCTACCTGGCCGACGGCGAGCTGCTGCGGACCACTCTGCAGGCGTCGGCCTCGCCCGACGCGCCGCTGATCCGGCTGGCCGCCATCGCCGGCACCCCGGAGGAGGCCGCCAGGCGGGCCAACAGCGTGGCGAGCGCGCTCACCGCCTACGCCAACCGGCACAGCGCCGACACCGGCGTCCGCCTGTCCAGCTTCGCCCCGGCCGTGCCGCCCGCCTCGCCCAGCTCGCCCCAGCCCCTGATCGCCACCGCCGTGGCCACGGCCGCCGGGCTCCTGCTGGCCGCCCTGATCTGGATGGCGGTCCCCGCCCGGGGGCGCCGGGACGATCAGGAGGCCGCGCCCGCACGTCGGCCGGCCGACACGGTGTCCGCATGACGACCACGACCCGGCAGACCCCTGACCTGGCCACCGAGGTCGTGACCGGCTCCAGCCGCCTGCGCGCCCTGGCGGGGGAGTGGGCCGACCTGCACGACCGCTCCCCGGCCGCGACGCCGTTCCAGTCGCACGTCTGGCTGTCGTCGTGGTGGGAGACCTACGGCCGGAACGCGAACCTGAGCGCCGTCCTGCTGCGCCGCCGGGGACGGCTGGTGGCCGCCGCCCCCGTCATGACCGTGCGCCGGGCGGGGCTGCGCGTCCTGCGGCCGCTCGGCGGCGACCAGTCCGACTTCACCGACGTCCTGATCGAGGACGGGGACCCCGACCTCCCGGCGGCACTCGGCCGGGCCCTCGCCGAGCTGCCCGGATGGGACGTGCTCGACCTGCCCGAGGTGCGGCCGGGCGCGGACGCCGAACGGCTCGCGGCGGCCTGGCCGGGCCGTTCCTGGCGGCTGCCCGCCTCGACGTGCGTCGAACTGCCCGGCGTCCCTCTCGGCCGGCTGCTCGCCGGGCTGCCCGGCAAGAACGGGAACAAGCTGCGCCGCGAGCTCAGACGCGTGGACGAGGCCCCCATCCAGGTCAGGGACGTCCCGGCCGCCGAGGCCGAGCACGCCGTCGCCCGCCTGCTCGACCTGCACGCCCTGCAGTGGCAGGGCCGGGGCATCAACGTCGAGCACACCAAGCCGCGCTTCCGCGCCCACCTGGCCCGCGCCGCCCGGCGGCTGGTGGCCGAGCAGCAGGCGCGGCTGATCGAGTACCACCTCGACGGCCAGGTCGTCGCGGTGGACCTGGTGATCGTCGGCAAGGACTTCGTCGGCGGCTACCTCTACGGCACCCACCCCGACCTGCGCGCCCAGGTGGACGTCGTGACCCTGCTGCTCCGCACCGACCTCGGGCTCGCGCACGAGCTGGGCCGCCCGACGATGTCGCTGCTGCGCGGAGCCGAGTCCCACAAGACCAAATGGGGCGGACAGTGCGCGGTCAGCCACCGGCTCCTGCTGGCCAGGACGCCCGTCGCGACGGCCTACGCCCTCGCGGCCCGCGCCCGGGTGGGCGGCCGGACGCTCCGCGGGCGGTGGGCGACGCTCGACCGGGTGCGCGGCCGCGCGCTCGGCCGACGGTGGGAAGCGCTCGACCGGGTTCTGCGCAGGGCGCGATGACGTCCTTCGTCCCGCACGGCCCACGGGCGCCGCGCGTGCTCCACGTCACCCAGCCCACCGAGGGCGGCGTCGCCGCCTACGTCGAGAGCGCCTGCGCCGACCAGAGCCGGCGCGGATGGACGGTCGCCGTCGCCGCACCCCCGCGAGGGCGGCTCGGCGAGCGGCTGGCCGCGATCGGGCTGCCGCACCTGCCGTGGCCCGCCGCACGGGCGCCGCATCCGGCCGACCTGGCCGCCGCCGTCGCCCTGAGGCGCATCGTGCGCCGGTTCCGTCCCGACGTGGTGCATCTGCACTCCTCCAAGGCCGGGCTGGTCGGCCGGGCGGTGCTGCGTGGCCGCGTGCCGACGCTGTTCCAGCCGCACGGCTGGTCCTGGCTGGCCTGCCGGGGGACGCTCGCCACCGCCTCCACCCTCTGGGAACGCGTCGCCACCCGGTGGACGCAGCTCGGGCTCTGCGTCGGCCAGGGCGAGTACCGGCAGGCCCGGGACGCGGGCGTGGGCGGCCCGCTGACCGTCGTCCGCAACGGCGTGGACCTGGCCCGCTTCCCGCCCGCCACGCCCGACGAGCGCCTCGCCGCCCGCCGTGACCTGGGCCTTTCCCGGCGAGCGCCGCTGGTCGTCTGCGTCGGCCGGATCACCCGGCAGAAGGGCCAGGACCTGCTGGTCGAGTCCTGGCCGCAGATCGCCGCCTGCGTCCCGGACGCCTGCCTCGCCCTCGTCGGCGACGGGGACGACTACGGCCGGCTGCGCCGCGACGCGCCGCCCGGCGTTCTCATGCCGGGGGCGAGCGGCGATCCGCGGCCCTGGTACGCCGCCGCCGACCTGGTGGCGCTGCCGTCCCGGTGGGAGGGGTTGCCGCTGACCGTGCTGGAGGCCATGGCCACCGGGCGGTCGGTGGTGGCCGCCGCCGTCCCCGGTCTCACGGAGGTGGTCACCCCGGAGATCGGCGCGCTCGTCGAGCCGCGGGACCCGGCGGCGCTGGCCGTGGCGATCGTGGCCCGGCTGACCGACCCGGCCATGCGGCACGAGGAGGAGCGGGCGGCGCCGTCGCGGGCGGCCGAGTTCGACCTCGGCGTCACCCTCGACCGGCTGGCCGCGCACACGCTGCGGCTGGCGCGGCCGGGTCAGCCCGAAGCCGGCGTGGCCGCCGGGGCGGGGACGTCCGCAGCCGAGGAGACGGCCACGGAGGAGACGGCCGGGCTGGGCTGAGGGGGCGTCGGCAGCTCAAAGGTCGGTGGGAACGTCGGCGGCGCGGACGGCCCCGGCTGGAAGCCCGGGTCGCGCATGAGCTGACGGAAGACCCGCGACGACTTCGGGTTGGCCGGGCAACGCCAGACGCCGTGCGGGCAGTAGTCCACGATCGAGTGGTAGGCCACGTCGTGCCGGGCGATCCAGTCGAGCATGGCGCGCACGAACTCCGGCCGGTCGCCGTACCGGAACAGCCCCCACTCGGGGAAGGAGATCTTCTTGCCGTGCGAGGACGCGAACTCGGCCTGCGCCTCCAGCCCGTACGGCTGGTCGACGTAGTCGGAGAACTGCTGGCCCGGGCCCTGGTCGTAGCTGTCCATGCCGATGATGTCCACCACGTCGTCGCCGGGGTAGCACTCGGTCCAGCCGATGGCGTCCGGGCCCCGGTTGGGGCTGAAGTCGAAGCGGAAGCGCTGCCCCGGCACCGCCCGCATCACGGTGACGATCCGCCTCCAGTACGCCATCCACGCCTGCGGATCGGCCGAGCAGCGGCTGGAGTAGGTCAGGCCGTTCATCTCCCAGCCCGGGACGATCACCGTGTCCGGTGCGTGCCCGGCGACCAGCGTCCGGGCCAGCCGGTCGAAGTACGGGTCGAACGCGCCGTCCGCGCCGGCGTTCAGCAGCACCGACACCGTGTCGTCCGGGAGGTCGCCCTCGTTCGGCATGACCATCGGCACGTTGAGCACGAGCATGCGCGACGGCTCGGCGGCCCGCCACCGCATCCAGGGTTGCAGGACGAAGTCGGGCCCGCCCAGCGCGTTCCACGCCTCGCCCGGCACGTACGTCCGCCCCACCCGGACCTCCGCTCCCAGCCACGCCTCGAACGCGCTCATCAGGTGCGGCCCGCGCCAGTCTGAGGCGAGGAACACCCCGAACGGGACGCCGGACACGTCAGGGCGGGCGGCGGACGGCTGCTTGCGCGGCTTCGCCTTCAGCGCCGTCGGGACCACCACGGCGATCACGACCAACAGCGCGCAGACCCAGGCTATCCTCACGGTCATCGCTCCCCCTTACTGGGTGTATCAGCTCACGTACCCAAAGAGAGAACTCCGGTGATCAAGTCACAGCAAAAGTGATCGTGAAGGTGGCCGCACGTGGGAGTCACCCCGGGCCGTAAAGCGTTGGCCGGGTGCGACCCGCCGCCGGTAGTGTGCCGATCATGGCTAGCCGCATCTCCGAACTGATCGTCCCCTGCCGTGATCCGCACCGGCTCGCGGCCTTCTGGTGCGAGGTGCTGGACTTCGTCGTGCTCGACACCGAGGACGACGGCGCGGTGGAGATCGGGCCGCGGGAAGGGTTCGGCGGGCTGCAGCCGACACTCGTCTTCAGCCCCACCACCGAGCCCAAGACAGGCAGGCTGCGACTGCACTTCGACGTCAACGCCACCGACCGCGACCAGGCCGCCGAACTCGAACGCCTGCTGAAGCTCGGAGCACGCCCGGCCGACGTCGGCCAGACCGGCGAAGAACCGTGGCACGTCCTGGCCGATCCCGAGGACAACGAGTTCTGCCTGCTGCGCACCCGCCTGAGCTGAGCCCCTGCCCCCACCGGCCCCCATCCCTTCGTGAGGACTTCGCGCGCATGACGCCGCCTGCTCTCTAGACCTGACACCTTCCTGCGCATCGGTCGCCGACGGACGCCGTCGGCTCTGTTTTCCGTGCTCTTCGTCAGGTCTTCAGAGAGATCATGTCTTCACATCCTCATATCGTGCTGCCCTGGGTGGTGCGGCGCACCCGCCTGCCCCTGCTCGTCCTGCGGTGCGTGGCCTGCCCGTCCGACCGCGCCACCGTCGGTGACGGCAGGTTCCGGGTCAACGCCAACGGCAAGCTCCTCGACGTCTGGCTCCTGGTCAATTGCCTTTCCTGTGACCGGACCGGCAAGCTCACCGTCCACGACCGGGTTCCGGTCCGGTCGCTGGCCCCCCGCCTGCTGGCCGGTTACTCGGCCAACTCGCCGTCCCTCGCCGCGCAGGTCCTTCTCGACCCGTTGACCGCCCGCCGCAACCGGTACGCGCTCGACTGGCACGGGTGCTGGGAACTCCGCGCGCCCGCCGTCCCCGAGAGTCCGTGGCCCCTTCGGGTCATGGTCACCTTCGACGATCCCGTGCCGGTGCGTCCCGATCGGCTCATCGGCCTCGGGCTGGGCGTCAGCCGGGACGAGATCGCCCGCCGGGTCAAGATCGACATCCCGCCGAACCGCAGGACGAAACGGGACTTCTCCTTCCTCCTGATCAGTCCCTAGGTTCAGCGGCGGGTCCATCGGGCCGGCAGACGGGCACCCGTCTGCCGGCCCACCTGCGGTCATCGCCCGCGTTCCGGGCCGCCCGTGCTCGTCGCCGACCTGCCGGGCCACTCGCGGGCCTCCGCAGAAAGGGGGCGTCGGTCATCCGGGAAGCGGTGGGAGGCCCGGCAGGAGGGGGATCGGCAGCTCGCCGCCGGGTCCGGCGCGGGTGCGGAGCGCGGTGCGCGCCCTCTCCAGGCGTGCGACGTCGGCGGCGGTCACCGATCCGGTCCCGGACCGGGCCAGTTCCCTCATCCGGCCGGCCCACCACGACAGCTCCGCCTCGGCCTCGCCCGTGGCGAACGTCCCGGCGGCGCGCTGGCAGCCGATCAAGGCGTCCAGGCGTCGCTGGTCGTGCGTGGCGTCCGACCTCCAGAGGCGGGCGAGGCACACGTTCGCCGCCGCCACCAGGACGGGCGCGTACGGGTCGATCCAGGCCGACTCGTCCACCGCGGCGAGCAGGCCGTCGGCGGCGAGCTCCAGGTCGTTCCTGTCGCCGGTCCTTCGGTGCCGTACAAGAAGCAGTGTCGCGTGGAAGCCGCGGAGCAGCGGCGCGTACGGCGCCAGATCCGGCGTCGCCTCCCGAGCCCACCGCGCAAGCTCGACAGCCGCATCCAGAGAGGCGCCGTCGAGAGGGGCCGCGTCCCGTTCGGGCAGCGCGTGCGCCAGGGCGGCGGCGCCCTGGCGCAGGGCGCGCACCACCGGGGGAAGCACCTCCTCCATCGGCGCCGGGGCCACGACCGGAGGCGGGGGCACGGTGGGAGGTGGGGGCGGGGTGGCTGCCACGTAGGCGGTCATCGCGTGCAGTGCGTCGGTGAGGCCGGGGATGCTTCGCCGGGCGAGGGTCGCGGGTACGCCGATCGCCCGGCACTCGCGCAGCAGCTCCCACCGCGCGTGGTAGCGCACTGCGTTGACCTCGTCCTGGCGGGCCAGCGCGTCGGCGACGAGCACCTGCGCGAAGGAGTCGAACTCCTCCTGCGCCGTCATCGAGAACTCGACCACCGCCGCAGCGGCCGCCGCGAGACCGTCGGCGTCGACCAGCGCGTCCCAGCCGTCCAGGACCCTGTCGGGCACATGCTCGCCGAACGAGTGCTCGATCCCCAGAGCGGCCATCGCCGACCGGCGCCGGTCGATCAACCGTACGACCGTCGCCGCCGCCCCGGCGTCGGGCCCGGCGCCCTGGAGCAGGTCGTGCAGCCGCCGGGCGAACGCGGCCGTCTCCGCCAGCGGCTCTCCGGCGAGCCGCGAGACCAGCTCCCCGGAGTCCCCGGCCACGTCCAGACAACGCCGTAAGACGGCCTGTACCTCCTCCTCACGCGGCACATCGGCCCGTACGTCCTCCTCACGCGTCACGGCAGTCCTCCTCCCGTGGCGGGTTCGGAGCCGGAGAGCCGGTGGCGGACCGCGTCCAGGCGGGCGGCCAGCGCCGGGTCCCTCTCGCGCAGTTCCGACAGGTCCGAGCGGGTGGCGAGCAGGTGCGACCACAGGACGCTGCACCCCTGGTCGAGGAAGGCGACCGCGAGGCCGGCGTCACCGGCGTCGAGCGCGGCGCCCGCCGCGTCCCCGGCCAGGAGCATCGTCGGCCGCAACATCCGCTCCTGGTCGTCACGAGGCAGGCCCGGCCAGGTCAGCACGGGCAGCAGCTCGATCGCGGTGCCGAACGCCTCGATCGTGCCGGGCGACCCCGGTGACAGCCGGGCCGACATCCGGGCCCAGGCGATCGCGCAGGTCATCCGTACCGACGTGGCCGCCGTGGCGGACAGGGCGGCGCGCCGCCAGCAGTCCAGGGCCCGGTCGGCGGACGCGGACGCCCCCGACTGGCCGAACAGGTCGGCGTGGGCGCTGCCCAGGTTCAGCAGGAGTTGCGCGTGGAAGGGCGATTCGGGCGGGGTGTGGGCCAGCCCGGCCTCCGAGACCTCCACCGCCCGGCGCAGGTCGGCCGGGTCGCCCGCTTCGGAAAACCTGTCGCGCAGGAATCTGCCCAGGTTGGACAGGAGGAACGAGCGCATCGGGTCGTCGTCGGGCAGGCCGTCCACCGCCCGTTCCAGCAGGCCGATCGCCCGGCGCAGGTCAGGGCCCGAGGCGCGGGCGGCCAGGGCCAGGGCCTGTCCGGCCAGGGCCGCCGGGACCCGGGGATGGCCGTCGGGCAGCAGGCCGGCGGCCCGTTCGGTGAGGGCGACGGCGGCGGCCAGGTCCTCGTCCGAACGGCGCGCCGCGTGCCGGTCGAGCAGCGCCTGCGCCAGGTTCAGCAGGCAGGTGACCTGCTGGTCGGTGCCGGGCAGGGGGCCGGTCAGTGATCGCCGGTAGAGGTCCACCGCGCGTTCCAGGTCGGCCGAGTCGCCGAAGTGCTGGTACCGGGTCTGCAGCGCGGTGGCCAGGTTGACGAGATGGTCGACGCGCTCGACGGTGTCCCCAGGGGTGGCCTCGACCGCGTCGCCCGCGACCTTGATCGCCTCGTCGAGGCTCTGCCGGTCGCCGCTGAGCTCGAACTCGTTGCGCAGCGCGAAGGCCAGGTTGGACGAGGACGACGCCCGGTGCTCGTCCTGGGGCGCCATGGCCATCGCCGTGCGGTGGGCCGCGATGGCCTCGCGCAGCGCCTCGGGGCTGCCGGTGCGTTCGTGCAGCTTGCGCAGGACGACGGCCAGTTGCCCGTGGTCGGCCGAGGTGCTGTGGGCCACGCCGGTGGCCTCGCGCATCAGGCGGACGGCCTCCAGCAGGCTGTCCAGCTCCCCGGTGTGCTCGAAGCGGAAGGCCAGGACGCGCGCCATGAGGGTGCGTGCCTCGCGGGCGTCTTCGCCGCCGGGTGGGGCCTCGGCCATCAGCCGGTACGCCAGCCGGGTGGCCTCGTCGAGATCGGCGGACGCCCGGCCGTCGCGGTACCGGTCGGCGAGCAGTGTGGCCAGCGCGCGCAGGAGCCCCTGGACGTCCAGGCCGGGGGCGGGCGGCATGTGGCCGGCCGCGCGCAGGAGCTCCACGGCCTCGTCGAGGTGTGCCCGGTCGCCGGTCGACTCGAACCGGTCCTGGAGCAGGCCCGCCGTGGCGCCGTAGGCCGCGGGCCGGAGCTCCGGCCGGTGCTCGGAGAGGCCGATCGCCTCCCTGCCGGCCGCGATGGCCCGTTCGAGGTCCTCGACCCGGCCGGTGCGCTCGGCGGCCCTGCCCAGCGAGGTGGCCAGGTAGATCAGTCTCTCCGGGCGTTCGGGGGCGTCGGGAGCGGTGCTGTCCACCAGCCGCTGGGCGGTGTCGGCGAGCGCGTACCGGGTCGTCCCGCCGTTCAGCCGGACCGACCGGAGCTGGGTGTGGAACAGGTTGGTCAGGACCGACGGCAGGTCGGCGTCGTCACGCGCCGCGACCCGTTCCAGGACGGCGATCGCCTCCCGCAGGTCACCGGGGTGCCCGCGCCTGTGGTGGCGCAGGCTCAGCGCGGCGCCCAGGTTCGCCAGGTCGCCGGCGTACGTGGGGTTGTCGTGGTCCGGGGCGTAGGCGATGGCCAGCCGCAGCAGCTCGACCGCCTCGTCCAGCGCCGGTCCGTCGGGCTCGGCCGTCCCGGTCAGCGTCGCGTGGGCGCGGTCTCCCCACAGGTTCGCCGCGTGCCCGGCCCCCGCGGCGAACCCCGACCTCAGGGGCTCGGGAAGCCGGGTGCCCCCGAGCCGGACCGCGGTCTCGAAGTACACCAGCGCGAGCTGCAGGTACGGCAGCCGCTCGACCGGCGCGACACGATACAGACACCAGCACGCCCAGCCCAGCGTCTCGACCAGCCGGTGCTGCCGGGCCGCGTCACCGAGGTCGCCGGGCGCCGTGACCCGCATGAGCGCGGCCGTCTCGGCCAGGGCGGACGGGCCGGCGAAGGCGTCGCGGTTCCCGCGGTCGACGCACCGGGAGATCCGCCGCCACACGGCCCGGACGAGCCGGTCGGCGTCCTTCCTGTCACGGTCACGCACACGCCTCGACCGCCTCGATCGCCGTGGCCGCGGCGAGGTCGGCGGTGACCTCCCCGCCCCTGGTCCGCAGGACGGCGCGTCCCGCTGCGACGCGTACGACGGCCCCGCAGGTCGTGCCCGCCGGGGTGGTCACCGACAGGGACGGCCTGCCGGCCTCGGGGCCGTACCAGGTGGCGCCGATCGCGGCGACGAGGAGCGCGGCGCACAGGAGCGTCAGCGCGATGCCGCGGCGCAGGGCGGCGGCCGAGTCGAGCGCTTCGAGGTGGTCGGCGGCGCGGCGCGGCGGCAGCGTCCTGGTCGGGGCGACCGCGGGCCGTCCGTGCGCCGCGCGGATGAGCAGCAGCGCGGCCACGGCGCCGACGACCAGCGCGATCAGCAGCAGCACGCCGACCACGACGGCCCATCCCCGGTCGAGCTGTCCGACGTCCGTCCGGCCCTTGATCAGGCTGAAGCCGACGAGCGCGGCCAGCAGCCCGCCGAGACCGTTGCGCCAGGCGACCGCGGCCTCGCGGACCCTGGGCAGCTCGGTACGGAGCAGGTGCTCCCGGTCCTGGGCGGCCAGCAGGTGGGCCGGACCGGCGGGGCCCGGACCGGGGGAGAGGACGTGGCTCACCGCGGGCCCGCCGAGACGGTGAGCGTCCAGTAGGCGCCGCACCCGTAGCGGCCCTCCGGCCGGTTGGGGTGGTCGTCCTCGCAGGTGCACATCATCGGCTCCACCGTCTCCTGCTGCGGTCGCGGCCTGCGGCGCAGCCGTTCGCCGGCGGCGCGCGGCGACCGGACGATGCCGCTGACGAGCGGGATCTCCATGGGCGCCCGGCAGCGAGGGCAGGGCCCGCGCAGGATCAGCGTGCCCGGACGCGGCTCCTCCACCGTGAAGCTGCCGGCGGCGAGCCGGGCGTACGCCTCGTCGGTGACCTCCTTGTAGGGCAGCGGCTCGCCGTCCTCCGGCGAAGGGACGCTGGCCGTCATGGATCCTCCTTCAGGGACCGAGGTGCACGAAAGGCGTCCACGCGCTCGGCGGGAGCCCCCGCGCGTCGCGGAGACCGTGGACCGCCCGGTGCAGGGCGTGGGCGGCGCGGCCCGGCTCGAACCGGCCGGACGCGGTCAGGTCGGCGTACACGGCTTCGGCGACGTCGGCCGCCAGGTCGTCGTACACCGACCAGAGGGTGCCGATGACCTGCCGGTAGCCGGTGTGGTGCAGGGCGGCGGCCAGCGTGATCGCCTCGTCGGGGAGGTCCACCCCGCCGGTGGCCGTCATGCAGGCCGACAGGAACGCGAACTCGCCCCGGTACGGCTCGGCGCTGAGGTCGGCGCTGATGTCGGCGATGGTGAGGACGCGGTCGTGCAGCAGCAGGCCGCCCTGCGAGGGCGCGGCGAGGTCCTGGCCGCCGTGGCAGCAGAAGTGCGCCCACCTGTGGCGGGGCAGCTCGGCGCGCACCGTGCCGGTGGTGGCGGCCTCGCCCTCCAGCAGCGTCGCCCTGGAGGAGAAGAGGGAGGTGAGCAGGTCGCGCTCGCGTGCCACGTCGGTGAGCGGGGGCGTGCCGGTCGTCCGCTCAAGGGCGACGACCAGCATGCGCTCGTCGCCGGGGTTCGGGTCGAGGGGCCGGCGGGCCGCGCGTAAGGCGCGCAGGGAGGGCGTGTAGGAGGAGATCGCCCGGTCGATCACCGCGCGGCCCGTGCCGTCGTGATGACCGGCGGCGTGCATGGGGAGGAGGGTCAGCAGCCCCGTCGGGCACCACCACAGACGCGGCCAGGGCGTGCCTTCCGCCACGGGGGCAGTGAGGCGCAGGTCGGCGAGCACCGGCGCGGCGATCTCGTCCCAGAGCCAGGCCAGCAGCTCGGTGAGCGTGGCCTCGCGGGTTTCGGCGGCCCGGTTGAGCGCGAGCTTGGCGCCGGTGTAGCGCCTGATCGCCTCCGGGGTGTGGTCGCCGTCGTCGTAGCGCTCCCTGGCGGCGCACAGGTCGTGGACGGCCTGGTCGACGGCGCGCAGGACGCGGAGGTAGCCGCCGGTCCGCTCGGCGACCGCTGTCAGCGTCACCCCGGGCAGCGGGACGGCCCGTACGCCGTCGGCGGTCACGATCAGCGCGTCACAGCGCCACTGGCTGAGGTTGACCATGACGACCGGGCCGTGCGCGGCGGCCGGCAGCAGACTGCTCGGCTGCGGCGGCCGCAGGAAGTCGCCGAACCCGTCGAGCTCGCGGACCTGCCGGACCAGCGCGTCCCACTCCCGGGCCAGGGCCACGCGCCGGTCGACCGCGCGGGACACCTCCGCCCGTCCGTCGGGCATCACATCGCATCACGCCCTCAGGAGACCTGTGTCGGCCCTCGTACTGTAACCGGGGTGCTGCTGTCGGTGAAGCCCGGTTCGCCGGGCCCGCCGCGCGGGCGCCGGGAGCGGGACAGCAGGCCCCCGGCCAGGGCGGCGGCGAGGCCGGCCAGCCCGGCGGCCGCGAAGCCGCCACCTGGCATGGACGCGTCCACCGCCAGCCCGGCGAGCGGCGCTCCGAGCGCGAAGCCCGCGCTGGCCGCCGACGCCTGCAGCCCCGTCGCCTCCCCCCGTACACCGGCCGGCGCCAGCCTGCTCACCGCGTCGGCCACCGTGGCCAGGGTCGGCGCGGTGAGCAGCCCGGCGCCGACGACGGCCAGGCACAGCCAGCGCCAGTCGTGGGCCAGCCCGGCGGGGATCGTCACCAGCCCGAGCAGACCGAGCAGCGCCCACGTGGGCAGCGACCGGGGCAGCACGCCGTGGATCAGCCCGCCCGCGACGGAGGTGACGCCGAACACGGCCACGACCACGGCGGCCCAGGACACCTGACCCGCCTCCTTGAGCGTGGCGACGATGGCAAGGTCGATGCCGCTGAGCAGCGCCGTGGCGCCGAACCCCATCGTCAGGACGGCGATCATCCGGCCGCCCAGCCACTCCCGGCGCCGCGTACGCCCGGGCGCACCGGCCTCCGGCTCGCCCTCGGCCCGCAGCGGCGGATTGAGCAGCGCGACCCCGATCCCGCCGGTCGCGATCACCGCGCCGAGCCCCCACGCCACCACCTCGGGGGACAACTGCGCCGCGCACAGGACGACCACCGCCGGCCCCACGAGGTACGACAGCTCGCCCTGCACCGACTCCAGCGCGAACGCGGGCCGCCGCTGCCCCGGCGTCGTCATCGCGGCGATCGCCTGCCGGGTCACCGCCTGGACCGGCACCATCAGCAGCCCCGCCACGACGGCCGCGCCCAGCAGCGCCCCGTACGGCAGGACCGGCACGCTCGCCCAGAACACGACCTGCGCGGCGACGGTCGCCAGCAGCACCGTGCGCAGTCCCCGCCGGTCCATCAGGCGGCCGAGCAGCGGCCCGCCCAGCGCCACCCCGGCGGTCAGGGCCGCCACGACGCCGCCCGCCGCCACGTAGCCCAGGTCCAGGCCCAGCACGACGTACATGGTCAGCGCCGTCACGTCGGCGGTGATCGCGGCACGGGCGAGCAGCGAGACGCCCAGCAGCGCGGCCATTCCGGGAACGGCGAGAACCTGTCTGTATCCGGTCACCCGGGCGACGCTAGGTCATCCTCCAGGCCATAGGAAGTCGTTGTTTCGTTGGAGGAGCCATAATGAATGCTTATGGCAAGAGATCTGGAGATCGGGTTGCTGCGGTCGTTCGTCACCGCCGTGCGGGCCGGCAGCATCAGCCGCGCCGCGACCGCGCTCGGGCACACGCAGCCCGCGCTCAGCCAGCAGTTGCGCAAGCTGGAGAGCGCCGTCGGCCGCCCGCTGCTCCACCGGTCGCCGTCCGGCGTCTCGCTGACGCGGGCGGGTGAGGAGCTGCTGCCGTACGCGGAGCGCATCCTCGCGCTCTCCGCGCAGGCGCTCACCGCGACCGGGCGGGCGCTCACCGGCCGCTGCGGCGTCGGGCTGCTGGAGGACCTGGCCGCGGCGCACCTCCCGCAGGCCCTCGCCGACCTGGCCCGGCTGCACCCCGGCGCGACGCTGGAGGTGCTCAGCCTCTCCGGCCCCGCGATCCGGGAGGCCTACGACGCGGGCCGCGTCCAGCTCGTGCTCGACGAGGTGCCGGACCTGCCCGGCCCGCCGCGGTGGACCGTGCGCCGCCCGCTGGTCTGGGCGATCGGACAGGGCGTCGATCCGACCGCCGACCCGCTGCCGGTGGTGCTGTTCACCGGCACGTGCGCGTGGCGCAGGTCGGTGGTCGAGACGCTGGACGGCACCGGGCGGCGCTGGCGGGCGGTGTTCGAGAGCAACAGCCTGGCCGGCGTGCTGGCCGCGCTGCGGGCCGGGCTCGGCGTCGCGGCGCTCATGCCCGGCAACCTCGAACCGGTCATGGCCTGCCACGACCCCGGCGCCCTGCCCGCCCTGCCGGACGTCGAGCTCGGCCTCGCCCGGCATCCGCGGACCGAGGGCGATCCGCTGATCGACGCCGTGGAGACCGCGCTGCGACGCATGATCTGAGCGCCGTGGCCTCAGAGCACGAGGGCGATCTTGCCGGTCAGCCGGCCGCGCCGGAAGTGCTCGTGCGCCGCCCGCACGTCCTGGAGGCCGTACTGGGCCTCGACCCGGGCCTTGACCTGGCCCGCGTCGACCGCCTTGGCCAGTTCGGCGAGCCCCGGGCCGTCCTCGCGCACCTGGTTGACGGTGGTGCGGACCGACCGGCCGGACAGGTCCGGCACCGGCCCGGCCTGGGTGGCGACGGAGGCGTAGCGGCCCCCGTCGGCCACGGCCCCGGTGACGAAGGCGCCGAAGGTGTCGAAGACGGCGTCGTAGGCGGCGGACGGAAGATCCGCGGGGTCGGTCGTGGCCCACTCCGCCCCCAGCTCCTGGGCCGCCTCGACCTGGGCCGGTCTGGAGACCAGGGCGTCCACCCGTACGCCGCGCGCCCGCGCCAGCTGCACGGCCAGCCCGCCCACCGCGCCGGCCGCGCCCGCCACCAGCAGCCGTTCGCCCGCCCGCAGGTCCAGCCAGTCGAGCGTCTGCAGGGCGGTGAGCCCCGGCAACGGCAGCGTCGCCGCCTCCACCAGGCTGACCGCCGACGGCGCGGCGGCCAGCGAGCCGACCGGCACGGCGACGAGGTCGGCCCAGGTCCCCCGGGCGGTGTCAAGCTGGTGGGACATGCCGAAGACCCGCTCACCCACGGGCAACGACTCCTCCCGGCTGTCCACGACGATGCCCGCAAGCTCCCAGCCCAAGGTCATCGGCAGCGGAGGGGCGCCCTCGCCGATGGCCCCTTCACGGGTCTTGTCGTCAACCGGGTTGAGGGCGGAGGCGACGACGCGTACCAGCACCTCGCCCTCCTGTGCCCTGGGCGCGGGCGCCTCGGCGATCGTCAGAACGTCCGGGCCGCCGAAGCGGGTGATCCGAACAGTGCGCATGTTCAACTCCTCGATATCGGTTCGGCCGGGGCCATGGGGCAGGTCATCCGTCCAGCAGGCCCAGGGCCGACAGCGCCGGGACGAGCCGCGGGTCCGCCTGTCCGGCCTCCTCCAGGACGTTCCTGAGCGTCGCCTCGTACGTGGCGTTCGCCTCGGCGTAGCGCGTCCGGCCCGACTCGGTGATGACGGTGTAGACCCCGCGCTTGTCGTCCGGGCACACATCCCGGTACGTGAACTCCGCCGTGTTCAGCCGGGTCACCAGCCGGGTCACCGAGCTCTGGTTGAGCCCGATCTTGTCGGCCAGTTCCTGCATGCGCAGCTCGCCGGCCGCCGAGGTGGCGAGATGCCCGAGCGCCCGGTACTCCGACAGGCCGATGCCGTGCCGCCGCTGGAGGACGACGGCAAGGGCGTTCTCCACGCGGGCGTGCAGCAGCAGGACGTCGTTCCAAGCCTCGGAGAGCGCCGAGGGCGCCGGAGCCGGGGGTGGGGTGGAAGCCGTCGGAGCCATGGAAGCCTCCTCCTTCTTTGAGGACCCGGCCGCTCGGACGGGATTGACAAAAGCATACATGCACATGCAAGCTTCTCTCTGTCGCTCAGAAGTTTGCACATACATACATATAAGGAGAGGTCCGAGATGGCTTGGATCTATCTGCTCGTCGCCGCCGTCTTCGAGGTCGTCTTCGCCCTGGCCACCAACGCCACCGAAGGCTTCACGCAGCTGTGGCCGTCCCTGCTGACCGCCGCCGCGGCGTCCGGCGGGATCTTCTTCCTGAGCCTGGCGCTGAAGACCCTGGACGTCGGCGTCGGCTACACCGTCTGGACCGGCATCGGCTCGGTCGGCACCGTGCTGCTCGGTTCGGTGATCTTCGGGGAGGAGCTCACCGTCTGGAAGGCGCTGGCCTTCGTCCTGATCATCGGCGGCGTCCTCGGGCTCAAGCTCGCCGACCGCCTGTCCGCGTCGAAGCCCGCCACCGTCTGACCACCCACCACTTCCTAAGGAACGTCACCATGGCCTGGATCTACCTCTCCATCGCGATCGTCTTCGAGATCGGATTCGCGCTCGGCACCAACGCCACCCATGGCTTCACCCGGCTGTGGCCCTCCGTCTTCACCCTGCTGGCGGCCGCCGGCGGCATCTTCACCCTGAGCCTGGCGCTGAAGACCCTCGACGTCGGCGTCGGCTACACCATCTGGACCGGCATCGGCTCGATCGGCACGGTCGTCCTCGGTGCCCTCATCTACAAGGAGAAGATCACTCCGGCCAAGCTCGCGTCGTTCGCCGCGATCATCGGTGGCGTGGTGCTCCTGAAGATCTCGGCGGGGATCTGAGCCGCGACAACGGGCTCCAGGTCAGGGGGAACGTTCGGCGCCGGCCGCGCCCGCCCGGTCGGCGCCTTCGGGTGACGCCGGCACGGCGGGCGGGCCCTGGCGGTGCGGCCCGTCCAGCTTCCGCCATTCGGGCCGCAGCCCCGTCAGGCTCGTGGTGAGCGCGTAGGCCGCGCCGCCGGCGAGCAGCACCGGCGTCAGCCCCGCGGCCACCACCGCCGCCCCGCCCACCAGCCCGCCGAGCGGGATACCGGCCCAGGCCAGGGAGTCCCGCAACGCGTTGACCCGGCCCAGCAGGTGCCGGGGCACCCGCTCGTAGGAGATCGCCCCGAGGATCGGGTTCAGGAATCCGGCGGCGAACCCGCCCACCGCGAACACCGCCAGCATGACCCACAGCGGCGCGTCCACCGCCAGGATGAGGAACCGCGTCGGCCCGGCGAGCAGGAACGCCACGAAGAACACCGGCCTGCGCGGCATCCGGTGCGCCACGGCGGCCGCGACCAGGCTGCCGCCGACGGCCGCGAACCCCGCCACGCTGCTGTTCAGTCCGACCACGGCGGCCCCCTGGCCGGACTCGCTCGCCCAGACGAACACCAGCACCTGGCTGAAGGCCGCGTCGAGCAGATTCGTGATGCCGACCATGACGACCACGGAGAGCAGCAGCGGTTCGCCGCGCAGGAACGTGACCCCCTGGCCGAACCGCCGCCAGTATCCTTCCCGCGCCTCCTGGGCCGGCGCGCTGTGGCCCATGCCGCGCGGCAGCGCCCATGCCACGATCACCGAACCGAGCGCGAAGCAGACGACGCTCACGACCAGGCCGGTCAGCGGGCCGAGCAGTGCCACCATCGCGCCCCCGGCCGCGGGGCCCACCGTCTGGGCCAGCCGCTCGGTCACGCCCATCAGCCCGGTGGCCCGCTCCAGCGGCACCCGTCCGCGCTCGGCCGCCTCGGGGACCATGACCTCCTTGGCCAGGTCCCCGGGGCCGCGGGCCGCGCCGACCGCCGCGACGAGGGCGAGCAGCGCGCCCAGCGGCAGCAGGTCCAGCGCGTGCAGCAGGACGACCGTCCCGGCCGCCGTGGCGCTCACCACGTCCCCGGCCCACGAGATCCGGCGCGGCCCGACCCGATCCACCAGCGGCCCGGCCAGCGCCTTGACCAGCACGTACGGGGCCATCTCCGCGAACGCCACGACCCCCGTCTGCGCCGCGCTGCCCGTCGTGGTCAGGACGAACCAGGGCAGGGCGATGGCCGACACCCGCGTGCCGGTCAGCGAGACCGTCATGGCCGCGAGCAGGCCGGCCATCGGGCGTAACGACCCGCGCTGCCCCATCACGCGTCCTCGGGCAGCTCGGGCAGAAGCTGGGTGATCAGCGAGACCCGCGCGGCGTCCTCGGGCGCGTCCTGGCCGGGCAGGTCGGGGCGGTAGCGGGAGACGACCTCCGCCAGTTCCCCGCGCAGCCGCTGTGCCTCCTCCGGGGTGAGGCGCAGCGCGACGGAGCTGAGGTCCAGCACGCGCCGCCACTCCGCCGGCATGGTCTGCAGCTCGTTCAGCGTCCGTTGGGTGCGCAGGTTGTACAGGGCGGCGATGGACTGCATGTAGGCCAGCACCGCCTCGGGCTCCCGCTCCGACAGTTCGTCGTCGGTGAGCCGGGTGACCTGGTGGACCGAACGCCACCAGCGCTCGCGGGCGTTGCCGCGCTCGGTGTCCTCCTGCACGAACCCGGCGGCCCCGAGCCTGCGCAGGTGGTAGCTGGCCGTGCCCGAGTTCACCCCCAGGCGTTCGGCCAGGCGGGTGGCGGTGGACGGGCCGTGTTTGCGCAGCAGGTCCACGAGTTGCACCCGTACGGGGTGGGCCAGCGCCCGCAGGCCCTTGGCATCGAGGACGACCACGCTCTCGGGAGGTTCGGTCATGCCTCGAAGCCTAGACCGCAAACACTTCTTCGCAAAGAGTCGTTCGCGAAGAAGTGTTTGCAATCGCGCCCCCGAGCCCGACCGGCGTCAGGTCCGCACTCAGGCTTCGGCCGACGGGCGCCATCCGTCGCACGACACCACGTCGAAGCCCCGGCTCGGGAAGACGGCGTCTATGAAGAAGTCGTGCATGGCCGGGTCGGCGTCGCCGCAGCCGTCCCGCAGCACGGACACCTGGTAGCCGCGGTCGGCGGCGTCGTAGCACGTCGCGGCCACCATCGCACTGGTCGCGACCCCGGCCACGGCCACCGTGGTGACGCCGCGCGCGCGGAGCACCAGGTCGAGGTCGGTGCCCGCGAACGCGCTGGCGCGGCGCTTCAGCACGACGACGTCCTGCTCGGTGACCGGCAGGTCGAGCTCGGTCCCGGCCGACCCTTCGTGGAAGGCGTCCCCGGCCTCGAAGAACGACTTCATCAGCGCGCTGTGGGGTGGCACGTCGGTCCCGTTGGCGCGGAAGGCGAAGTGCACGAACACCACGAGAGCACCGGCGGCTCGGGCGCGGGGGAGCAGTTCGGTGAGCGGTGGCACGACCTGCCGGGCGAACGGGAAACCGCCCGTGATGCCCCGCTGGATGTCGCCGATGATGAGTGCAGTGGTCACGACATACTCCGTCCAAGGTGTCCGGCGTTCGCGACGGAGGGATGTGGAATCCCGTCCGCGAACAACTGGGATCACAGTAGGAGGGCGCTGAGATATCAGCAACCCGACCTTGGGCGGGCAGGCCGGGTCAGTTGCCCCAGAGCTGGACGGGACGCAGGTAGGCGGTGTCGTACACCTGGTCGCGCATGTCTTCCCAGCCCGCGCCCCACCTCGGGTCGTAGACCGCGCGCGCCCCCATCCACGAGCCGTTGCCGGAGAAGTCGGGCGCGGTCCGGTTGAAGATCGTGTTGTTGTAGGGGTACTCGTCGGTCACGTAGCGGCCGTAGGGCGAGTAGTGGCGGCCGCCGTAGTTCACCCACAGCCCCCACTCCTTGAGCTGGTAGCCGGCCATCGTCATGACGGCGGTCGTCGGGCCGCACGAGCCGCGGCCGTCGAACTCGTCCCGCGTGTCGTAGACCTGGTTGATGTCGCCGTACGTGGCCACGGTCCGGGCGTCGAGGTCGGCGAGCCCGAGTTCGGAGCGTCCCGAGCACAGGTACGGCCCCGAACGGCGGATGAAGCTGACGAGCGGGCGCTCGCCGTTCACCAGGCGGAAGTCGGCGTAGACCTGGCCGTGCGCCGGGTCGCTCGCGATGAGCGGCGTCACCGAGCCGTCGGCGAGCGCGACCCGCAGCAGACCGGCCGCGTACCGCCGGTCGTCGCGCGTGTCGGGGTAGGCGGCCACGAACGCCGCGCCCGCGTCGTCCGACAGGCCCAGCACCTCGACGCAGGAGCCGTCGTGGTCGGGGATGATGGCGACGTGCCCGGGGCCGGCGGCGGTCACGACGCCGTCCGACTTCTCCGGTTGTGCGAGGTGGACGCGTGCCTGGCCGCCGATCAGCACGTCGAACCCGTCACCGGTCCGTACGGTGCTGACGCTCTGGTCGGCGGCAGCGGCAGGGGTGGGGGCCTGGGCGGTGGCGGCGTGCGCGGTGGCGGCGCCGGTCAGCGCCGTCACCGCGGTCAGGGTGACCGCCGCCGACAGTAAGTTCCGGCATTTCCTGAGCTGGAATGACATGACCGTCCTTCGGTAGATCGCGGATTTCGCTTCCAAGGCGTGAACCGCGGCCCATGTCGAAGGCACGTCGTCAATATGTCTGACCGGGACCTGTGGTCGTGGGTGGTTTGGGGGTCAAGGCCGGTGTGGCGGAAACGCCCGTCATGCGCGATCGACGTCCGGGGTGGATGGTGCGATCGTGAGAGGGAGGCCGGACAGCAGGCGGTCGCGGAGGGCGTCGCCGCGGACGCCGATCTCGGTGAGGTCGTCGGGGCCGGGGGCGCCGGTGATCAGCAGTTCGGGCACGAGAAGCTCGCCGAGCGGGGCCGGCGGTGACGGGTCGGCCAGAGCGCCGACAGGGACGTCGGACAGGTCGAGGTAGGTCGGCGCGAGGATCCTGCCGTGAAGGGTGCCGGCGACCAGGTCAGGGCAGAACTCGTTCCAGAAGATCGAGACGGTGGTGCGCAGGTCCCCATGGATCATCACCAGCTTGTCGGTCCAGTCGCCGACGAACGTCTCGGACGTCACGTGGCCCTGCACGATCAGCTTGGCGTCGCCGGCCAGGTAGATGTTCCTCGTCCGCAGGTTCCCCAGGACGATCAGCGCGGCGGAGCCGTCGTCCACGTCGGTGACGTTCCCGTCGACGACCAGGTCGCCGTCGATGATGTAGCCGGTCGCCGCCTCGGGGGTGTCCTCCCGCCACGGCGTGCGCCCGTGCTCGTCGAGGGGGAGTTCGCCGGTCACCGCGGCGGGGCCGGGCACGAGGATGTACTCCTCCTCGTACAGGTTCTGGTACGCCTCCTTCGGCAGGCCGCGCCGCTCGAACAGGTCAACGGCATCGTCCCAGGAGAGGTAGCTCGATCGCATGCGCGCGACCATAGCAACGAAACACCCCAATACCGGCCGTAACGCACGACCTACTGTCGGCAGGCCGTCGAGTTCCACGCCGCGGGCCGGGCATGCTGAAATGATCGTCGTGGACACGAATCCGTCGATCGATGAATCCGGGCTCATGCTCGCGATGGAGCAGAATCTCGCCGAGCACGCCTGCCACCTGCACCGGAACCTGGAAGGCGCGTCCGTCACCGAGACCGGCGACCTGCTGATCGCCGACAGCGGCCTGGGCGACGACACCTTCAACATCGTCGCGGCGGCCCGCTTCACCCCGGACACCGTCCAGGCCCGCATCGCGGAAACCGTCCGCGCCCTGGCCGCCACCGGCCGCCCGTTCTCCTGGTGGGTGGGCCCGGCCTCCACACCGGCCGGCCTCGCCGAGCGCCTCAGGGCAGCCGGGCTCGAAGCCTCGGAGACCGAGACGGGCATGTGGAAGGACCTGCGCGCGCCGCTCCCTGAAGCGCACGCCGACGGCCTGGACATCCGCCTGGCGACCACCCCCACCCAGCTCGCCGACCACGCCACGGTTCTGGCTGCGAACTGGGACCCGCCCGCCGCCACCGTGCGCCGGTTCTTCGCCGACGCCGCGCCATGGTCGCTGACCGCCGACTGTCCCGCCCGGTACCTGGTCGGATACGTCGACGGGCGTCCCGTCTGCTCGGCCGAGGTCTTCCTGTACGCGGGCGTCGCCGGGATCTACAACATCGCCACTCTCGCCACCGCACGTCGCCGAGGCTACGGCGGCGCCATCACCCTGGCCGCCCTGCACACCGCCCGCGACGCGGGCTACGAGACCGCGGTGCTGCAGGCCTCCGCCGACGGCGAGCCCGTCTACCGCCGCCTCGGCTTCACCGCCTGCGGCCACTTCACCGAGTACGCCATCGGGTGAGGTTGTGCCGGAGCCTTGTGATGGCCCTGTTCTGGCAGCGCGGGGCCGAGGTCACCGGCATCGCCGAGGTCGTCCAGGCGACCGGACTCAGCCGCTCCAGCCTGTACGCGACCTTCGGCCGCAAGGCCCAGTTGCAGGCCGCCGCGCTGGGCCGCTACCTGGAACGGCAGTCGCGGCCGGTGTTCGACGCCCTGGCCGCCGACGCCCGCGGCGTGCCGGCCGTCCACGCGTTCTTCGAGCGGCTGGTGGCCGCCCGGTGCGGCGGCGAGCCACGCCCGCTGGGGCTGTCTGGTCACCAACACCCACGCCACGGCGGGCGGCGTGCTGCCGGAGATCCGGGAGATTCTCGACCGCCACCACGACGCGCTGTGGGCGGCGATGCGCACCGCACTGGAGGCCGCGCGCACCAAGGGCCAGCTCCGGCCCGGCCTGGACCGGGAGGCGGCCGCCGAGGCGCTGCCCCTGCAGGCGTACGCGGTCAACCTGCGCTCACGGGCCGGCGCCCAGGCGGGCACCCTGCTGGCGGGCGTACGCGCCGTACTTGACGGTTTCTCCACTGCCGAGGAGGGATGATGAGCGGTTTCCGCACCTACGACGAGAGCGACACGCCCGAGGCGGCCAGGCAGGTGGTGCTGATCACGGCCGGCGTGGTCAGCGGTTGCGAGTACTGCGTGGCCGCGCTCTCGACCCTCGCCCTGCGCGCCCGCGTGCCCGCCGAGCTGGTCGAGGCCCTGCGCGCGGGCCGGCCCATGACGCCACGGCGCGGTTCGTCCGGACGTCACCCGTGCAGGAGGGTTCGCACCTGCGCCAGGAGGTCCACCTGTCTCCGCCAGTCGCCGCCCGAGATCCCGACGACCGCGTGGCTCGCCCCGGCCTCGCGGTAGTCGTTCAGTCGTCCGGCGGCCTCCTCGGGGTGGCCGGTGAGGGGGATCGGCAGGACGTCCTCAAGCGGACGGCCGTAGCCGGCGCTGATCCCGGATGCCACCTGCGCCCGGGACGGGACGTCGGGCCCGGCTCCCAGCGCGGCGGCGCAACCGATGACGACGACCGGAACGGGACGGCCTGCCTGCCCGGCCAGCCCGGCCAGCCGTGCCCTTCCCTCGGCGACCTCCCGCGGGGAGATCAGCGAGGGGAACCAGCCGTCGCCCAGCCGCGCAGCCCGCCGGATCGCCGCCTCCGACGCGTTGCCGACCCACACGGGCGGCATGGCCACGGCCGGGGTCAGCGTGACCGGCGGTTGTCCCGGCTCGTCCGGCAGCCGGGTCTCCTTCCCGGCCAGCAGGTCGGGGAGCAGTTCCAGCGCGGTGTCCGTACGGCGCCCGCGCCGCCCGAACGCCACCCCGGCGGCAGCCCACTGCCCCGGCCCGCCGCCCGAGCCGACGCCCAGCACCAGCCTGCCGCCGGACACGTGCTGCAGGCTCGCGACCTGCTTGGCCGCCCAGGCCAGCGGCCGGATCCCCGGGACGAACACGCTTGCGCCGATCCTGATCCTCGACGTGACGGCGGCGGCGGTGGCCAGCGCGATCGACGCGTCCAGGGTCGGCCCGCCGATGGCCAGGTGATCGCCGTGCCAGACGCCGTCCAACCCGGCGTCCTCCGCATGCCGGGCGGCCTCCCGCAGGTCGAGGCCCCTTCTGCGCTGCTCGCCGACGCCGGGCAGGATCACACCGATCTCAAAGCTCTCCATGCGGCCGACTATGCAACCTCAGGCACGCTTGAGGTCAATCCCGCTCGCGAGCACGCCGTCCGGTGTCGGAGGCTCGTAGCATGTCGGTGTGCGGTCAGCCGAGCGGGTTCGCGCCCATGTGCCTCGATGGGAGATCACCGTCCCGTCGCGGCCCGGCCGCCTGCCCGGGGTCATGATGGCGGGGTTCAGCGACCGGGACAACGAGTTCCGCGACCTCGCCCTCGTCCCGCACCCCGCGGTCACTCTGCTCCTCGACCTCGGCGACGAGCCGTTCGTCATCGAGGACGACCGCGGCTCGCGGCAGCTCGGACGCGTCGTCGCCGGTCTCGCGCCTCATCAGGTACGGGGATGCGGCCTGACCAGCCGGATGGAATGCCTCCAGATCCGGTTGTCGCCGATGGTCGCGCACGCCGTCCTGGGCGCGTCCGCGGAGCTGGGCGGCACGGTGGTCTCGCTGGACGACCTCTGGGGGCGGGAGTCCGTACGCCTCCAGGAGCGGTTGCGGGCCGCCGGGTCGTGGGAGGACCGGTTCGCGATCGCGGAGGACGCGCTGGCCAGGCGCGCCGACGCGGGCCGCGCCGCCGATCCGGAGGTCGCCTTCTCCTGGCGGCGGATGGCGGCGAGCGGGGGCCGGGTGCCCGTCGAACGGCTCGCCGTCGAGGCCGGCTGGAGCCGCAAGCGCCTCTGGTCCCGGTTCCGCGCCCAGGTCGGCCTCACCCCGAAGCGGGTGGCCCGGCTGATCCGCTTCGACCGGGCGGCCCACCGGCTCGCCGCCGGTGAACGCGCCGCCGACGTGGCGGCCGAGAGCGGCTACGCCGACCAGTCGCACCTGCACAGGGACGTGATGACCTTCGCGGGGGTGACGCCGGCCTCGGTCGCGCTCTCGCCGTTCCTCGCCGTGGACGACGTCGCCTGGCCGCCTGGGCCCTAGCGGATCACGGCCGGTCGCCGCCGCCGCGCAGGCGCAGGGCGCTGGCCAGGCACAGGGCCGCCGCCTCCGGGGCGGTGAGGCGGCCGTCGGCGATCTCCGCGGCGGCGGCGTGCTGGAGCCCGATGACGGCGGCGGCCAGCCAGGCGGCGGGGGGCGACCCGTCGAAGTCGCCGGTGTGCTGGCCCCGCCGGATGAGCCGTTCGAGGCGCGGCGGCACGACGTCGTGGGGGTCGTCGTTCGCGGGACGGTGGACGCGGGACACGGTGAGGTCGAGCAGCAGGGGATGGCGGCGCAGGAACTGCCAGCCCGCGTCGAGGAACCCGGCCAGCGCGTCGGCGGGCGGGGCGGTGTCGAGGGCGGCGCGGGCCGCTTCGAGGATCGCGTCCGGCGTGGTGGTGGTGCTCGGGCTGGTCATGGGCTACCGGCCCGAAGGCGGCGTGACGGGGGTGGCGGTGGCGCTGGTCGTGGCGTTCGGGCTGCCCCTGTCACTGCTGTGGGCGGCGGTCGCCCTGCTCGTGCCCGACCAGGCGGTGGTCATCAGCATCGCGAACGTCGTGCTGATGCCGCTCTCGTTCGCCAGCAACATCTTCGTCCAGCCCGCCACCATGCCCGGCCGGCTGCGGGCCTTCGTCGAGGTCAACCCGCTCAGCCACGTCGCGGCCGCGGCCAGGGGGCTGATGAACCACACCGCGGGCGCCGCGGGGGCGGTCACCTGGTCGCTCGTCGCGACCGCCGTCGTCACCGCGGTGTGCGCGCCCCTGGTCCTCCATCTGTACGGCCGGCGTGGGTGATCTCGTGCACGGCGACCGGCCGGCCGTGCGCGGGGACGACCGTCTCGAACGCGAACCGCAGGCCCAGCTTGTCCATCACCCGGCGGGACCGCTGGTTGTCCACGTGACGGATGCTGACGATCCGGTCGAGGCCGCATTCGGCGAACCCGAACCCCAGCAGCCGCCCGGCCGCCTCGGTGGCGTAGCCGTTCCCCCAGTGCTGCCGGCCGAGCCGCCAGCCGATCTCCACGGCGGGCAGGACCTCGGGGAGGAACGCGGGCACGGTCAGCGTGACCCAGCCGGCCGTCCGTCCGGTCTCGCGCACGACGACCGCGAGCAGGCCGTAGCCGCGTTCGTGCCATTCGCGGTGGGCGCGCGCGATCCCCGCCGCGGCTGAGTCCGGGGGCTGGACGGAACCGTCGCCGATGTACCGCATGACCTCGGGGTCGGCGTTCATGGCGGCGAAGGGGGCGAGGTCGTCGTCGTCCGGCAGACGCAGGAGAAGCCGGTCGGTCGTCATGGGGATCACCCGGCGATGATGCCAGAGCCGGGCCGGGTGGTCCGTCCCGGCGCTGCCTCACCGGTCGCCGTGCCTCGCAGCGCCTGCCACGCCGCGAACGCCGCGTACGCGGCCAGGACGGCGAGCCCGGCCCATCCGGGCAGCGGGAAGTACCCCGCCGAGGGCGCGTAGTGGGCGGTCACCTGCGGATACTCCGCCCGCGTCTGGAGCACGGCGAAGCCCGCCGCCGGGGTCAGCCGGAGCAGCCAGCCGGAGACGGCGTCGGGCAGCAGCGGAACCGCCGTCACGCCGTACGGCAGCGCGACCAGCGCGAGCGCGACGACGATCGCCGCCCAGCCCCGCCGCAGCCGCACGCCGAGCCCGAACGCGAGGACGGCGCAGAGCGCGAGCACCAGCGCGACGCCGACGATCACCCGCGCGCCGGTGAGTCCGGGCAGTGGCTGTGCCGGCGTGCCGTTCCCGCTCAGGATCGCGACGCCCACCGGCAGGACGACGCCGGCGGCGACCAGTCCGGTCACGAAGGCCGCCGCCCCGACGACGGCCGCGCGGGCGGCGACCGTCCGCCGCGCACCCGCCCCACCGGCCGTACGGGAGCCGTGGCGGGCGGCCACCACGAGCACGACGACGAGCGCGATCACCAGCCCGGCCAGCAGGTTCTCGGCGACGCGCGGCGCCTCCTCGTTGAGCGGGCCGATGTCGCCGGTGCCGCTGACCGTGATGATCCCGCCCTTCTGCACGGCTCCGGAGGGATTGTGGTACTTCTCCCAGTCGGTGTGGTTCATCTCGCCCACGGGATCACTGGCCCAGGCGCCGTCGTGACCGCCCTCGACGGCGACCTGGTCGAAGACGCCGACGGCCTGGGTGAACCGGGACTCCTCGATCGCGCCGCCGAGGCCGCTCTCGCGGAGCGTGAGGTCTCCGGGCGAGGTGGCGAAGAGGCCGACCTGCACGGTTTCCGGCAGTCCGGCCAGCGTCGCCGTGCCCACGGTGTGCCATTGCCGGCCGTCGGCGGACTCGGCGCCGGTGACGGTGTCGCCCGAGCGGGTCAGGCGCAGCCAGCGCGGGAGCCGGTCGGGGCTTCCCGCCAGGTCGTGCTTGTAGTCGTACTGGAAGCGCACGCCGTGGGCGCCGGTCATGGCGAGGGCCGCGTATCGGGAGCCCTGACGCAGGCCGTCCTTGACGATGATCCCGGCCTTCGCCCAGGGCACCAGCCCGGCCACGAGCTGGTCGTGGTTCGGCGGGGGATAGGTGATCGTCCCGGTCATGGACGTCATCCGGACCGTGATGCTGCCCTCGCGCCCCAGGCCGCGGTGCAGGAACCAGAACGTGTCGCTGACGGTGGAGCCGTCGGCGGCGACGGGGGCGGCGGGGCAGGGGCCGTCGCAGGAGGAACGTCCGGCGAACGCGGACATCAGGCCCAGCCCGATGACGGCCAGGGCGGCGACGGTCAGGGCGGTCAGGCGGCCGGGGCGGCGGAACGCGGCCCATTCCCGCCGGAGGAGGTCGGTGATCGACATGCCAACGGTTATAGGGACCGGCGCCTAACACCCCCGGAACGACGCCTGTCACGCCGCTGTCACATGGCCCTTGTGGCCGGCCGGGCTTGGGGGCGGTCAGGTGGTGGGGGAGCGGCGGAGGGTGAGGGCGATGAGCGGGCCGACGGCGAGCAGGATCGCGAGGGCGGCGTAGCCGTAGGTGAGCGAGGCGAGGGTGGCGACGCCGGCCACGAGCAGCGGGCCGCCCGCGTCGCCCAGTTCCCGGCCGAGTTCGGCGGCGCCCATCGTCTGGCCCATGCGTTCGGCGGGGGTGCGGGCGGCGAGGGCGGCGAACCCGAGCGGGGTGATGAGCCCGGTCCCCGCCCCGATCAGTACGGCCGCCGACAGGATCCCGGTCAGACCGGGCAGCATCGCGCAGGCCAGCCCGGCCGCGGTGACCAGCAGCCCGGCCAGCATGCCGGTACGGGTCCCCAGCCGCCCCGCGTCGAGGGCCCGCCCGGCCCTGGGCTGCACGACCGCCGCGCACGCCGCCAGGACGGACACCGCGGCGCCGGTCGCGACCGTGCCGAGACCGGCGACCCTGCCGGACACGGGCAGGAACCCCACGCCGACCGACAGCGCGGCGGTGGCCCCGGCCAGGGCCGCGGTCGGGACGAGGAACGCCGGGTCGGCCAGGCGCCGCGCCAGGTCCAGCACCGTCTGGCGGGCCTTGGGCAGCGGCGGCACGGCGGGCACGGCCAGCGCGGCCCACACGGCGACCGCCACGCCCAGCACCGTCAGGACCGCGAACAGCAGCCGCAGGCCGCCGGCCCACACCAGCACGCCGCCCAGCAGCGGGCCCAGGGTGTAGCCGATCGACTTCCAGAAGCCGTAGCCGCCGAAGGCCCGGCCGAGCTTGGCGGCGGGGTTGAGCCTGGCCACCAGCGCCGAGGCCGACGGTGAGAACGCCGAGGCCGCCGCGCCCTGGCCCAGGCGGGCGGCCCACAACCAGCCGGGGCTGTCGGCGACGACGTACAGGGCGGAGGCGATCGCGAAGGCCACCAGGCCGCCCAGCAGCACCGGACGGGCGCCGATCCGGTCGGCGAGGCTGCCGAACAGCGGCTTGAGCAGCACCTCGGCGCCGTCGTACAGGGCCAGCAGCGCGCCGAGGACGAGCAGCGAGGTGACCGCGTCGCCGGAGAACCCGCCGAGGTTGGCGGCGATGCCGTGCGCGCCGAACGCGGTGGTGAACCCGGCGGCGTACAACGGCCACATCCGCCGCCCCGACACGGCCGACACCGAAGGCGTCATCGCCCGCCCCCCAGTGCCTCACGCGGGGTCGCCCGGGACGTCTCGGGCGCCGCCGCGTCGTGGTCCGTCGCGGGTGGCGGTTCGTGGAGGGCGGTGAAGACGCGGTCGGCGTAGTCCTCGCAGACGGCGGCGCACTGCCGGAGCCTCGCGGCCGCCTCGGCCGCCTCCGGGGCGCCGAAGACGTCCCGGGCCGCGTCGAACAGCGCCCGCAGGCGATCGTCGTCCTGCCGTGCGCGTCCGGCGGCGACCATCCTAGAGGCCGAACTTGGCGGCCACGGCGTCGAGGACCCAGTCCAGGCCGGTCGCGAAGGACTCATCGGCGTCCACCTCCGTGCCGTCGTGCACGAGCCTGGCCAGCGAGGGGAAGCGGCCCGTGGCCAGCATCCTGCTCACGTGCGGGCCGCGGGCGCGCTGCCAGTCGAGCTTGGACAGGCCCGTGGCGCGCTCGGCCCGCAGGCCCGCGACCTCGCGCCTGATCGCGCCGGTGGTGTACGCGCTGACCGTCTCCACGGCCCGCATGACGGTGTCGAGGTCGGCGACGCCGTCGAGGGCGGACAGCATGCCCTCTGTCGCGGCGAGGGCGTTGGGGCCCAGGCTCGGACGTCCGCCGAGCAGGTCGGCCAGCCATTCGTGCCGGAGGGCGGCCCGTCTGATGCGGTCGGCGTGGCCGCGCAGCGCCTCCCGCCAGTCACCGGGCGGCTCCTCGGGGAGGATCTCGGCATAGACCTCGTCCACCATGAGGTCGAACAGCTCCTCCTTGGTGGACAGGTAGCCGTACAGGCGCATCGGGCCGACGTCGAGCCGGGCGGCGACCTTGCGCAACGACACCGCCTCCAGCCCGCCCTCGTCGGCCAGCGCGACGGCGGCGGCGACGATGCGCTCCCGGTCGAGCGGCGCGGGGCGGGTCGGCGGCTCCGGACGGTCCCACACAGTCATGGATACATCGTAGTGTTGCGATACGGTGTATCGAGGAAATACAGTGTATCGACATGAGACATCGTATCGCTGTAGTGGGAGGCGGCCCCGCCGGCCTCACCTTCGCCCGCGTCCTGCACCGCCATGGCCATCCCGTCACCGTCCTCGAACGCGATTCGTCCCCCGGCGCCCGGTCTCCGGGCGGCACGCTGGACCTGCACGAAGGGATGGGCCAGCGCGCGCTGGACAAGGCGGGGCTGCTGGCGGGATTCCGGACGCTGTCCCGTCCGGAGGGACAGGCCATGCGCATCCTGGACACGGACGGGACCGTCCTGCGTGACTGGCGACCCCGTCCGGATGAGCGGGCCAATCCCGAGATCGACCGCGGGCAACTCCGTGACCTGCTGCTCGGCCCTCTGGACGTCCAATGGGGGCGGGGTGTCACCGAGGTGGTGCCCGGCACCCGGGACGGCGTGCTGGTCCGCTCCGCGGACGGGCGGCAGGAGGCGTTCGACCTCGTGGTGGGCGCGGACGGCGCCTGGTCCCGGGTCCGCGCGGCGCTCTCGTCCGCGACGCCGCGCTACACCGGTGTCACCTCCGTCGAGACCTCCCTGGACGACGTCGACGCCCGCCACCCCGACCTCGCCCGCCTGATCGGCGACGGTTCCTTGGCCGTGTACGGCGTGAACCGCGCCGTCGTCGCCCAGCGCAACAGCGGCGGCCACGTCAAGGTCTACGCCCAGTTCCGCGCACCACTGGACGCGGCGGACCCGGCCGATGCCGATGCCGAGGCCGTGCGGTCGAGCCTGCTGGCCCTGTTCGACGGGTGGGCCGCTCCCGTCCTCGATCTCCTCCGCCACGGCACCACGTTCACCCGCCGCCCCCTCTACGTCATGCCCGTGGCCCACACCTGGGACCACGTACCCGGGGTGACGCTGCTGGGCGACGCCGCCCACCTGATGCCCCCGCTGGGCCTGGGCGCGAACCTCGCGATGCTGGAAGGCGCCGAGCTCGCCGAGGCCGTCGCCGCAAACCCCGGCGACCCGGACGAGGCCGTCCGCGCCTTCGAGCAGCAGATGTGGGCACGGGCCGCCAAATACGCGAAGATCACCGCGGCCGGTCTGGAACGCCTGGTGAGCCCGGACCCCGCCGAAGCCCTCGCCCTCTTCGACGAGCTCCAGCCGTCCTGACCGCCGAACGGCTACCCGACCGGCTCTCCGGGCGCCGGCTCCAGCAGCCGGTCGTACGGGACGGCATGGCTGGTGCGGCCGCGCACGCCGGTCGTGGTCGTCGCGGCGAACAGGGAGTTGAGCAGCGCCTCCTCGACCGAGTCCATGACCGCGGCGAACACCGGGTTCAGCCTGGCGTCGGGCAGGGCCGGGACCTGCGGTGACGCGGTGGTGAAGGCGATGGCGTAGTCGCCGCTCCCGTGGGAGTAGGACGCCCCCACGCGGCCCATCGCGAAGATCGCCCGCCGGGCCAGGCGGGCGAGCTGACGGGCGTCGAGCGGCGCGTCGGTGGCCACCACGATCATGCAGGAGTTGCCGACCGGCTCCTCGTTCGCCGCCCCCGGGACGACTTCCTCGACCGGCATCGGGACGCCCCGCACGGTCAGCACGCCACCGAAGTTGGACTGGACGAGCGCTCCGACCGTGACCGGAACGCCGTCCACCACCGGCCGCCGGGACGAGGTGCCGATGCCCGCCTTGAAGCCCAGCGCCGTCGTCCCGGTGCCCGCCCCCACGCAGCCCTCCGCCGGCAGCCCGCCGGACGCCCCTTCCAGCGCGTCGAGCACGTGCCGTTCGGTGATCGGGCGGCGCCGGATGTCGGACAGGAAGCCGTCGTTGGTCTCGCCCACGACCGGGTTGAAGGAGATCCCCTCCGGGTTGCCGTCCATCAGATAGGTGACCAGCGCGTCCGCCGCCCGGAACGCCGACAGCGTGGCGGTCAGGACGACCGGCGACTCCAGCACGCCCAGTTCGTCGATCTGGGTCGAGCCGACCAGCTTGCCGTATCCGTTGCCGGCGTACACGGCCGCGGGCAGCCCGCGCCGTTCGGCGGTCAGCTGCCGGGGAACGATGGCGGTGACCCCGGTGTGCAGCTCGGCGCCGTCGTCGAGGGTGGTGTGACCCACCAGGACGCCTTCGACATCGGTGATCGCGTTCAACGGCCCGGTCGGCATGTCGCCGACGACGACGCCCAGCTCGCGCGCCCGCGCGCGACCGCTCATGGATGAGGAGAGGAAATTGTCCATAATGTTCCCATTGTCGCGGCTGCGCCCGGCCGCCGCGCGAGGTGGCACCGTAAGGGGCGACGCGGGCGTATGACGGGCCGATGCACCCACGACCTGGAGTTCCACGACGACGTCGTGACCAAGCGGTACGCCTCGTGGGGACGAGGAGAACCGCACCGGGAGTGGACAGCCCTCACCCTGCTCGCCGAGCACGCCCCCGGCCTCGCGCCCACCCCTGTGGAGGCCGCGCTCGACGCCGATCCGCCGATGATCGTGATGACCCGGCTGCCCGGCCGCGTCCTGCGCGGCGAGGACATCACCGACGAGCAGATCCAGGCGATGGCGACCGCCCTCGACCGGCTGCACCGGGTCCCGCGCCGGGTGGTGGACGCGGTCGAGCCCGCCCCCTGGGGGCCCGCCGCGGCCGTCACCAAGGCTCGCGCCTGGGCCGGCAGGCGGCGTGACCTGGGCGAAGAGCCCGTGGTGCGGGAGGCGTACCGTGCGGGTGTCGCCTGGCTGGCCTCCGCGGCCCCCGATAGGCTCCTGGCCGGGTCTCCGGCGCCCGTTCTGGGGCCGGCTGACGGCAACCTCGCGAACTACCTGTGGGACGAGCACGAGCGTCGCGTCCGGATCGTCGACTGGGAGGACTCCGGCCGCAACGACCGTGCCTTCGAGCTCGGCGAGCTGTGCGAGCACATCTCCCACCTCGACGGCGCCTTGGACGCGCGGCGGCTGCTGTCCCGGGTCGGCCTCGCCCCGCGGGAGGCCGAGCGGGTCAGGGACTTCCGCCGCCTGATCGCGCTGGGCTGGTTCCTCCAGCTCGGTCCAGGGGGCCCGGCGACGCCGCACAACCCGGCGGGCGCCCTGGAGACCCAGGCCGAGAGGGTTCTCCGGCTGCTCGGCTAGGGTGCCGTCAGAGCAGGGTGCCGCCCGAGGCGTCCAGCCAGTGGCCGGTCACCCAGCGGCTGTCGTCGCCGGCCAGGAACGCGACCGCGTCGGCCACGTCCGCGGGGGTGCCCACGCGGCCCATGGGGGACAGCGACGACAGCCAGGCCAGCGCCTCCCCGACGAGCCTGCCCTGATGCATGTCGGTGTCGATGACGCCGGGAGCCACGGTGTTGACGGTGATCGCGCGTGGGCCGAGCTGCTTGGCCAGCGTCGAGGTGAGCACGTCGAGCGCGCCCTTGGACATGGCGTAGCTGATGGACTGCGGCATCGCCGAGCCGCGGGTCAGCATCGTGGAGATGTTGATGATCCGGCCGCCGTCGCGCAGCCGGGGCAGGGCGTGCTGGGTGACGAAGAAGGGGGCGGTGGCGTTGATCGCGAAGATCCGCTCGAACTGCTGCCTGGTGACGTGCTCGATGCCCGGCTCGTCGTTGAGCACGCCGGCGTTGTTGACCAGGATGTCCAGCCGGTCGGCGCGGGCGTCGAAGGCGCCCCACAGCCGTTCGGCGTCGCCGGGCGTGCCCAGTTCGGCCCGCAGGGCGAACGCCTGCCCGCCGGCCGCCTCGATCGCGGCGACGGTTTCCGCGGCGGCCTGCTCGTTGCCGCCGTAGTGGACGGCGACGCGCGCGCCGTCACCGGCCAGACGCCGGGCGATGGCGCGGCCGATTCCCCTGCTCGCGCCGGTGACGAGCGCGGTCTTGCCATGGAGGTTGCGCATGATATGTCCTTCTGTCGGCCGGGGACGAGTCACCTGCCGGCAGCGTGCGAGGCGGTGAACTCGGCCGCCGGGGCCGGTGGATCAAGGGGTGTTCTGGAGGAAACCCAGGGTGGCCAGGTCGTTCACGGTCGTCTGCAGCGCGTCGATGCGGGCGCGGCCGATCCGGACGAGTTCCTCGCCCGCGGCGACCCACTGGTCGAGATCGCGGGAGAGCGGCGGGATGCCGGCGAGGATGTCGGCGCTCTCCTTGAGGGTGATGCCGACGCGCTGGGCGGCGAGGGCGAGCCTGATCCGGCAGACCGCGTCGACGGTGAACCGGCGGGCGTTGCCGCTGGTGCGGTGGCCGCTGATCACGCCGTAGCGCTCGTAGAAGCGGACGGCGTTGGGCGTCACCCCGGCGGCCTTGGCCACCTGCCCGACCGTGAGCGAGGCCGCGCCCGCCTCCAAGCCGGCGTGGTCGGCGCCGGTCGGCTCGTTCACCGTCGGCCGGCCAGGTCGGGGACCCGGATGGGACGCAGCGCCCGCGCCCACGTACGCAGCTCGCCCATCATCAGGTGCAGCGCCTGCGCCGAGCCCGGCGGAGGGACGAAACGGCCGTCGGCGTCCAGGTTCTCCCATGGCATCGGGAGCAGCACCGACTCGCGGACCGTGGTGGCCCGCAGTTCGGGGAAGACTGCGCGCAGCTGCTCCACGGCCCTGATGCCGCCGGAGGCGCCGTACCCGACGAACGCGACCGGCTTGTAGGCCCACTCGGTGAAGTGCCAGTCGATCGCGTTCTTCACCGGCGCGGGGAAGCTGTGGTTGTACTCCGGGACGAGGAAGACGAATCCGTCGGCGTTCGCGAGGGTGCCGCCGATCGGGGACGCGGCCGCTCCGCCGGGCTGCAGCTCGTGCATCGGCAGCGAGACCGCGGCCAGGTCGATCAGGTCGACGTCGAGCCAGTCGATCGTGGTGAGCTCGCGCTCCAGCCACGCGGCGAGCGGGTCGGCCATTCTGGGCGTGCGCACGCTGCCGATCACCACGGCGATCCGGAGGCGGGCGTCGGTGATGTTCTCCGTCATGGCGACGACGCTAGAGGTTCGCCTATGGGTGAACTCAAATCGCCGGCCCACGTCGGGTGGCCAGGGTGTTGAGGGGGTCGTCCAGGAGGCCGGCGAAGGCGAGTTCGGCGGCGCCGGCGAGCGTGGTGTCGTCACCCAGGGCCGTCACGGCCAGGCGGACGCGTTCACGTGACACCGGCAGGACATGCGCGTCGATCCGGGCGCGGACGCGTGGCGCGGCGCCCGGGTAGACGTCGCGGAGCATGCCGCCGAAGACCACGAGCGCCGGGTTGAACAGGTTGATGAGGTTGACGACGCCGACGCCGAGCCAGTCGCCGACGCGGTCCAGGGCGTCCCGCGCCCGGGCGTCACCGGTCCCGGCCAGGGTGACGACGGCCCGGATGCCGTCGCGTCCGATGAGGCCGTCGGAGCGTCGCGCGTAGTCCAGCAGCGCCTCTTCCCCCACCTCGGCCTCCAGGCAGCCGCGCGACCCGCACAGACAGGGCCGCCCGTCGAACGGGTTGACCAGCATGTGCCCGAGTTCGCAGCCGTAGCCCGAGTCGCCGTCCAGGAGTTCGCCGCCGACGATGATCCCGCCACCGACACCGACGTCCCCGTGCAGGTAGATGAGGTTGTCGACGTCGCGTCCCGCGCCGCGTACGTGCTCGGCGACCGCGCCCAGGTGCGCCTCGTTGCCCACCTCGACGGGAAGCCCGAGGCCGAGCCCGGCGGCGAGTTCCGGGCCGAACGCCTGGTCCACCCAGCCGAGGTGCGGCCCGTACCGGACGGTGCCGTCGGCACGCCTGATCAACCCGCAGTACGAAGCGCCGACCCCCACGCACGACGCGCCGGGATCGGCCCCGGCGACCAGTTCGCGGCCGAAGGCGGCGAGGACTCGGACGACGTCCTCCAGGTCGGCCCCGGCACGGGCGCGGACGGCCTCGCGGCGGTCGAGGACCTGGCCGCCGAGCCCGACACGGGCGGCGAGCAGCCGGTCCACGGCCACGTCGAAGGCGAGCCCGTACACCGTCCCCCGCTCGGGCATGACGACGATGGACGGCCGCCCCGCGCGGCCACGCCCGGCGGGAACCCCTTCGCGGACGAGCCCGGCGGCGGTGAGCTCTGCGGTCAGGTCCATGATGGTGCTGCGGTTGAGGCCCATCCCGCGGCCGAGCGCGGCCCGCGACACCGCGCCGTCCTTGTGGACGCGTCGCAGCACCTCGCTCAGGTTCCGCTGCCGCATCTGCTCCTGCGTCCGCGCGCCCGCCGCCGCTCCCGTCACCCCGGCCAGCCTAGGACCTGTTCTCACGCGATCACAGCCTGAAAAAGATCGACTTTTCGCGAAATATACGGCTATTAATCGCATACCACGCGCTTGGAAATTCGATGCGGAATTCGCCGACAAGGCGGTTGAGCAGCCGTCCCATCAGCTATACATCAGCTGCCGCACTCCGCCGATGAAGGGGACGCCCATGGCCAGAGCGCGCCAGAAAAAGCGTGCCACCCCCGTCCCTACGGAGGAGGCCGGAAAGTGGAAGGCCGTGCGGACGTGGCTGGCGGGCATCCTCAGCGCCGTGATCGTCGCGGCGATCGGGGTCGTGTTCACCGCCTGGTTCAACGCGCGCGGCTCCGACACCGTCGGCAGCATCAGCGGCGAGCCCCCCGTCAAGGTCGGCTACGTGGCCGTCGAGTACGCCGCCCAGGACACCACCCTGCGGGAGCCGGTGACCGACCCCGCCGACCGGGCCGTCCTGCTGGGCGGCGCGTCCGGCTCGCGGCGCGACACCGTCATGGCGAGCCACGACTGGGCCCCGCTGGAGAGCGCGGAGGTCACCGTCGTCCTCGTCGGCAACCGCAGCAGCCTGCGCATCGTCGACGTCCGGCCGCGCGTCCTCGACCGCAGGCCGATCTCGGACGGCGCGCTGTTCGTGTACACCCCCGCCGGAGAGTCCCCTGCTGTCGAGCTCGCCGCCGACCTCGACCAGCCCGCCCCCCGCTTCACCACCCCCGAAGACCCGGACACCTCCTACTTCAGGAAGAAGCAGATCGACCTCAAGCAGGACGAACGAGTCACGCTCTCCATGACGGTCACCGGCACTGCCGCCTACTACGCCTTCGACCTGCTGGTCACCGTGCTCGCGGGGGACCGGACCGAGCAGCTCACGATCCAGGGGCCGGACCGTACGCCGTTCCGGGTGACCGGCACCTCCGACACCTACCGCGCCTACTACACCACCTCCCCGCTCGGCGGCTGGCGGCCGATCTCCAGGGGCGAGGCGTGCGCGATCGAGCGGAAGCTCGCCAAGGCCGGGCAGTGCTGACCGCGGGCGGATACCGGTCGGCGGCGACGCTGCTGGTGGTCATCCTGGCCACCTGCTCGGCCGGGGCCGACGTGACCGGGGCCGGTCGCGTCCCCGTCGAGTGGCGGGCGGTGTGGTCGGTGCCCGTCGAGGCCGGGCACGGCGTCATGGCCCAGGAGGCCCGCAGTCACGCCGTGTCAGATCGGGCGGTCGCCGTGGCGACGCGGCAGGGCGACGTACGGATCCACGACCCGCGAACGGGGGTGCTCCGGCTCACCGTCCCCGTCGGTCCGGCTCGGCCCTCGTCCGTCACCGGCGTCTGGCTCGCGGGCGGCACGCTCGTCGTCGCCAGAGGCGAACCGGACGCCCCCGAGCAGACCCTGTACGGCCACGACCTGGCCACGGGCGCGCCCCTGTGGCGGCGCCCGATCATCGTCGCCCTGCGTCAGCCCCGGCTGGACGAGGCCGGCCACTACCGCGGCCCGCGGATCCTGGCGACCGAACACGGCATCGTGGTGTTCGAGCAGCCGGACGAACCCCTCCAGATCCTGGCCCTCGACGCGCGGACCGGCACGGCCACGGCCCGTTCCGCCTACCCGCCGGGCTGCCGGCTGACCGGCGCCGCGACGGCCCGCTCGGTGTGGCTGCTCAGCCACTGCCGGGACGGCGAACTGCGGCTGTCCTCGATGGATCCGCGCACCCTGCGGCAGGGACGGACGCGCCCGCTGCCGTCGTCGTCCGCCACGACGAAGGGCGGCGGCCCGTCGATCGAGCTCACGGCCAACGCCGAAGGGTACGTGCGGGCCAGGGCGGCCGACGACGACTTCTTCCTCGGCCCCGACGGCCGCCTGCTGTCCAGCCGCTCCCAGGCCGTCAGGGTCAGCCCGCCCGGCCGCCGGGCCGCGCCCCTGTACGCCGGCCCCGCCACCATGCGGCCCGCCCCGCGATCCTGGCCGCTGCCCGCCTACCTGGTCTCCGTGGACCCCGTCACCGGAGAGCCCGGCGGCCTGCCGATCGACCTGCCCGCCGGCCTGGTCTCCTTCGCCGGGACGAGCCAGGGCCTGGCCTTCGTGTTCAGCGACGTCCCGGGAGACGGGCGGCTGACGGCGTACCGGCCGGTCCACGGGACGGTACGCCCGCAGACCGCCTGGCCGGACGCCTGCGGCCTGCTGACCGGACGCGACCTGGCGGCGTACGCGGACGGCTACCGCCCGGCCCCGGCGACGGACGGCACGGCGCGCTGCGACTGGATACCGCGGGCCGACGACGGCGCCGTCGTCTCGCTGTCGGTGGAGTGGGTGGCGCCGTCGGAGGAGAGCGCGCGCAGGCTGTACGCCGCCGAGTCCGCCACCGTCAGAGCGGCCAACCCTGTCGACCCCACCACCGAGGCCCCGGGCTTCCTGTCCTACACGGTGGACGCGACGGACGGCTTCTACGGCGCGACGCTCGTCAACGTGGGGCCGGCCGTCGTCCGGCTGACCTCGTCGTCCCGGCAGGCGGTGCGGTTGTTGTCGCCGGTGCTGCGCGACCGTCTGCTGGCCCGGTACCGGCCGGGCGTCCGTGCCCCCGTCCCGGTGGGCGAACGCGGGTGGAGCTTTCCGACGGACGCGGCCATCCGTACCGAACCGGTGGTGACGGGCGGCGTCGTCTACGCGTCCAGCGCCGACGGCACGGTGTCCGCGCTGGACGCCGCCACCGGCGCGGTGCGCTGGCGCCGTCAGACGGGCGGGCCCGTGGGGGAGGACCACGTGGTCGCGCACGGCACCGTGTACGCGGCCTCCCGCACGGGCAGCCTGGTGGCGCTGGACGCGGCGACCGGCCGCCCCCGCTGGAGCCGCAGGATCGGCGATCCCGTCGGTCTCGTGGTCGCGGCGGGCCGCCTCTACCTGTGGACCCGGCATCCCGCCTGGTCCTCGAAGGCCGAACTCGTGGCGCTCGACGCCGCCTCGGGCAGGCGGTTGTGGAGCTTCGAACCCGCGGGCGACCTGCTGGCCCCCAAGCCCGTGTCGGCCGGTGACGTCGTCCTCACCGGCGACGACCACGGCGTGATGTACGCCCTGACCCCCGCCACCGGAACCGTGGAACGGCGGTGGCGGCTCGGCGGGGGACACGACCGCGTCCTGCTGCGACGGTCGGGCGCGACCGTCTACGTGGTGAGCGGCAGCGGCGACGTGAACGCCGTGGACGTCGCCTCGGGCGAGGTCCGATGGAGGTCCCGGATCCCCGGCCCCGTCTCCGCCCCTCCGGTGGTGACCGGCGGGACCGTCTACCTGGGCGACGACCGGGGCACCACGCACGCGCTGGACGCCGCCACCGGCGAGCGCCTGTGGAGCTTCGAGGCCAGGGGCGACCGGCCCATGTACCACTGGAACGTCGCCGTGTCGGACGGCCTCGTCCACACCGTCGGCCGCGATTGCACGCTGTACGCGCTCGACAGGGGCCGGCCACGCCGGCGGCTCCCGCTGCCCGGCGGCTGCGGGACCGGCCCCGTGGCGGCGGGCGGCGCCGTCCACGTCTCCGGCGGCGACGGAACCGTGTACACGCTCGACCCCGCCACCGGCGCCGTGCGATCGAGGTTCCGCACCGGCGGCGTCGTCGAGACCGTCCCTGTCGTGGCCGACGGCTTCGTCTACCTCGGCGCCTCCAACGGAAACCTCTACGCCCACCCCACGTCGGCCCCCTGACGGGCGTCCACCGTGGGTGGGCCGGTTCAGCTCGAACAGTCGTCGGCGGGGGTGCCCGCGGGCCCGTGCGTCTAGTCTGCGGCGGCGGGGGTCGCGGCGCGCATCAGGAGATGGCCACGACGGAAGCGTTCGTCCTCCAGGGGCTCGCGCAGCATCCGTCCCACCTCGACGAACTCCTCCTTGCGGGCCAGATCGGCCAGGTCGTCGATCGGCCACCGGTAGGCCGGCGTGACCTTGTGGTCGAACTCCGTCACCGGATCGCCCTCGGCCTCGAAGAAGCCGAGCAGGAGGTGGCCGCCGGGGGCCAGCACCCGGCGGAACTCGGCGAAGTACGCCGGCAGCTCCGCCGGCGGGACGTGGATCATGGAGTACCAGGACACCAGGCCGCCCAGCTCGCCGTCGGCCACGTCGAGGGTGTCCATCGAGCCGAGCTCGAAACGCAGGCCGGGGAAGTCCCTTCGGGCGATGTCGAGCAGCGCGGGGGACAGGTCGATGCCGAAGGCGTCGAGGCCGAGGTCACGCAGGTGGGCCGTCATGTAGCCGGGGCCGCAGCCGGCCTCGACGACGGGCCGGGGTCCTGTGGCCCGTACGAGCTCGGCGAACACGGAGATCATCGCGCGATCCAGCGGCAGGCGGGCGAGCGAGTCCCGGGCGAGATCGGCGTACAGCTCGGCGACGGCGTCGTAGGCGTCGGCGGTCGTGGTGAGGTAGGAGGATTCGGCCATGGCGGACGACTGTAGCCCATCGGCCGGCCGATCAACGGCCGTCGACGCGTTGCCGTATCCTGTGAACAAAAATCCAAATGGTTCACACGGATATGGATTTCCCCATGCTGAACGACCTGCCGTATCTGTCGGCCGGCGAAGGACCGCCCCTGATCGTCCTGATCTACACCCCCGAAGCGGCCAACCCGACGGGCCTGACGCGCTGGTCCACGATGCGCACGGTGCGGCCGTTCACCTCGCACTTCACCGTGTACGTCGTCAACCGCCCGCCGGGGCTGCCGCCGACCACGACCATGGCCGACCTCGCCGCGATCTTCGCCCAGGCGATCAGGACCACGTTCGAGGGCTCGGTGGACGTGCTGGCCCTGTCCACCGGCGGATCCATCGCCCTGCAACTCGCCGCCGACCATCCCGGCCTGGTCGACCGCCTCGTCCTGGCGGGCACGGCGTGCACCCTCGGCCCGGCCGGCAGGCGGGCCCAGCGCGGCTACATCGAACGCGCCCGCCAGGGCCGGCGGCCGAGCCCGGCGCTGGCCGAGATCGTCACCGAATCGGCGCTCGGCCGCGTCCTGCTCAAGGGCCTGCTCTGGCTCTCGGACGGCGGCCGCGCCGACCGCACCGACGCCGTCACCGTGCTCAACGCCGAGGACGGCTTCGACCTGCGCGGACGCCTGCACGACATCAAGGCGGCCACCCTGCTGATCCAGGGCGCCGACGACCTCGTCTACCCGCTCGACCTGGCCCGGGAGACGGTCGACGGCATCCCCGGCGCCCGGCTGACCGTCTACCCCGGACGGACCCACAGCGGCACCTTCACCGACAAGCGCTTCGCCCCTGACGCCCTCGCCTTCCTGACGGACAGGTGAACGCGCCCCCTCACAGCCCCGGCCCGACCGGACGCAGGCCGTTCCGCGCCTGCGCCGGCCGGAGGGCGACGACGCCGAGCACCACGTGCAGGACGCCGGCCACCGCCGCCGCGACGTGCAACCCGGTGACGAAGGCCGTCTTGGCCTGCGTGACCGCCGCCGGCACGAGGGCGGGGAGCTGGAGGGTCCCGTCCAGCGTGGGGGCCAGGTCCGGTCCCTGGAGCCGGAAGACCAGGGCGGCGAGCGAGCCGAGGAGCGCGATGCCGAGCGCGTTGCCGATCTCGTTGCTGGTCTCGGCCAGCGCCCCCGCCGCCCCGGCCCGTTCCGGCGGCACGGCCCCGACGGCGGTGTCGGCCACGACACTGAACGAGATCCCGTAGCCGACGCCCGCGACGACGGTCGAGGCGACGTACCAGCCGACCCCGCCCGTGACGGCCGTGGGGAGCAGGACCAGCAGCCCCGCGGCGATGGAGAAGTGGCAGACGGCGAGCGCGGCCCGCTTGCCGACGCGTTCCACCACGAAGGGGGTGACGACGCAGGTGACGGTGAGCACCACCGCGCCGGGCAGCGCGAGCAGCGCCGCGTGCAGCACCGGCAGGCCGAGCACCGACTGCAGGTAGACACCCGACAGGTACGCCGTCGCCGACCACGCCGCCAGCGGCAGCAGCCCCGTGATGATCGCCACCGTGAACACCCGGTCGCGGAACAGCGAGAACTCGATCAACGGGTGCGGAAGGCTCCGCTGCCTGCGGCCGAACCACACCAGCAGCCCCACCCCGGCCGCCCCCGCGAGCACCGGGACGATCGACGGACCTTCCGCGGCGGCGTTCTTGAGTGCGTAGATCGTGAGCAGGAGACCGGCCGCCGAGGTCACGACGCTGGGCACGTCCACGCGGCCGGCGCGCGTCGTGCGCACCTCGCGGAGCAGGACCGGCGCGAAGATCAAGAACAGCGCGATGACGGGCAGGTTGATCAGGAAGACCGCCCCCCACCAGAACCGTTCCAGCAGGACGCCGCCCGCGATCGGCCCGACGGCGAACCCGGCCGCGAACGCCGCGGCGAAGATGCCGATGGCCTGCGCCCGTCGCCGCGGGTCGGCGAACAGCTCGCTCAGCACGGCCAGCGCCGACGGCAGCAGGGTCGCGCCCGCCACCCCCATCAGCGCGCGGGCCGCGATCAGGAGCTCGGCGCTGGGCGCGAACGCCGCCGCCGTGGAGCCGACGCCGAACACGGCGGCGCCGATCAGGAGCAGCCGCAGCCGCCCGTACCGGTCGCCGAGGTTGCCGAACGTGATGAGCAGGGAACCGACCGCGAAGCCGTAGATGTCGAGGGTCCACAGGGCCTGGTCGGCGGTCGGCGTGAGGGCCTGGCTGATCCGGGGCATCGCCAGGAACAGGATCGAGCCGTCCATGGAGACCAGCAGGACGGGCCCGAGGATCACCAGGAGGCCGAGCCAGGCCCGCAGGCCCGGAGGAGTGTGCGTGTGCTGTCGAGACATGGGGCCGACACTCGGGCAGGACGCGCCCGGCAACCATCCCCCTGGCGTGGGTGCACCCAGCAGGTGTACCCACGGACCCGACCGGTCGGCCTAGGCTCGACGGTGTGGAGAGTCTCGGAACGTTTCTGAAGAGCCGTCGTGACCGGGTCACGCCCGCCGCGATCGGGCTGCGTACCTTCGGGACGGCCCGCCGGGTTCCCGGGTTGCGGCGTGAGGAGCTGGCGCAGCTCGCCGGAGTGAGCGCCGGGTACTACACGCGTCTGGAGCAGGGGCTCGCGGAGACCGCCTCCGAGCAGGTGCTCGACGCCCTCGCGCGGGTGTTGCGGCTCGACCGGATCGAGACCGTCCACCTGCACAACCTCGCCCGGCAGCCCTCCCGCGCCCGGCTGTCCCGGCCGCCCCGCGAGGAGCCTCATCCGCGGGTGCTCGCGCTTCTGGAGTCGCTGAAGGAGACGACGCCGGCGGTCGTGCTCGGCCGGCGTGGGGACGTCCTGGCGTGGAACCGTACGGGTCACGCGCTGATGGGCGAGCACCTGCCGTTCGAGGCGCCTTGGGATCCGGAGAACCGCCCGTCCATGCCGAGGATGTTCTTCCTGGACCCGCTCTTCCGCGACCTGCACCGCAACTGGGACGAACTCGCCCGCATCCACGTCGCCTACCTCAGGCTCACCGCGGGCCGCTTCCCTACGGACGCCCGCCTGGCCGAGCTGATCGGGGAGCTCACGATGCGCAGCGACGAGTTCGCGACGTTGTGGGCGGTGGGCGAGGTCGCCGACTGCACGGTGGGCACGATGCGCCTGCGGCATCCCACGGTCGGCGCCGTCAGCGTGGACTACCAGGTCTGGCTCCAGCCCGACAGCCCGGACCACCGGGTCGAGATCTACACCCCGTCCGACCCACCCTCCGCCGACGCCCTCCACATCCTGACCCACCAGACCACCCCGTGACCCCGGCCCCGTTCGCCGGGCTTACGGAGAGACACGGCCGCGTTCGCCGGCGGTCCGCGGCGCGGATGGCACTCTCGTCCGTAGGTTGATCTTGACCTGATGCGCTGTCTTCTGGCTTGATCAGGAGGCTGAGATCGTTCTCGCCGAGCGGAGATCCCCTGTGCGTCCGTTACCCCTGGCACCTTCCTGTTCCACCGCGTCACGTCTCGCCCGCCGATCAGCGGGGCTCGCCTCGGCACTGGCCACGGCGGCCGCGCTCCTCGTCGCGGCAAGCCCGGCCGCCACGGCCGCCGACACCACGACCGGCCTGGGTGTGGACTACGTCCACAAGTCCGGCGACCTGGCCGTCGGCAGCGGCAAGGTCTTCGTCACGAACGGCGAGAAGCTCGTCGCCGCCGGCACCGACGGTGAGCTCCTGGGCGAGGTCGGCGGGCTGACCGACGCCTCGGGGCTGGCGACGGCACAGGACGGAGCCCACCTGTACGTGGCTCTGACCGAGTCCGGGAAGGTCGCCGAGATCGACACCGCCACCCTGCAGATCACCCGGAGCATCGACCTCGCGGCATACCCGTGCCCGACCCACCTGGCGCGCTCCGGTGACCAGCTGTGGGTGGGCTACGGCTGCGAGAGCGGCGACGGCGGCGTCGTCGGACTCGATCTGAGTGCGGCGACACCGCAGCCGACCGCGGTCACCTCCGACTTCTCCGGTGCTCCGCTGGTCGCGGCCGGCGGCGGCACGCTGGTGGTGGGCGAGACTCACACGAGCACGTCCAGCCTGTTCGTCTACGACGTGAGCAGTACCCCTGCCTTGCGCGGCGAGATCGACGGTTTCACGCACGACATCGAGGGCCTGGCGGATGTCGCCGTCACCGCGGATGGAGCGGACGTGCTCGCGGTCTCCTCGCCCTCGCGCCGGACCTACCGGTGGGACGCCGACAGCCTGGAGAAGACCCGCACCTACGCGGGTGCGACGGCCTCGGAGGGCTTCCCCACGTCCGTCGCGACCAGTCCTGACGGGGCCCACGTGGCGGTCGGCGGCGCCGACGGCTCCGACGTCGTGCTGTACGACGCGGCGACGGGGGAGACGGTCCACGGCCTCGACGGCACGATCGCCGACAGGACGAACGAGGTCGCGTTCTCGGGCACGGACGCCTTCGCCGTGGTGACCGCGTCCTCCGGCGAGCTGTACCTGTGGCGGATGGAGGACATCACCTTCCCGGCCTCCAAGCTGACACTGACGTCCGCCTCCGACGCGGTGGTGAACCAGCCGCTCACACTCGCCGGCACGCTCGAAGTGCCCAGCGGCGCGTCGCCCGGCGCGCAACCGCTCACGGTGACCCACCGCCTGCCCGGCGGGACCACCGAGACGCTCGACAGCGTGACGACCGCCCCGGACGGCTCCTTCACCCTCACCGACACCCCGGCGGCGGGCGGAGCGCACACGTACACCGTGCTCTGGAACGGCGACGACGACGCCCGCTGGAGCACGACGTCGGTGACGCTGACAGTCAAGAACATCTCGTCGCTGACGGCGACCGGGCCTGAGGAGTGGCTCGTCGGCGTCCCGGTGACGATCAGCGGAGTGCTGCTGCCCAAGCCTCCGGCCTCCGGGTGGGGGTACCCGCTCACGGTCAAGCGGACCCTGACCAACGCGAACGGCACGGTGACTATCGCCCTTCCGGGCGTGGGCGCCCGAAAGGACGGGACGTACAGCTTCACCCACACGCCGACCGAGGCGGGGCTTTACACGTACACCGTCGAGTGGGCGGGCAACGCCGGGTACACGTCGGCGAAGGCCGACCACGAGGTGCAGGTGAAGGAGTGGGAGGAGTAACCGCGGCCGCCCCGCCCACGTCGCGGGCGGGGGATTGCCGACCATGGGTGCTGCGGCCCTTCGGGGGCCCGCCGGGTGCGGAGGTTGTGGGGCCTTGGCAGCCTCCGCGGTGCGTGTCGCGTCCGGCGGGCGGCCCCGAACGGGTCACCCGGGTCGCCGGGGGTCAGATAGTGCCGTTGAAGCGGTTGTAGTACGCGCCCACCTCGTCGCGGTGGGCGTCGTCGTTGTATGTGGCGTCCTCGTCGAACTTCGGCGAGTCCTTGATCTCCTGCTTGGTCCGCGCGAGGTGGACCTTGCGTTCCTGCGGGTCGATCCGCGTGACGGTGCCGGCCGGCAGCACGACCTTCTTGCCGAAGATCCACGGGCCGGTGTCGACCACCAGGTAGCTGTCGCCGACGGTGTGGCTCGTCTCGTCCACCGACCCGATCGAGCCGTCGGTGGCCTCGACGTCGAAGCCGACCACGTCCAGAGTCTTGTCGCCGTAGACGTCGGAACCGTAGCTCCACATGTCCTGAGACAAGGCGTTTCCTCCTGATGATCTAGAGTACGTTGCCCACCCACTCTTCCCGGATCAGCCTCGGCAAACATGGAATCTCAGCTCGTCGTGCGGGCGGCGTACGTGGCGAGGCCGTCGGCCATGCCCCGCAGGAAGCGGGTCAGGTACCAGCGCCAGAAACCCCCCGACAGCGGCAGCTTCGGCTCGAAGACGGCGGACCAGGTGATGTCGGTGCCGCCGCCGCCGGCGGTCGGGGCGAGCTCGATCGTCCCGCGGTAGGAGCGGAACGGGCCGCCCAGGTTGTCGTAGACGAACCGCCGGTCGGGGACGAGCTCGACGATCCGCTCCCGGGAGACGTTGCGCCCGGTGCGGAAGACCCGGGTGTCCCCGGCCCGCTGCCGTGCCGCCGGATCGCCGCCCTCGACGTCGGCGGAGTCGATCGGCGACCATGACGGCCAGGTGGCGGCGTGGGTGAGCGCCGCGAAGACGGCGTCGGGCGCGGCCTGCGAGCGCGCGGTCACGGCGAAGGAGTACGGCATGAGCCCCAACGTAGGGACCGGCCGCGTCCGGGGGCCATGCGCGCGATTGCCGACGATCGATCGGTTCTTGCGGTCCGGGGGCAGGCGCGCGGCACGCCGGCGGGCGATCAGTGCTTGCGGTACGCCGACGGCCGTACGCCGGTCTGCCGCAGGAAGGCCGCCGACAGCGCGCCCGGACTGGCGAACCCGCACCGCCCGGCGATCTGCTCGACGCTGAGGGACGTGGACGACAGCAGCCGCCGCGCCTCCTCGATGCGCAGCCGGGTCAGGTACCGGTGGGGCGTCAGGCCGGTGCCCTCCCGGAAGACCCGGACGAAGTGGTACACGCTGAGATGCACCTCGGCCGCGATGACGGCCAGCGTCAACGGCTCGGCCAGCCGCTCGGTCATGATGGCGACGCCCGCCCGGACGGCCGCGTGCTCGGGGCCGGGCAGGCGTTCGGCCCGGCCCCGGGTCAGCAGGTGCGTCACGAGGAAGGCGGCGGCGGACTCCGCGTACAGGTCGCCCGCTCCGGCGCGGCCCGGCAGCGCGCGCAGCAGCTGCTCGACGACCGGGTCACCGGCCGCCAGCGCGGCGGCCGACGCCTCGAAGTCGGGTTCGCGACCGCCCAGCGCGTCGGCGGCCCGCCGGACGGCCCCCACCGGGACGTGCACCTGGACGGTGCTCAGCCCGGCCCCCGCCCGGTAGCCGATCGACCCGGCGCGGCCGGGGACCATGAGCTCCAGCCGCCCCGGGACCCAGCGCCGCCGGACCGGCCGGCCGCCGGACCGTATCCGCAGGTCGGCGCTCCCCGCCACGCAGAGCACGAGATGCAGGTCGGACACGGCGGGCAAGGGGAGGTGGTCGGCCTCGGGCGCGTGCCGGAACGTCTGCACCAGCAGTGACCGCCAGCCGGCGTCGTCCCAGCTGTTGTACGTGTGCCGCACGTACGCCGAGGTGTCGAGGCCGGCGTAGGGCGCCAGATCGAAGTCGGCGGAGTCGAACACGTCCCGAGCCTAACGGGATCATCGTGGCGGGGCCTCGGCGAGCGAGAGGCTGTTGCCGTCCGGGTCGAGGACGTCCACGTGGCGCACGCCGTTGCCGTACGTCTCCACGGGCCCGTGCTCGATGCCGTGCTCGGCCAGCCGGGCCAGGATGTCGTCGAGGCCGGACACGCCGAACGTGATCATGGTGCCGCCCACGCGCGCGGCGCGCATGTGCCGGTCGTCGACGACCACCCACGCGTTCTCGCCGACCTGCCACAGGTGCTCCTCGCCGACGATCTCGTCCGCCGGACGGCCGAAGAACGCCTCGTACCACTTCTGCGCCGCCACCCGGTCGCATACGCACACCACGCTGTACAGATCCACACGGACCACTCCTTGCTGTCGTTCCGTGAGAAAGACCTCGCCCGCGGCCGGAACTCATCGGCGGGCGGCGGCTGACAGCGGGATGTGTGCGGTTTGTGAGCGAGGGGCCGGAGGGTGGAGGCGTTCGCGTCACCCAGCTCAGGAGGAACCGGTTCATGTACCCATGTGATGTCCCGTCCCGTCGTGCGGCGCGGCCACGGTGGCTGCGCGCGTTCACGGCCGCGGCGCCGGTCGGGAGCCTGGCCGTCGCCGCGCTCTTCCCGGCCGCCGCGACGGCCCGGCCGGCCGGGGAAGACCCGCGGGCCCTGCTGTCGCGCCTGGCGCGGGACGTGGTGGCGGCCGGGGCGCCCGGCGTGATCGTACGGGTCGACGACGGCCGCGGCCGGCCCGTCGAGATCGCCGAGCAGGCCGCCTGGACCGCACGCGACCACGTGCTCAAGGCCGGGGACGAGTTCCGCATGGGGTCCAACACCAAGACCATGGTCGCCGTGCTCGTGCTGCGACTCGTCGGCGAGGGCCGGCTCGCCCTGACCGACCCGGTGGACAAGTGGCTGCCCGGCAAGGTGCCCGGCGGCGGGACGATCACGCTGCGCATGCTGCTCAACCACACCAGCGGCCTGTACGACTACACCGACGACCCGGCGCTCCGGGCCTCGATGCTCGGCAGGGACCGGCGGCGGTGGACCCCGGAGAAACTGCTGGCCGTGGGGGTGCGACACGCTCCGCTGTTCGCGCCCGGCGCGAAGTGGTCCTACAGCAACACCGGCTACGCCGCGCTCGGCGCCGTCCTGGAGAAGGTCACCGGGACGAGCCTGGCCGACCTGCTCAGAGACCGGATCGCCCGGCCGCTCGGCCTCGATCACACCTATTACGCCACCGGCCCCGCCTGGCGCGGCCCCCACGCCCGCGGCTACGAGCCGGACGCCGCCCACCTGCCGCCCGCGGTGCCCGCCGCGTTCCGGCGGCTCGCCGGGCCGCGCCACGACGGCCACGTGGACGTCTCCGGCCACGACCCCGGGTGGGGCGGCCCGGCGGGGGCGGTGGTGTCCACCACGCGCGACTGGTCCCGCTTCCACGCCGCGCTCATGTCCGGCGAACTGCTGCCCGCCGCCCAGCTCGCCCAGCTCCGCACCACCGTGCCGATGGACCCGCGCGAACCTGACGGTCCCGGCTACGGGCTGGGCATCCAGACCGGCGCCCATCCGTGCGGCACGTTCTGGGGCCACGACGGCGGCATGCCCGGCTACCTGACCACCAACCTCACCGACCGAACCGGCAAGCGCACGGCGACCGTCCTCATCAGCGCGGAGTACTGGGCCGAGTTCGGGGGCGACCCGAAACTGGCCAAGGCCGCCCAGGCGCTCCAGATGGCCGTGACCTGCACGATGTTCGGCAAGCCCGTACCCGGCGCTAGCTGAGCGGCGCGGCGAAGACCGCCGTCACCAGCCCCTCGGCCCCGGCCCGCGACGACGCCGCACCGTCCGCGTGCGCGGCGGCGAACCCGTCGGCGCCCAGCGCGGCTTCTGCCTGCCGGGCGAGCCGTCGCGCGTCGGCGGCGCCGGTGCCGGTCCAGCCGCCCAGCACGGTGGCGGCCCCGAGCAGCCGTCCCGCCCGTTCCGGGCGATCGCGGCACAGCTCGATCGCGGCGGCCACGACCGCGGTCGCGGCCGCGACCGGCGTGTGCCAGGTCAGCGTCAGGCGCACCGCCGGATGGTCGAGCCGGCGGGCCGCGCGGTCGGGCAATCCCTCCGCGAGGTCCGCCTGAGCCAGTACGCCCAGCAGCAGCGCGGTCAGAGGTGGCGTGGTGGAACGGCCGGGCGGGGCGGCGGCCAGCCCGGCCAGGGCGTGTTCGCGGGCCGTGGCCGGTCGTCCGGCGGCCAGCTCCAGCCGGGCCAGGCCCAGGCGCACCTGGGTGTGCGACTCCGCCGACCCGCTCCGCCCGGCCTGGTCCAGGAGGCCGGTCAGGCGCCGCCGGCCGCCGTCCACGTCGCCGGACTCGGCCCGGTGCAGCGCGGCGGCCACCTCGTTCTCCATGGTGTGCTCGGGCATGCCGAGCTCGCGGAAGTACCGGGTGGCGCGTTCGGCCAGGGCGGGGGCGGTGGCGGGTTCGCCGGACCGGATCAGTGCCGAGCCGAGGGCGCTCAGCGTCATCGCCAGGCCCCACCGCTCGCCGAGTTCCTCGAAGCCGTCCAGCGCGCGGGCCAGCGCGTCCCTCGCCTCGTCGAGGTGGCCGGTGTTCATGGCCAGCACGCCCCCGACCAGCAGCGCCAGCGACCGGCTCCACCGATCCGTTCCGTCTTCCGGTACGACGTGGTCGCCTTTGGCGGCTATGCCGAGCGCCAGACGGGCCATCTCGACGATGGGATGGGCCCCGGGGGCGACCTGGGCCAGGGCCGTCCTGATCCGGTCGAAGGCGGCGTCCGCCTCCTCCGGGACGGCGGCCTCGGTGGTGGCCATCGCGTGGGCGGCGGCGACCAGCGCGCGGGCCTGCCGATCGGCCGGTCCGGTGACCTGGAGCACCCGGCCGAGCAGATCGAGCGACTCCGGCGGGAAGTCCCGCAGGAGCCAGAACCAGCTCAGCGCGACGCCGAACCGGACGGCCCGCTCGGCGTCGCCGGATTCGGCCGTCCAGCGGATGGCGGCCGCCAGGTCGTCCCGTTCGGCGGACAGGCGAGCGAGCGGGCGAAGCTGGTCCGACGTGCGCAGGGACGGGTCGGCGGTCTCGGCCAGCCGCAGGAAGAACCGGGCGTGCCGGTCTCGCGCGGCGGCGACCTCGGCGCGCCGGGCCAGCCGGTCGAGGCCGTACTCGCGGATGGTCTCCAGCAGGCGGTAACGCGGCTCGGCCGGGTCGGCGGAGTCGGCCGGGTGCAGCAGCGACTTGTCGACCAACGCCGCCAACAGCTCCGGCACGTCCCCCGCACCGCTGACCGCCCCAGCGGCGCCGGGGGCCTTCGCGTCGCCGATCGTGCCGGCGGTGCCGATCGCCTCCGCCGTGTCCTCGGTGAAGCTGCCGCGGACGACCGACAGGCGTTCCAGCAGGGCCCGTTCGCCGGGGTCGAGCAGGTCCCAGCTCCAGGCGACGGCGGCGGCTAGGGTGCGGTGGCGCGGCAGCGCCGTACGGCTGCCGCCGGTGAGCAGCCGGAACCGGTCGTCCAGCCGGGCCGCGACCGCCTCGACCGGCAGGGCGCGCAGCCGGGCGGCGGCCAGCTCGATCGCCAGCGGCAGGCCGTCGAGGCGGCGGCAGATCTCGACGGTCGCCGCCAGCGGGCCGCCGTCCAGGGCGAAGCCGGGCCGTACGGCGGCGGCGCGGTCGTGGAAGAGCCGGACGGCCGCGCTGGACCGGGCCTGGTCCGGCGTCGCGCCCGGTTCGGGCAGGTCCAGCGGGAGCACCTGGTGCAGGGTCTCGCCGCCGATGCGCAGGGGTTCGCGGCTGGTGACCAGCACCCGCAGCCGGGGGCAGCGGCCGAGCAGGGACTCGCACAGCGTGGCGACGGCCTCGACCACGTGCTCGCAGTTGTCCAGCACCAGGACCAGGTCGTCGTCCGCGAGGATCTCGGCCAGGTGGTCCAGCGGCGCCCCGCGCGGGGGCGCGCCCTCCTCGCGCGCCCGAAGCAGGTCGAGCAGCACGCGGGGGACGTCATCCGGGCCGATCGCGGCCAGCGGGACGAACCACACCCCACCGGACGGCGTGAGCCGCCGGCCGACCGTGTTGGCCAGCCGGGTCTTGCCCGCGCCTCCAGGGCCGACCAGCGTGACCAGCCGGGCGCGGCCGAGCAGGCCGATCACGCGGCGCACATCCTGGTCACGGCCCACGAAGCTGGTGAGCGGAACATCGAGGTTCCCACGCGACGGCCGAGCAAGCGACACCCCCGACGCCCCGGAGAGCCCCGACGTCCCGGAGGGCCCGGACGCCGCGGATGCCCCGAACGGCCCCGGCGGCCGGTGGGGGCCGGGGAGGTCGCCGCGTAGGACGGCCAGGTGGGCCGCCTGGAGATGCGGTCCGGGGTCGCCGCCGAAGTCGTCGGCGAGCAGGCCGCGGATGCGCTGGTAGGCGGCCAGCGCCTCGGCGCCCCGGCCGTTGAGGGCGAGGGCCCGGATGAGCTGGGCGTGCAGGCGCTCGCGCAACGGGTGCGCGGCGGCCAGCGACTCCAGCTCGGCGACCAGGTCGAGGTCGGCGCCCAGCGTCAGGTCGGCCTCGACGCGGTCCTCCAGAGCGGCCAGCCGGGCACGTTCGAGCCGTTCGGCCTCGGCGGCGGCGAACGGCGCCGCCCGCACGTCGGCCAGCGCCGGACCGCGCCAAAGGCTCAGGGCCTCCCGCAGGGTGGCGGCCGCCTCGGCGGGCCGGGACCGCGCGGACGAACGCCGCCCCGCCCGAGCCAGCCGCTCGAACCGCACGGCGTCGACGGCGTCCGGCTCGACGGCCAGCCGGTACCCGGCCGGACCTGAGGTGACCAGCCCCGGGTGCCCCAGGACGCGCCGGAGCCGGGACACCAGCGACTGCAGCGCGTGCGAGGGGGCCTCCGGCGGCGCCTCGTCCCACAGCGCCTCGGCCAGGGTCTCCGGCCGGACGGCACGCCCGGCGTCAAGAGCCAGCCTGGCCAGCAGCACCCGCAGCCGCGCGCCGCCGACCGGCGCCGGGCCGTCGGCGGTGACCAGCGTGAGGGGACCGAGGACGCCCACGCGCACCGGCCCGTCGTCGCCGCCGCCCGGCCCGGTCGCATCCGCCATGACCAGGAGTCTGGCACGCGCCGGAGGATCGCTTGACGAAGCGGACCACAGTCCGATAGCTTGCGGACATTCGGACCACGGTCCACTTAATGGGAGATCGACATGCTCAAAAAAGTGATCACCGCCGGCGCGCTGGCCCTCATGGTGCTCGGCGCCCCCAGCTCGTACGCCGACTCGGCCCCCGGCAAGGTCGTCCACCACTCCCACAAGGAGACGGGCACGCCCTGCGAAGGGCTCAAGGGCTGCACGTACGTCCAGCTGAAGGGCGACCCGAGGACCGGCCCTTCGGAGGCCATGTTCACCCTCAAGGCCGGCACCCCCTTCGACCCGCACTGGCACACCAGCCCCGAGCACGTCGTCGGCGTCTCGGGCGTCATGCTCTGGAACGTGAAGGGCCACAAGACCTACCGGATCGGCGCGGGCGACTACCTGTACTACCCGTCGAAGGCGGAGCACTGGGGCAAGTGCGCCCCGGGCGCCGACTGCGTCTACTACGTGTACGACTCCAAGCCCTACGACTTCCACCCCGCCGACCGCTGACCCGGCGTCGTCCGGCGGGCGCGGAAGGTGCGGCGGTAGGCGTCCGGAGGCAGGCCGACCGTGCGGTTGAAGTGCCGGCGCAGCGTGGCCGCGGTGCCCATGCCGGTGGCCTCGGCGATGGCGTCCACGCTGTCGTCGGTGGTCTCCAGGAGCTCCTGGGCGCGGCGGATCCGCTGGGTCAGCAGCCACTGCAGCGGGGTGGTGCCGGTCATCGACCTGAAGTGGCGGCCGAGGTGACGCGAGCTCATGTTCGCCCGGCGGGCCAGGTCCTCCACCGTCAGGGGCCGGTCCAGGTGCCGGCCCGTCCAGGCGAGCAGGTCACTGAGGGGGTGGCCATGCGGCTCGGGTACGGGCGTGGCGACGAACTGGGCCTGGCCGCCGGGCCGGTGCGGCGCCACGACCAGGCGGCGCGCGATCGTGTTGGCGACCGCCGAGCCGTGGTCGCGGCGGACCAGGTGCAGGCACAGGTCCAGGGCGGCGGCCTTGCCCGCGGCGGTGAGCACGCTGCCCTCGTCCACGTAGAGCACGTCCGGATCGACCTCGACCAGGGGGTGGCGGGCGGCCAGCGTGTCGGTGTGGGCCCAGTGGGTGGTGGCCCGCCGCCCGTCCAGCAGGCCGGCCGCGGCCAGGACGAAGGCGCCCGTGCAGAGCGAGGCGACCCGCGCGCCCGCCCCGTGCGCCGCGCGTACGGCCGCGACGAGGTCGGCCGGCGGCTCGACGTCCACCTCGGCCCAGCCGGGGACGATCACGGTGTCGGCCCGTACGAGCAGGTCGAGCCCGGCGTCGGGTTCGAGCAGGAACCGCCCGTCGGCCCGCACGGGGCCCGCCCCGCAGATCACCGGCTCGTACCACCGATCGACGGGGACGGGCGGGGGCGAGCTGAACAGCTCGTAGGCCAGGGCCAGCTCGAAATGCAGGATCCCGTCGGCGACGGCTATCGCGACCGTACTCACGTCCGGAATTGTACGCATCACGTCGTTCCGGACGCTCGTGCGGAACCGTCGGGGATCGCCAGGATGTCCACATGACTGATGCGGACATGAACCAGATCACGGTGGCGGTCTACGGCGCGTACGGGCACACGGGCCGCTTCGTGGTGGCGGAGTTGCTGCGGCGCGGGCTGGTCCCCGTCCTGGCGGGCCGGAACGGGGACGCGCTCAGGACGCTGGCGGAGTCGACCCCGGGAGCGGAGGTCAGGCAGGCGTCGGCGGACGATCCCGCGTCGCTGGACCGCGCGCTGGACGGCGTGGCAGCGGTGATCAACTGCGCCGGGCCCTTCGCCGTCACGGCCGCCCCCGTGATCGAGGCGGCCCTGCGCGCCGGCATCCCGTACGTGGACGTCGCCGCCGAGATCGAGGCCAACGTCGACACCTTCGAGCTGTTCGCCGAACGCGCCGGGGCTTCGGGAGCGGTGATCGTCCCCGCGATGGCCTTCTACGGCGGCCTGGGCGACCTGCTGGTCACGGCGGCGATGGGCGACTGGACCGGCGCGGACCAGGTGCACGTGGCCTACGGCCTGGACAGCTGGCACCCCACGACCGGCACCCGCGTCGCGGGCCGGGTCTCCCGGGAGCGGCGCGGCGGGCGGCGCGTCCGCCACGCCGGCGGACGGCTGGAGTACCGCGACGACCGGGCGCCGGCCGAGAAGTGGTCCTTCCCCGAGCCGACCGGGACGCGCGACGTCGTCGCGGAGTTCTCGATGGCCGACATCGTGACCGTCCCGAGCCACCTGGACGTTCCCGAGGTGCGCACGTACATGACCGTCGAGGCGGCCGCGGACGTGGCGAGCCCCGACACCCCGGCCCCGGTCGCGGCCGACGAGTCCGGACGGTCGGCGCAGCCGTTCGTGGTGGACGTGGTCGTGCGCTCGGGAGCCGAGGAACGGCGGGCGGTGGCTCGGGGCCAGGACATCTACGCCGTCACCGCGCCGCTCGCGGTGGAGGCCGTCCAGCGCGTCCTCACCGGCCGGACCAGGGCCGCCGGGGTCGCCTCGGCGGGGAAGATCTTCGACGCGGCCGACTTCCTGCGGGCGCTGTCACCCCACATCGTGGTCGAGCTGGACGTCCCGGCCCATACCGGCTGAGTGGGCTTCAGCCCGGCACCACCGACAGCTCGCACGCGTAGGAGTCGGGCGGCGCGTTCAGCGCCCAGACGACCATCGCGGCCAGCGACCCCGGCCGGATGCACACTTCGGGGTCGTACGGGCGCCCGAAGGCGGCCCTGACCTCGCCCAGCAGGTCGGTCGCCGTCGCCGCCGGAAAGACCGTCGTGACCCGGACCCCGTGCACGGCCTCCTCCTCCCGCAGTGAGTCGGCCAGTTCGCGCAGCGCCGCCTTGCTGGCCACGAACGCCGACCAGCGCGGGACGCCGGTCAGCCCGGGGGAGGCGTTCACGAAGATCACGTGACCCTTGGAGCGCCGCAGCGCGGGCAGCGTGAGCCGGACGAGCTCGGCGGCGGAGGCCACGTTCACCGCCATGGTGCGCCGCCAGGTGTCGGGGCCGGACTCGGCGACCGCCTCGACGGGGGAGATCCCCGCGCAGTGGATTACCGCGCGGATCTCCGTCAGTTCCTCCGCCAGCGCCTCGACCGCGGGGGCCAGCGACGCGGGGTCGGCCAGGTCGGCCTCGATCCCGCGGACCTCCAGCCGCCCGACGTCGCGCCCGACGGCGATCACCCGGTGCCCGGCCTCGCCGAGGGCGGCGACCAGGGCCTGCCCGATGCCTCCGGTGGCCCCGGTCAGCAGCACGTTCCCCATGCCGGCCGATCATCGCGAACCTCGGGTGCGGAAGGCAACCGGATTCCCGCCATCGCGGACGCCGGGCCGCATCCATCGGGAACGGTTCGATTTCACCTCTGGTGCATCAAGCGTATTCAGCGTACGTTACTCAGCACTCAGTATTCAGAGTGTGACATGTTACAGATGCAAGAGGTCACCGTGAAGATCCACACAATCGCGGCCGGGCTGCTGGCCACCGGTCTTCTCGCCGCCGGATGCGCCACCGGCGGCACCGGCACGGCCAAGAAGCCGGCCCCCACGATTGCCGCCTCCACCTCCGCCGAGTTGTCCGGCGAGGTCAAGGTGTGGTCGTTCGACGTCGGAGCGACCGCGCTCAAGCGCCTGGCGCCCGAGTTCACCAAGCTGCACCCGAAGGTGAAGGTCGACGTGATCGACGTCGGCTACGACAACATCTACGAGAAGGTCACGGTCGGCATGCAGTCGGGCACGGGCCTGCCCGACGTCGTGCACCTGGAGGACGAGCGGGTCGCCGGCTACGCCAAGAACTTCCCCAACGGGCTGGCCGACCTCGGCCCGGTCGCCGGCAAGCTCAAGGCCGACTTCGACCCGGCCAAGTGGCAGACGGCCTCCGGCGAGGGCGGCAAGCTGTTCGCGCTGCCGTGGGACTCCGCGCCCGTCGGCCTGTTCTACCGGCGTGACTACTTCGAGCAGGCCGGGATCAAGGCCGACGACATCCAGACCTGGGACGACCTGATCAAGGCCGGCGAGACGCTGAAGGCCAAGACCGGCAAGAAGCTCATGGTCTCCGACCTGGGCAACAGCGAGCCGTTGTTCACCACCTTGTTGCAGCAGCAGAAGCAGGGCAGGTTCGTGGACGGCAAGGTCGCGGTCAACACGCCCGCCGCCGTCAAGGCGCTGACGGTGATCAAGACGTTGAACGAGAAGGGCCTGCTCCAGAACGAGCAGGGCTGGGACGGCCGGGTCACCGCCACCAAGGAGGGCAAGGCGGCCGTCGCGCCCACCGCCGTCTGGTGGACCGGCACGCTGGTGTCGGAGATGCCGGAGCTCAAGGGCAAGTTCGGCGTGATCCCGCTGCCCGCGTTCGAGCCGGGCGGGGTGCGCACCTCGGCCAACGGCGGTTCCATGCTGGCGGTCACGGGCCAGACGAAGAACCAGCAGGCGGCATGGGCGTTCGTCGAGTTCGTCACGGCGAACAAGGACAGCCAGCTGTCGATGATGAAGCAGGAGTCGCTCTTCCCGGCCTACCTGCCCGCGCTGGCCGACCCGTACTTCTCCGAGCCGGTCGAGTACTTCGACGGGCAGCCGGTCAACAAGATCTTCGCCGACCAGGTGCGGAACATCCCGGCCGTGGAGTCCAGCGACGACGACGCCGAGGCCAGCGAGCTGCTGAAGAAGCTGCTGCAGCGTGCGGTGGTGGGCGGCAAGGACCCCAAGGCCGTGCTCGACGAGGCGGCCGAGCAGATCGCGTCCGCCACGAAGCGGGAGATCGCATGATCCTTCGGCGCCGTCTGGTCCCCTGGATCTTCGCGGGACCCGCCGCCGCGCTGCTGGCGCTCTTCTTCGCCTACCCGCTCGGGGCCAGCCTGCTGCAGAGCCTCCAGCGCACCGAGGACGGCCTGACGGAATGGGCGGGCCTGGAGAACTACCAGCGCCTCCTGCACGACGACAGGTTCCTGCAGTCCCTGGTCAACGTCGGGCTGATCCTGGTCGTCCAGGTGCCGATCATGATCGGGCTGGCCCTGGCGCTGGCGTATGTGCTCAACCAGTCGTGGCTGCGCTTCCGTGCCACGCTGCGGATCGCGTACTTCCTGCCCGCCGTGACGACGCTGGTGGCCTATGCGGTGGTCTTCCGGGTGCTGCTGCGCACCGACGGAGGCATGGTCAACCAGTTGCTCGGCGCCGAGATCGCCTGGCTGGACGACCCGGCCTGGGCCCGGGTGGCACTGATCGCGTCCATCACCTGGCGGTGGACAGGCTACAACATGATCATCCTGCTGGCGGGGCTCCAGGCCATAGGCAAGGAGCAGTACGAGGCCGCCTCGATCGACGGGGCCGGGCCGTTCCGGTCCTTCGTCAGCGTGATCGTGCCGCAGCTCAAGCCGGTGATCCTGTTCTGCTCGATCACCTCCACGATCGGCACGCTCCAACTGTTCGACGAGAACAAGCTGCTCACCGACGGCGGCCCCGACGACGCGACCACGTCGCCGATCCTGCTGCTCTACCAGGTCGGCTTCAAGCAGTTCGACTTCGGATACGCGGCGGCGATGGCGTGGGTGGTGGTGCTGCTCATCGGGGTGCTCTCCTACGCCCAGTTCAGGTGGTTCGGGAAGGAGAAGTCATGAAACGCCTGCTGCTCTGGCTGTTCATGGCGGCCGGCGCGGTGATCAGCATCGCGCCGTTCTACTGGATGTTCGTCGCCTCCACGCACGACACGAGGGAGCTGTTCCGCAGCCCGCCCCCGTTCCTGCCCGGCGACGCCCTGCTGGACAACCTGAGGTCGCTGGAGGAGACCATCGGCTTCTCCCGCGTGGTGCTCAACAGCCTCGGCACGGCCGTCGTCTACACCGCGCTGTCCGTCCTGGTCAGCGCGATGGGCGGGTACGGCCTGGCCAAGTACCGCTTCCGCGGGCGCGGCCTGCTGCTCGCGGTGATCCTGGCGACGATGATGATCCCGTTCCAGGTGCTGCTGGTGCCGCTGTTCCAGATGATGGCCAGCATCGGCTGGGTCGACTCCTACGAGTCGATCGTCGTCCCGTTCCTGGCGAACTCGTTCGGCATCTTCCTCATGCGCCAGGCCTTCCTCGACTTCCCCGACCAGCTCATCGAGAGCGGCCGCCTGGACGGGGCGGGAGACCTGCGCATCTTCTACGGGATCGTGCTGCCCGTGGTCCGGCCCCAGCTCGGCGCGCTGGTCATCTTCACCTTCATGAGCCAGTGGAACTCCTTCATCTGGCCCCTGCTCATGCTCACCAGCGAGGAGAAGTACGTCCTGCCGGTCGCGCTCAGCCACCTCACCGGGCTGACCCGCGTCGACTACTCCGGCCTGATGCTGGGCGCGCTGCTGGCCACGCTGCCGCTCATGCTCATCTTCTTCGTCTTCCAGAAGCAGTTCGTCTCCGGGCTGCTCGGCGGAGCGGTGAAGGGATGAGGTCTATGACGTAACTCACCCCTCCCCGGCGTCACGTCTCGCCCGCGTATCCCGTCTTGAAGGCGAGACGAAAACGAGGAGGGTCCGATGCGCTCACCGGTACGGAAACGTCTGTCGTCGGGGCTCGGTCATTGGTCGTTCATGTTCGCCGAGGTGGCGATCTGGTCCTTCGCCGTCCTGGTGGTGACCGGGCTGTTCCTCATGGTGTTCTTCGACCCGGACATGTCCCCGGTGCTCTACCAGGGCGTCTACACGCCGCTCAGCGGCGTCCCGGTCAGCAGGGCGTTCGACTCGGCCATGCGGCTGAGCCTGGAGGTGCGCGGCGGGCTCTTCGTCCGGCAGGTGCACCACTGGTCGGCGCTGGTGTTCGTGGCGGCGGTCGCGCTGCAGCTGCTGCGGATGTTCGTGACCGGCGCCTTCCGCCGGCCGCGCGTGCGGCAGTGGCTGATCTGGGTGACGCTGCTGGCGCTGGGGATGGCCGCGGGGGAGACCGGCAACATCCTGCCCGACGACATGCTCTCCGGCGGCAGCGTGTGGCTGATCCGGTCGGTCCTGCTGGCCGTCCCCTTCGTGGGGTCGTACGCCACGCAACTGCTCTTCGGCGCCGACTTTCCCGGCAACGCCATCATCCCCACCCTGTACTGGGCGCACGTGCTGGTGATCCCGCTGGTCATGGTCGCATTGCTGGCCGCCCGCGAATGGCTGGTGCGGCGGCACGGGCACTCGCGGTTCGCCGCGCCCGCGCCGGCCCGCGCGGGCGTCCGCCCGCTGATGGCGGGCGCGACCATCGGGGTGCTCGTCATCCTCGGCCTGACCTTCCAGATCGCCCCCATATGGCTGTACGGCCCCGCCGGCCCCGGCCAGATCTCGGCCGGATCGGTGCCCGACTGGTACATGGGCTTCCTCGACGGCGCCCTGCGGATCATGCCGGGCTGGGAGCTGACGATCGGGGGGTACACGCTCAGCCTCGCCGTCCTGGTGCCCACGCTGGTGGTGCCCGGGGTGTTCTTCACCGTCCTGGCCGGCTACCCGCTGGGCGAGCAGGTCGTCCTGCGGCGTCTCCACCGGCGGGACGCGCTCGGCCGGCCCAAGAGCACGAGCCGCCTGGCCGCCGAACGGACCGGCCCGGCCGTGCTGGACCGGCCGCGCGAGGCGCCCGTGAAGACCGCCGTCGCCGCCGCCGGGGTCGCCTTCTACGGGCTGCTGTGGGCCGCCGCGGCCAACGACCAGCTCGCCCACCAGTTCCAGCTCTCGGTGGAGGCCGTGACCGTCTTCTTCAGGTACGCCGTCATCGTCGGCCCGGTCGTCGCCTTCTGGCTGACCCACCGGCTCTGCCTGGGCCTGGGCCTCCAGGACCGGCACGTCCTGGAGCACGGACCGGAGAGCGGCGTGATCGTCCGGAGCGCGGGGGGCGGGTTCCACGAACGCCCGATGCGCGTGGAGCCCGAGCGGCAGCCGGCCGTCACCGCGCCGCGCGACTGACCGGACAGGTGAGCCCGCTTGACCTTGACACTGTGACAAGGTCTTCACTGGTCGCCGAGGAGGTGGTCGCGATGACCAGGCAGGAACAGGATGCGGACGTGTCCCGCGCCTTCGAGGGGCTGGCCGACGAGGACCCGTCGGTGCGGCTGCGGGCCGCCCTGGGGGTCGGCACGACGCCCGACCCGCGCTACGTCGGCAAGCTCGTCGAGCGCTGCGCCGTCGAGCCGGAGTTCCACGTGCGCGACATGCTCACCTGGGCGCTCACCCGCCATCCGGCGGCGCTGACGGTCCCGAGGCTGCTCGGCGAACTGCGGTCGGAGCGCGCGCAGGCACGGAGTCAGGCGTTGCACACACTGTCCAAGATCGGCGACCGGGGTGCGTGGCCGTCGATCACCCGGGAGCTGCTGACCGACGCCGACGACGAGGTGGCGCGCAGCGCCTGGCGGACCGCGGTCGTGCTCGTCCCCGAGGAGGAGAAGCCGGCGCTGGCCGCAGTATTGTCGACACAGCTCGGGCGCGGCCGGCGTGAGACGCAGCTGAGCCTGAGCCGGGCGCTGGTCGCGCTCGGTGAGGTGATCGAGCCGGCGTTGCGCGCCGCGATGACCGCCCCCGACCCCGGCGTGCGCACGCACGCCGGAGCCACGGAACGGCTGCTGCGTGACCCGGAGGCCGGATTCGAGTTCGCGATCGAGGAGGCGAAGCGCGTCGTGGCACTCGGCGCCGGCGGCCAGGAGGGATGATGGGCTGTGCTGATCGGCGACGTGGCCAGGCGGTCCGGGGTGAGCGCCCGCATGCTCCGGCACTACGACGCCCTCGGCCTGGTACGCCCGACGGGCCGTAGCGGCGCCGGCTACCGCGAGTACTCCGGCGAGGACATCCGGCGGATCTTCCACATCGAGAGCCTGCGCTCGCTGGGGCTGTCGCTGCGCGACGTCGGGCGGGCGCTCGACGATCCCGGCTTCACTCCCTCGGCCCTCGTGGACGACCTCATCCGCCGGACGCGGGAACGCATCGCGGCCGAGACGGAGCTGCTCACCCGGCTGCGCCGGATCGACGCCGCCGAACCCGCCGGCTGGGAGGACGTGCTCCAGATCGTCGCCCTCCTGCACGCGCTGGGGTCGAAGAACGCCGGCAGCCGCCAGAGCGCGGCCCTGGCCTCGGCCGACGAGGTTCCGGTGCCGGTGGAGGCGCTGGTCGAGGCGGCGCTGAGCGAGAGCGACCCGAACGTCGCCGGAGCGCTGCGATGGGCCCTGGCGCGATCGGGCGACGACGCCTCGGCGCTGCTGGCGGAGGGCCTGCGCGCACCGGCGGCCGAGGTGCGCGCACGCGCCGTCCGGTCGATCGCCGAGCTCCCGGACGACCGGGCGACCGAGCTGCTGCGGGACGCCCTGACCGACCCCGACGTCGTGGTCCGCCGGCCCGCGGCCCTGGCTCTCGGGGCACGCGGGGTGCCCGACGCGATCCCGGCGCTCATCGACATGGTCGTCGAGGGCACCAACGACGTCGACGCGGCCGACGCCCTGAGCAGGCTGGCGGGCCGTCCGGGCGCGGCGGACCCGATCGCCGCCGGGCTGGTGGACCGCCTCGCCCGCAGCTCCGCCGACCCGTCCGCGCGCCTGCGGCTGACGCAGGCGCTCGCCGACATCCCGGGAGCGACCGCCTCACGTGCCCTCGCGGACCTGTCACACGACGACGACCGCGCCGTGGCGCTCACCGCCACCTACATCCTGGGCATCCGCGACACACGCTGAACGCGCGGACGCCGTGGTCGTTCATCCCGCGTTCCGCTGTGCCGCCGCGGCGGCCTGGCCGAGGCCCTGCCGGATGCGGCTCTCGACGCGCGCGACCGCGCCCGTGCCGACCGCCATGCTGTTGCCGGTGACCTGGGCCTGACCGGTGACGAAGATGCCGTTGTTCAGGATGGTCGTCTGGCGGTCGCGCAGGTCGCTCACGTCGACGTTGTGCTCCTCCAGGAAGTCGGCGACGGCGTCCATGATCCGCTGCTCGGCGGCCTTGACGTACATCTCCTTGTCGAGCTGCTGGAAGTAGCGGTGGTAGAGGTGGTCGGTGGCGTGCTCGCGCGGGTTGTAGGCCGCCCCGTAGTTGAAGGTGTGGCCGCGGATGGCCTTGATGCTCGCCTTCTGCTGCCGCCTGCGCCTCCTGGGCTCCGACACCGCGGCGAGGGTGTTGGGCAGGGCCAGCACCAGCCCCGCGAAGGTGCGCCCCAGCGCCGAGAGCGCCATCCGGGCCATCCGCTCCGACGGCGCGCAGTTGACCAGCCGGTCGACCTCGCGGTACGACTCCCGCAGCGGCGGCAGCAGCGAGTAGCCGGCCTCGGTGAACATCATCCCCTTCTCGGCGAGCAGCACGAACCGGAGGAAGATCGAGATGACCACCTCGCCCTCCCACCCGGTCACGCTGACCGTGAGGTAGGGGCGGGCCCTCGTGCGGGGGTTGTCGCGCAGCTCGTGGATGAACCGCTCGCTCACCGTGGGCACGGGCGGCAGCAGGGCGTCGGGCAGCACGGCCGCCTGGAGCTCGGGGTCGGTCTCGTAGCGCAGGTCGAGGCCGTTGACGAAGAGCTTGTCGCCGACGGTGAGACCGGGCAGGCCGAGGGCGGCGATCTCGGCCGCCACCCGGTCGTAGAGCTCGCCGACGGCGAAGGGCACGACGGTCTCGCCGGGCCTGGCCTTGGCGACGTTCATGGTGAACGACCAGTTGTTGATCCTGCTGCCGTAGCCGACGAAGGGGGAGTAGTCGGCGAACACCGTGACGTTCCCGGCGCCACGGTCGGCGATGTCGACCAGGTGGTCGCGCAGCGCGGGCGAGCTGGGCAGCGGCGCCTCGGCCGGGTCGAAGGAGTCGCGGGTCAGCTTGGTCAGGATGACCGACTCGTAGGCGTCGTAGAGCTCCACGAAGACGACGAGCCAGGCCAGGAAGAGCGGGAGCAGGACGAGCGAGCTGGACAGCAGGGCCAGCGTGGCCAGGGCGAGCACGGCCAGCACGGTATCGCGCACGCGTTGGCGTCTTTGGGCCATCAGGCCGTATTTGAGCATCGTGGCCAGGTCGACGCCGGGGGACTGGGCGACGGCCCGGAACCGGTCATGAAGAATGGAACGAATGGTGGAATTACGCACTTTCGCATCGAGCAGCATGGCGATGCAGAGATATCGCGTCACCTCTGTCGCGGCCGGGCGATCGCGCTGGAAATGGCGGCCACAATTTGCGCAGACCTGGGAATCGGCGAGGTTGGGGCTGTCGCAGTGACCGCAGTTCATCGGCTCGTCCTCTTGTCGGGGAATCCGTGGAGCCTGACGTTACCCCGACTTTAACGAGCGTGTATCGCGCGCCGCCATGCGAGAAGAATGCGCCTTGACGACATCATTTATTAAATGCCGATAAATGAACCGCGGCGGCAGAGGCCCGTCACACGCTTCTCACGGGTGCCAACCTTTCGCCACGCCCACAGCGTCTGGAGGGCATCGAGCCTAAGGAGAGACGTTGGATCGCGACACCGCCTTCCGGGCGTTCGTTGATGCTCACCAACGCCCGTTGACGCGCCTGGCCTACCTGCTCACCGGAGAGGTCCACCTCGCGGAGGACCTCCTCCAGAGCGTGTTCGTCCGGATGATCGGGCGGTGGTCGAGGTTACGCCACGTCGGCAACCTTGACGCCTACGCGCGCAAGATGATGGTGAACCAGTACATCTCGTGGCGACGTCGCCGCAGCTCGGACGAGGTGCCGAGCGCCGAGCCGCCCGACCGCGCGTACGTGAGCGATGACTCCGCCGTGCTGCGGATCGTGCTGCGCCAGGCGCTCATGCGGCTGACGCCCAAGCAGCGCGCCGTGCTCGTCCTGCGCTTCTACGAGGACCGGACCGAGCGTGAGGTCGCCGACCTGCTGGGTTGCTCGGTCGGCACCGTCAAGAGCCAGGCGCACCACGCGCTGGCCCGCCTGCGGACGCTGGCCCCCGAGCTGGGGCCCAGACTGCCCGTCCTGGACGACCCGGCCCACAGTGAGGGGGCACGCCGATGACCTGGCTCGGAGATCAGCTCGGCCGCATCGCGGAGGACATGCCGGAGCGCGACCTGGCGGCCAGGGCGTTCGAGGCTCATCACCGCAGGCGGCGCAACGTCATGGCCCTGGCCGCCGCCGTGGTGGTGGTCGTCGTCGTGCTCGCCGCCACCGTCGGCGTGCGGGCGCTGCCCGGCGAGCCGCGCGCCGCCGTGCGCCCGGCCCAGCCGCCCGAGCGGTCCGTCGTCAAGGTCGGCGTGGTGGCGAGTGTGGAGTCGGCGCCGGTGTTCGTCGCGCTGGGTCAGGGCTACTTCAGGGAGGAGGGGCTGACGGTCGTCCCGCAGATCGTCTCCGGGGCCGCCGCGGCGGCCCCGGAGCTCGACCTGGGCAGGCTGGACCTGGCGCAGACCGACTACGCCTCGCTCTTCAAGATGAACGAGGGCGGCAAGTCTCTCCGGATCGTCTCCGGCCTGCACCGGGCCGCGCCCGGGAGCTTCGCGATCGCCGTGCACCCCAGGTCGAGGACCCGGACCGTGGCCGACCTCAGGAGGAAGAAGATCGCGATCCCGAACCTCGCGGGGCTCGGGCCATTGGCGCTGGAGGCCGCGCTGAAGCGAGCCGGGCTCACGTCCCGGGACTTCCTGCTGGTCGAGAAGCCCTACCCCGAGATGCTCCTCGCCATGGACAAGGGGCAGGTCGACGCCGCGCTGCTGGTGGAGCCGTACGTCACTGTCGGCCGTGAGACCGGGCGCGCGCGGATCGTGGAGGACCCGATGACCCGCGGGTTCGCGAACCTGTACACCGCCGGCATTTCGGCCACCGACCGGTGGATCAGGGAGAACCCCCGCACGCTGGCGGCCTTCCGGCGCGCGCTGACCAAGGCGCAACACCTGATCGCGACCGACCCCCGGCAGGTACGCGACGCGCTGCCCAGCTACACGAAGATCACCGGGGCGGCGGCGGCACAAGCCGAGATCGGCTCCTTCCCCGCCGAGCTGGACCTCGCGGAGCTCCAGCGGATCGCCGACCTGGCCCGCTCCCACCGGCTCATCGCCCGCCCGGCGGACCTCGGGACGGCCGTCGCGAAGGGCGGCTGAGCTCAGATCTCCTTGAGGAAGACGATCGCGTCCGCCTGGTGGACGGTGGCGGGGTCGAGGGACAGATAGGTGTGGTCCGCCGGGACGCGGGGCGCCGGCGTGCCGTCGAGCGCCCCGGCCAGGCGGCGGGGGTCCACGACGACGCGGTCCTCGGGCAGGGCCGACAGGATGCCTTCGAGGGTGCCGGGCGCTGGCACGTCGGTGCCCCGGGAGCCGAACCCGGCGGCGGCGAAGGCGTACCGGTCGCCGAGATCGGCGGCGAGGACGGCGCCCGCGCTCCACCATCGCAGCGGCTCGCCCGCGAACCACAGCCGGCTCTCGTCGCGCTGCAGGTGTCGGTTGTGGGCGAACACGAGGGTCGGGCCCCGGCGGTCCTCGCGCCGGACGATCGCGTCGAGGTTGCCGGCCATCATCGTGTCGCGCAGGCTCATGAGCGTGCCGAGGCGGGCGGGCGAGGGGTCGGCCATGGCGGCGTGGTAGCGCAGCAGCCCGGAGGCGGTGCGGGCGTACAGGCCGGCCCGCCAACGGTCGCCCTCGGACGTGACGGCCGCCAGACGGGGGGCGTGCGCGGTCAGCAGCACGCCCAGGTCGTCGGCGATCAGGCGCAGTTCCTTGACCTCCGGCGTGCCGCCGATCGACCGGGAGGGGTCGGTGAGGGCGGCCGGGTCGGTCCAGCGTTCGTCGGGGCCGAGCAGCGCGTCGAGGGCGTCGTGGGGCAGGGGCAGGTCGAGGTGGGGGGCGAGGTGGTCGTACAGGGCGGTCAGGGCCGGGCGTGGGGCGGCCGGGCCGGTGATCTCCACGGGGGCGTCGAAGCCGTCGAAGCGCAGGTGTTCCCGCGGCGGACGCCGCTCGTTGCGGGCGCGCATCCAGCGCAGGAGCTCGCGGTTGGCGGCCGAGGCGCCGAACCCGTGGCTGAAACCGCGGCTCATCGCCTCGTCGAGGGTGCCCGCGCCGCCGGTGACGTACGCGTCGGCGGCCAGGCCGGCCAGGCAGTCGCTCTCGATGGCGATCGACCGGTAACCCTCGTGCTCGACGAGATGACGGAAGAGCTCGTTGCGCAGCTCAAGGAAGGCTTCCACGCCATGGGTGGGCTCGCCGAGACCGAGGACGCGGACGCCGGGGGGCAACAGCGCGGTCAGGGCGCCGCCGGAGAACGGCTGGGCGGCGTCCCGGATCGGGGTCGTCATGGCTTCAACCGTATCGTTGAACTCGTCGTGTAAGCTTTCGGCCGAACTGCAGGCGTTCGGGAAGGCTTACCTTCAAGATGCGGCCCATCGATCTGGCGCGGGGGCACGGGCTGTCCACGCAGGCCGTGCGCAACTACGAGGACGCGGAGATCCTGCCGCCGTCCAGGCGCTCCCCGCACGGCTACCGCGTCTACACCCCGCGCCACGCGGCGGCGCTGCGGACGTTCCTGGAGTTGATCCCCGCCCACGGGCACGCGACCGCGACGGCGATCATGCGGGCCGTCAACGGCGGCGGCGTCGAGGAGGCGCTGCGCCTGATCGACGACGGCCACGCCCAGCTCGCCGAGGACCGGCGCACGCTGGAGGCCGTCGAACGCGCGCTGCGCGACCTGGCGCCGCCGCGCGAGCTGGAACCGGGCGTCACGTTCATCGGCCCGCTGGCCCGCCGCCTGCGCATCAAGCCGGCGACGTTGCGCAAGTGGGAGCGCGCGGGGCTGACCGTGCCCCGGCGCGACCCGCGCACCGGCTACCGCGTCTACACCTCCGCCGACGTCCGCGACGTGCTGCTGGCCCACCAGCTCCGGCGCGGCGGCTACGGGCTGGAGCAGATCCGCCAGGTGCTGGACCAGGTGCGCACGGCGGGCGGCCCCGAGCCCCTTCAGGCGACGCTCCGCGACTGGCGCGACCGGCTCACGTCCAGGGGCCTGGCCATGCTCACCGGCGCCGCCGCGCTGGACGCCTACCTGCATGAGCGGAACTTTGACACCGGAAGGGGCATCTAACACGCCGTGGAAGCGTCGAACGGCGGGGAACCGCAGCGTATCGGGCAATACTGGCTGGCCGGACGGCTCGGCTCCGGCGGCCAGGGCGTGGTGTACGACGCCTACGACCCCGAAGGCCGCCGGGTCGCGCTCAAGGTCCTGCACATGGCCGACAGCCCGGTCAGCCGCGAGCGGTTCGCCAAGGAGGCGGCGGCGGCGAGCCGGGTGGCGTCGTTCTGCACGGCGCGGGTGCTCGACTGCGACCTGTCGGGCAGCAGGCCGTACATCGTCAGCGAGTACGTGCCGGGCCCCAGCCTGCGCCGCGCGGTCGAGCAGGGACGCCGGTTCGCCGGGGACGACCTGCACCGGCTGGCCACGGCGATCGCCACCGCCCTGACCGCCGTGCACGACGCGGGCGTGATCCACCGGGACCTCAAGCCGGACAACGTGCTGCTGGGCACCGACGGCCCCCGAGTGATCGACTTCGGCATCGCGCGCACCATGGACATGTCGCTGACCAGGACCGGCGAGGTGGCCGGCACGCCCACGTACATGGCGCCGGAGGTGTTCACCGGGCAGCGGGCGGGCGCGCCCGCCGACGTGTTCGCCTGGGGCGCCATCATCGTGTTCGCCGCCACCGGCGCGGACCCGTTCCGCGCCGACAACCTCGGCGGGGTCATGCACCGGGTGCTGTCGGCGCAGCCCGACCTGAGCGGGCTGCCGCCCCGGCTGGCCTCGCTGGTGTCGGCCGCGCTGGAGAAGGACCCGGCGGCCCGCCCCACCGCCCGCGACCTGCTGCTCGCCCTGGTCAGCGGCAACGCCGCCGACACCCGCGGGCTGCTGACGGCGGGCAGCCGCGCCGCCAGGGGCGTGCACGTGCCCGAGCAGGCCGACCCGGCCCTCGGCACGATCGCCGAGGACGCCTACGGCGCGCTCGCCCCCGAGGAGCGCGAGCTGGCCGCCGAGGTGTTCCTGCGCCTGGTGACGGTCACCGACGACGGGCACGAGGCCGTGCGCTGGGCGATGAAGGAGGACCTGCTCGCCGGCCGCTCCGAACGGGAGACCCGGGCCATCGAGCACATCCTCCAGGTGTTCTCCTACCTGGTGACGCAGAAGGACGAGGCGGTGGCGCTGTCGCGCCCCGCGCTGCTGCGCGCCTGGCCGCGGCTGCGCGTGTGGGTGGACGGCGACCGCGACGGCCTCGCCGTGCTCGGCCAGCTCAGCGGCGCCGCCCGCCAGTGGGCCGACAACGGCCGCAAGGACGGCGACCTGCTCCAGGGCAGCCGCCTCGACCAGGCGCTGACCTGGGCCGCCACCGGCCGCAGGCACATCACGCTGACCCCGCTCGAACGTGACTTCCTGGCCGCGGGCACCGGCCTGACCAGGCGGCGGGTGCGCCGCCGGCGGCTGACCACGGCGGCGCTGGCCGGGCTGCTGGTGGTGGCGCTGGCGGCGGGCGGCCTCGCCGTGCTGCGCGGCAGGCAGGTGAGCGAGCAGAGCCGCCTGGCGGAGACGCAGCGCGACCAGGCGGTCGGACGGCAGGCCGCCGCCGAGGCCGACCGGCTGCGCACGACCGACCCGGCCAGGGCGATGCTGCTCAGCGTGGCCGGCTGGCGGCTGGCCCCCGGCCCCGGCACACGGCGCAGCCTGACGTCCTCGCTGACGATGCCGGAGAGCGCGGTCTTCCGCGACCCCGGCGCCAAGGGCCGCCCCGCCGCGGCGTCGGCGGCCGGCGGGCGGGTCCGGGCCATCGCCGGCGAGGACGGCGTGCGGGTCTACGACGTGCCCTCCGAGCGGCAGACCGCGTTCTGGCGGTGGCCGGACGGCCTCGACGCGCTGCCGTCGGCGGCGGCACTCAGCCCGAGCGGGCGCACGCTGGTGGTCGTCAGCAGGGACACGGCCTACGCCTGGGACACCATGACCGGCGCCAAGCTGCGCGAGCACCGCGTCGGCGAGGGCAGCCCGAGCGTGCACGTCACCTTCGACGGGAACGAGAACCTGGCCGCGGTGATGCGCGAGAACACCCTGGAGTTCCTGTGGGACACCAGGACCGGCGCGTCCTACACCCCCGAGCTGGAGGCGGACGTGGCCCCGGTGATCGCACCCTCGGGGGCGTACGTCGCGGGCGTCGGGCCCAACCAGGGCGGGCTGAAGGTGATCCGCCTGCCCGGCCTCACCGTGGACACCCGCCTGCCCAAGGCGTGCGGGCCGGTGGTGGCGTTCACGCCGGACAGCAGGCGGCTGCTGTGCGCGAACGGCGACGTCTCGGCCTTCGACCTGGCCACCGGCAGGAAGGTGCCCGACACCGACCGGCCCTTCTGGCAGGAGTCGGCCCTGGACGACACGCTGAACGGGCGGCTGCGGCTCAGCCCCGACGGACGCCGGATGATCGCCGTCGAGGGCCGCACCCTGCACCTGCTCGACGCCGACGACGGCGACGAGCTGGCCCTCTACCGGGCGGAGGGCGAGCCGGAGGACGTCTGGCTGGAGGCCGACGGTCACACCGTCCGCTACCTTCTCGACAACTCGACCATCACCGCCGACCTGACCTCCCGCCTGCCCTCGTCCCGGCTGCCGCAGGGCTACGAGCTGGACGCCTTCAGCCAGGACGGCCGCCTGGCCGCCGCCACCAAGGACGCCGGACCGGTGCGCGTGTGGGACGGCCGCCGGCTCGGCGTCCCGATGGCCGGCAGCGCGGGCGTCGCCGGGCAGTTGTTCGACCCGGCGGGCGCACGGCTGGCCGCCGACGGCCAGGACTCCTCGACCGGCCTCTGGGACGTCGCCACCGCCCGCCGCCTGTGGCGGCACCCCGTGCCGCGCACGCAGAGCGTGGTGTCAAAGGCGTTCACCCCCGACGGCGGCCGGCTGGTGCTGTCGCTGAAGGAGCTGAGCGAGCGGGACGCGCTCAACGAACTGGTCGTCCTCGACACCGGCACCGGCCGGGTGCTCGCCCGGCACCCGCTGAGCACCGGCACGGGCACCATCATGTCCACGCGCGACGGCACAGCGGTCGTGACCAGCAGCGGCAAGACCTACGACCTGCGCACCGGCAAGGCCGTCGGCCCCGGCTTCAACCGGTCGGGCCCGGCGATCGCGCTCAGCCCCACCGCCCAGGTGCTCGCCCTCGGCTCGGCCACGGTCGAGCTGTGGGACGTCGCCAAGGGGGCCGAACTGCCGCCCGCGCTGCGCGTGGCCGCCCGCGCGCAGGTCGAGACCGTGCTGTTCAGCCACGACGGCTCGCTGCTCGCGCTGATCAGCAGGTCCATCGGGGAGACGTTCGACGACGTGTACACCGTCCAGGTCTGGGACGTCGCCTCGCGCGAGCGCATCGGCTCCTTCCCCATCGGCATCCTCGACCGGCTCGCCTTCAGCGCTGACGACCGGACCCTGTACGTCTCGGGCAACACCTCGGGGACGATCATCCGGATCCCCGTCGGCGCCGAGTCCGTGGCCCGCCTGGTGTGCGAGCGCGCGGGCCGCACGATGGGCGAGGAGGAGTGGCGGCAGTACCTCAAGGACGTGCCCTACCGCGACGTGTGCCCTGGCGCGCGGCGCGGACGGTCGTGACCCTGGGCGGCACGCGCAGGGTCAGCATGGCGACGTCGTCGTCGTTGTCGTCGGGCCGTACGCGCTTCAGCAGCAGGTCGCCGAGCGCGTTCAACGGCCGGTGGGTGTGGGCGGCGGCGTACCGGCTCAGGCGGGCCAGCCCCTCGTCCAGGGAATGCCTGGGCGACTCGATCAGCCCGTCGGTGTAGAGCACGAGGGTGGACTCCGGCGGCAGCTCGACGACCGCGTCGGTGCGATCGCCGCGGAGTCCGGTGCCCAGCAGCAGGCCCTGGGCGTCCTCCAGGAAGCGGGTCCGGCCGTCGCGCTCGACCAGCAGCGGCGGCGGATGGCCCGCGTTGCTCCAGCTCAGCAGCCAGCGGCCGTCCTCGGCGTGCTCCAGCCGGGCCAGGACGACGGTGGCCATGGTGGCCTGCGCCATGCGCACCACCGCGCGGTCGAGGCGGTCGAGGATCGTGCTGGGCAGGTCGCGCTCGGCGCCGGCGTAGGCGCGCAGCATGTTGCAGACCTGGGCCATCCCGGCGGCGGCCTCCAGGTCGTGGCCCACCACGTCGCCGATCACCAGGGCGGTGGCGCCGTCGGGCATGGTGAAGGCGTCGTACCAGTCGCCGCCGACCTGCGAGGCGCGGGGGGCGGGCACGTACAGGGCGCTCATCTCCAGGCCGGGCACCGACGGCAGCCGGGGCAGCAGGTGGCGCTGCATGGTCTCGGCGACCCGGCGCTGCCGCTCGTACAGGCGGGCGTTGTCCAGGGCGAGGCCGGCGCGGCGGGCGATGTCCTCGACCAGCAGCAGGTCGGCGGTGGTGAACGCGCCGGCCCGCTCGGCGCGGCCCAGGGTCAGCGCCCCGACCACGTCGCGCACGCCGCGGATGGGCGCGATGCCCGCCGAGTGCATGCCGGTCCTGCGGAACAGCTCCTGCTGGAAGACGGCGATGCCGGAGTCGGGCGCGACCTGGTACGTCTCCGGCCCGGCCAGCGTCGCCGTGACCCCGCGCAACGCCCGCGACAGCGGCATCGGCGACTCCTCAGGCACGGCGGGCATCGGCCCCTCCAGATCCTCGTGGTGCACCAGGACGCCGTCCTCATGGTGGACGACGGCGGCGCGCGTCACGCCGCCGTGCTCGGTGAGCAGGTCCACCACCACCCAGTCCGCGAGCAGCGGCACCACCAGGCGGACGAGCTGGCGCAGCGTCTCGTCCACGTCGAGGCTGGCGGCGAGCGTCGTGGTGGTCTCCGCCAGCAGCGCCAGCCGGTCGAGCTCGGACATCGACGTCTCGTGCCCCGGCTCCCGCGCGTGCGCGCCGGGCTCCTCGGCGTCGTGGAAGAGCACCAGCGCCCCGACCCTGCCGCCGCCGAGCTCGCACGGGGTGACCAGCCAGGACGCCGGCAGCAGGGAGCCGTCGCCGCGTTCCAGCCACTCCCGCTCGCCCTGGGAGGTGCCGCCGGCGATGAGGGGACGCCGCATCGCGCACCGGCTGCGCGGCAACGTCTCGCCGCGCGGGCCGCGGTGCAGCAGGTCGTGGGCGTCGCCGCCGAGCAGTTCGGCGGCGGGCCTGCGCAGCAGCTCCTCGGTACGCGGGGAGACCTCGATGATGCGGCCCCGGTCGTCCACGACGTACGCGCCCGCGTGGGTCAGGTCGCCCAGCCGGCGGGGACGCTCGTCCTGCGGCGGGCGCGGCCCGGCATCGGGTTCGGGCACGTTCACGGTGTCGGCTCCTCCCATTACGCGGTGTCGATATGGCTGACCCTATGAGGATCTAATCAGCCTTGTCGGCAGGCGCGTAATCGACCCGGCCGCCTCAGGACGGGACGAGCCGCATGCGGTCGCTGCCGCCGTCGGACAGGAACGACGCCAGCGCCCCTCCCTCCTCGGCCACTGCGGCCCGCTCGGCGGTGGAGAGGCCGCGCAGCGGGGTGACGAGCACGATGTCGTCCTCGACGGTCCAGGTGGCCGAGACCCGGCCGTCGACCAGCACCACCCGGGCGCCGGCGACCGACAGGCCGCGGTGGACGTCGTCGATGATCCGGCCGCGGTCGTCGTAGCCGAGGATCGCGTTGTCGAAGGCCGGCAGGAACCGCACCGGGGCGGACGTGCCGGGGTCGGGGCGCGGCGCGCCGGGCAGGTCCAGCAGTTCCCGGCCGCGCTCGTCCCGGAAGGCGACCAGTTCCTCGCGTACCGCGGCCACGGCCGCCGGCAGGCCCGCCAGGCCGGACCAGGCGCGCAGGTCGGCCGTGGCCGCGGGGCCGTACGCCGCCAGGTAACGCCGTACGAGCGCCTGGCCCACGGGGTCGGAGCCGTCGGCGGACGGCGGGTCGACCTCGCGGCCCAGCCAGGACGACAGCGGCAGGTTGCGCACGGCCGCCCGCTTCCGCCAAAGGCCGCGCGGCGGGAGTTGAGCCATCGGGACCAGCGCGGCGACCAGCATCTCGCCCAGCGCCCGCGGCCCCGGCGCGGGCCAGCGGCCGGCCACCGCCCGCGCCAGCTGCGACATCGAGCGCGGCTCGCCGTCGGCCAGCACCGCCCGTCCCGCCGCCGCGAGCTCGTCGAGGTCGACCCCGGCGAGCTCGCGGCGGTAGACGCCGAGCACCCGCTGGCGCAACATCGCGTCGTGGCGGCCCCGCCAGGCCAGGACGTCGGCGGCGGTGACCAGGTGGACCGTGCGGCGCATCAGGTGGGTGCGCACCACGCCCCGTCCGGTCAGCAGGTCCGACAACGCCGCCGGATCGAAGGCGCGCAACCGCGACCAGAGCCCGGTGAAGGGCTCCTGCGGCTCCTGCGCCTGCAGGCCGCACAGGTGCGCGACGGCGTCGGCGACCGGCAGGGCGGCGCGGTCGAGCAGCAGCTGCCGGGCGAGCGTGGCGCGGTTGAGCGCCCTGGTGCTCAGAACGGTCATCTCTTCTTCCCTCTGGTTCAGGACGCGCCGTGCTCGACGATCCGGGTCACCCCGAACCGGTCCTTCACCATGCCGTGCAGCGGCACCCACTGCGCGGGCCCGAGCGGCCGCACGACGCTCGCGCCCGTGGATCACAACATTGGCGGACATGACCGGCTCCTCGCCGGTTCGGCTCGTGGTCGCCGGGGGCCGTCCGGCTCCCGGTTGCGCCGCCCATGCTGGCAAAGGAAGCGGTCAGTTTGTGGCCTCTATTTGCGGCACCTTGGAGAACATGCAGAAGACCTCGGCACGCCTGCCGGCTCGTCATGGGGTCGTGGTCGTGGCTGGGACTGGCGGCCGCGCTCGGCAGGTTCGACGCCGACATCGAGGTCGTCGGCCCCGCCGAGCTCAAGGACGCCCTCACCCGGCTGGCCCGCCGCTACACCGCCGCCGTCTCCTGACTCGGTTCACTTCTTCGGCAGGCGGGCGACGTCGGAGACCGGGCCGAGGTGGGCGAGCTTGTCGGGGTTGACCACCGAGTGGATCGCCTGGACGACTCCGTCGGCGACGTCCAGCTCGACCACGCCCGCCACCCGTCCCTCGGCGTCGTACATGACCGCGCCCGGGCGGCCGTTGATCCAGGCGATCCGCGCCGAGACGCCGAGCGCGCGGACCCGGCGCAGCCCCGCGACCAGCATCTTCACGACGCGCGACGCCCCGGCCGCCGGTCTGGCCATCGCCTGCGCCTTGCCGCCGCCGTCCCCGTGCAGGACCACGTCGGGCGCGAGCAGGCCGAGCAGCGCGTCCAGGTCGCCGCCGTCGGCCGCGGCGAAGAACCTGCGGGCGAGTTCCTCGCCCTCCGCCCGCCGCGCCAGGGGCCGGGCGCCGTCGCGCGCCTGCCTGCCGGTGGCGATGCGCTGCCTTGCGCGGGTGAGGATCTGCCGGCAGTTCACCTCGGTCTTGCCGGTGATCCTGGCGACGTCCTGGTAGCCGTACCCGAACACCTCGCGCAGCATGAGCACCGCCCGCTCCACCGGCGAGAGGGACTCCAGCAGCACGAGGAACGCCATCGACAACGAGTCGGCCAGCTCGGCGTGCTCGGCCGGCCCGGGCTCGCCGGTGTGCGCGACGACCGGCTCGGGCAACCATTCGCCCACGTACGTCTCCCGTCGCACCCGCGCCGAGCGCAGATGGTCGATGCCCAGCCGCGTCACCGCGGTCGTCAGGTACGCCTTGGGTTCGGTGACCTCGGTGCCCACGTTGCGCGCCCTGGTCAGGCCGAGGAACGCGTCCTGCACGATGTCCTCGGCGTCGCCCACGGACCCGGTCATCCCGTAGGCGATGGAGAACAGCAGCGGACGGTAGCCGGTCACGTCCGGTTCCCGCGCCTCGCCTGCCGGTGTGCCGCGGCTCATCTTCTCGGCCTTCTCGTTCGGGGACGCCTCCATACGGTAGTCGCACGCCGGAACCTCCTCGTGCGGAGGGCGGGTCCGGTGGCGCACGCCGGTCACCACGCGATCGGGCCGAGACGGTCGACGAAGACGCCGGTCGGGCCGTCGGAGCCGGCGGTCGCGAGCTCGACGATCGAGTCGGTGCCCTCGGTGACCGTGAGCCGGCCGGTGTGGTGGTTCATGTCGGTGGCGGCGAACGTGTGGTTGGCGGTCTCGCCGGGGGTGACGGCGTTGAACCGGATGCGGGGGAGCGCCTGGGCGTACCGGACGGTGATCATGTTCAGGGCCGCCTTCGAGGAGCTGTAGGCGAGCTCGTGCAGCTTCGAGACGGGCTGGTCCGGGTCCGTGACGACGGCGAAGGAGCCGGCGGCGCTGGACACCATCACCACCCGCGGGTGCTCGGCGGCCTGGAGCAGGGGCAGGAAGGCGTGGGTGACCCTGATCGGGCCGTAGACGTTGGTGTCGTAGACGGCGTGGATCTCGTCGGCCGTGGCGTCCGCGGGCGGGACGGCGTTCCCCGGCGCGCCGGCGTTGTTGATCAGCACGTCCAGGTGGCCGGTGTGCTCGCCGACGAGCCGGGCGGCCTCGGTCACCGACGCGTCGGAGGTCACGTCCAGGGGGACCATGATCACGTCGATGCCGGCGTCGGCCAGCCGGGCGGCGGCGGCCTTTCCGCGGCCTTCGTCGCGGGAGCCGAGGAAGATCGTCCAGCCGAGCGCGCCGAGGCGGCGAGCGGCTTCCAGGCCGAGGCCCTTGTTGGCGCCGGTGATCAGGGCGGTGGTGCGTTCCGTGTTCGTCATGCGCTCTAAGACGGAACGCCCCCTATGCCTGTGACACTTTGTGATCGACCTCACATGACATGGAGGCCGAGGGCAAGATCGGCGCGCTTTCGGGCGTCGGCGGACCAGTGGGGGGCGTTCCACTGATCCGCGATGGCGGCGGCCCGGGCGAAGTGGGCGGCGGCCTCGTCGGCCCGGCCGAGGAGGAGGGCGAGCTCGCCGAGGGTGTGGGCGACCGGGCGCAGGGCCAGCGACAGGCTCTCAACACCGGCCGGGGGACCGTCGCGGTGGGGGAGCAGGTCCGCGTAGATCTCCGCGGCGGCGTCGCGGTCGTCCAGTGCGACGGTCGCCATCGCGCGCAGGCTCGTCAGGAACGTGAAGAAGAAGTCGGGCCGGATCGGGCCCGGTGACGTGCGTGCCTCGTCGCCGCGGCCGGCGGCGAGGAGGGCGAGCGCGAGCAGGTCGGCGACCATCGGGCCGAGCGCCTCGTGCAGAGCGCGCACGTCGTCCAGGTGGTCGCCGAGCGTGCCGTCGTTCAGCCGGATCACCGCCAGTGCGAGGCCGCGGAAACCGGCGTGCACCGATCCGGCGCGTTCCATGTGTGCGGTGGCCTCGGCGTAGAGGCGCTCGGCGTCGGTGAACCGGCCCTCGACGAGGTCCAGGGTCGCCAGCGCGATCTCGGCGGCGCTGATCGCCTCCGGCATCCGGTAGGCGCGGGCGAGGTCGAGCGCCTCCCCGGTCACGCGGCGCATGGTCGCGGGGTCGTTGGCCGCGGCGGCGTTCGCGGCCTGGTCGAACAGCCCGGTCACCCGGTAGACGGGCAGGTCGTGCTCGACGCCGATCTCCACCAGCTCGCGGGCGTACTCCTCCCGCCTGGTCTCGCCGGCCAGGACCAGGAGCGCCGCGGCCCGGAGGCGGGGATCGGCGGTGAGGTCGAGTGCCTCCCGTGCCGCCGCCAGGACGGTCGGACCGTCCTCGCCCACCAGCTCGTTGGCGTACGCGACGAGCAGCCGGGACCGCACGTCGGGGGCGAGGTCGGTCCGCTTGAGCAGGCGGCTGAGGCGGCCGACGACGGGACGGTCGACCGTGCCGTACGTGCGGGCCTGCCAGGGGGTGGGCTCGGTCCAGGCGGTGAACGCGGCGATCATGAGGTCGTCGCGGCCGATCGACTCGGCGTACTCCACGGCCTGCTCGCGCGTGTCCCTGGCCGCGGCGACGGCCCCGGCCCTGATCTGCGCGCGCAGCAGCCTGCCGAGCAGGCCGACGCGCTCGTCCGGATCGCTGGAGTTGGCGACCGCGTCGGTGAGGAGGGCGGCGGCCACGTCGTGGGCGTAGCGCGCCTCGGCCAGCTCGGCGGCCCGCACGCAGTAGCCGACGGCCTTCGGCGATCCCGCTCGCGCATAGTGATGGGCGAGCGCCGCGACGTCGCCGGTGCCCTCCAGCGCGGCGGCGATCCTGGCGTGCATCCTGGCGGCCCGCAACCGGCTGACGTCGGCGACCAGTGTGTCCCTGACCAGCGCGTGAACGAACCGGACGCGCCCCGGCCCCGGCTCGTCGAGCAACCCGGCGATGACGCCCGCGTCCAGCGCGTCCAGCACGCCGTCCGCGTCGGTGTCGGCGGCCTGCACGAGCACGTCCACCGAGCTTTCCCGGCCGGCCACCGCCGCCAGCCGCAGGACGGACACGCCGCTCTCGGGGAGCCTGGCCAGCCGGCGCCGCAGCACGTCCCGTACGCCCTCGGGGACCTCGGAGAGCGCGACCAGCGCACCCTCGCCGTTCAGCAGCCGCGCGCTCTCCCGCACGTAGAACGGGTTGCCGCCGGTGCGCTCGGCGATCCCCGCCACCGTCGCGTCGTCGGCCTCGCTCTCGGCCCGTACGAGCTCGGCCACCGCTGCGCCGTCGAGCCCGGGCAGCGCGAGGCGCAGCGGCGCGGTGCGGGCGAGCGCACCCAGCGTCTCGGTGAGGTGCTCGCTCTCGTCCTGGCGGTACGCGGCGACGACCAGGATCGGGGCCCGCACGCCGACGCCACCGCCGAGCAGCCCCAGCGTGGTCGTGTCCGCCCAGTGCAGGTCGTCCAGCACGACGGCGACCGGCCGTTGCGCGGCGGCCGCCGCGAGCCAGCCCCACACGGCCCGGCGCAGCCGGAAGCGCCCGGCGGCGGCGTCGCCGTCCACCGGCATGGAGTCGGACAGCAGCGGCGCCAGGTCTTCCGTGAACTCCCCCGGAGGAACGGTCGCGGCGACGGCCCGCAGCGCCTCGACCCACGCCCACGCGGGCGGCGCGCCGTCGACCTCCGGACAGCGCCCGGCGGCGACGAGCCAGCCGTCGCGCTCCAACCGCGCGCCGAGGTGCTCCAGGAGCGTCGACTTGCCCAGCCCCGCCTCCCCGGTGACAAGAGCGACGCGCGCCCCGTCGGCGGCGGCCTCCCCGGCGGCCGAGACCAGCGCGGCGAGCTCGCCCTCCCGCCCCACGAAAGAGGCGGCGCGGTGCGGGGGCTCGGCGTGCGGAGGCTTGGGGGCCGGGAGTGGGGGGACGGCCGTGCGGAGGATGTCGATGCGCTGGGCGAGGATCGCCTCTTCCAGGGCGACCAGGTCGGGGCCGGGGTCGAGACCGAGTTCGTCGGCGAAGGTGGCGCGCGCGCGGCGGAGCGTCGCCAGGGCGTCGGCCTGGCGGGCGCTGCTCCACAGCGCCAGGGCGTGCAGCCGCCAGCCCTCTTCACGCAGGGGTTCGTCGCGGGTGAGACGCTCGGCCTCGGGGACCACCGAGACGGGGTCGCCCGCCCGCAGGCCCGCCGCGACGTGGAGCTCGCGGGCGACCAGGCGCAGCTCGTTCAGGCGGGCGGTCTCGGCGGCGGCCCACGGCTCGTCGGCGACCTCGGCGAACGCGGGTCCCTGCCACAGGCCCAACGCCTCGGCCAGCCGGGCGCGGGCGGCCCGAGGCTCGGTGAGCGTGCGGGCCTCGTCGAGCAGGTCCTCGAAACGCCAGGCGTCCACCGACTCCGGCGGCAGCCGCAGCGCGTAGCCGGGGGCGGCGCTCACCAGGAGGCGGGCCGGGGTTCGGGGCGGGCGGCCGGGTTCCAGCAGCCGGCGCAGGTTGGAGACGTACGCCTGGAGGGAGAGCAGCGCACGGGACGGCGGCTCACCGCGCCAGAGGTCCTCGATCATCCGGTCGACCGACACGACCTGTCCGCGCGCCGCGACCAGGAGGGCCAGGACGCCGCGCTGCCGCGGGCCTCCCAGGGGGACGGGCTCGCCGTTGACCTCGGCGCCGAAAGAGCCCAAAACCCGGATCAAGACCATGACGTGCAACATCCTACGCGCGGGGCGTTCCCAAGCGGTTCCACGTCCCTTCCGAACGCCGGGAGCAGGCTTGACCTGTCGAACCGATAGACCGGCTCACCTGTCCTCAAGGGGGCAGGTGAGCTGCGACGTCGTGTGCATGGGAGGTCGACTTTCCGAATGGCGTTGCACCCCTGTCACGTCGGCTCGTCGTCTGGGCTCATACGGATGAATGAGTGCAACCACATGAGGAGGGAAACATGCAGTTCGTAGAAGCCGACGAAGCGACGATGCGGTCGATGCCGGCCCCTACCAGGAGCTGACCTTCCGCGGCACCTGCTCCTGCGCGGACTACACCATCTACGCCCACCTGTCGTAACCCGTACGCCCGCCGGTCCCTCCGCCGGGCCGGAGTCCCTTGCTGATCCGGGTGCGCAGGGAGTTCAGGGCCTGCCTGAGTTCGGCAGGTTCGATGTCGGTGAGGTCGGCGTCGAAGGTGAGGAGCAGTCCTGCCAGTCCTGGCCATGACCATGCGCCGAGCGTGAGCCGGCACGTGGTTTCGGTGGCGTACTCGACGGTTGATCCGCCGGGGGCGAACCGGGCGACGGTGGAGGCGGGCAGGGCGAGGACGGCTGAGCCGCGGCACGGCCACTCGGCGGCGGCGTCTCCGCGGTCGTGTGCGGTCATGACGAAGGCGACGGGATCGCCGTGCGGGATGTCACGTCGGCCGAAGGGCGTGTGCGTGGGCATGTGTGCCGTGATGCGATCGACGCGCATCGCGCGCCATCGGCCCGCATCGGGGTCGAAGGCGACCAGGTACCAGCGTCCGGCCCACACCACGAGATCGTGCGGCTCCAGCCTCAGCGTGACGGGTTCGCCGTCACCGGTGTAGTCCACGCGAACAAGGTGCCGCCGGTTGATCGCGCCGCCGACGGCACGGACGACCTCGGCGTCGATCGGCGGCGCGGGGAACTCCCAGTAGTTGCGGGCCGAGGAGATGGTGAACGCCTCGGCGTGCAGGCGGCTACGCGCGGGCATCGCCTGGCGCAGCGTGGCCAGAGCACGCGCCGCGTTCTCGCGGATACCGGACAGGACCGCCGGCACGGTCTGGAGCGCGACGGCCGCGGCGACGGCCTGATCCTCATCGAAGACGACCGGCGGCAAGCGGGTGGCGCGACCGAGCCGATACCCTCCCCCCGCGCCGCGGACGGCCTCGATCTCGTACCCGAGTTCCCGGAGCGTATCGATGTCGCGACGTACGGTTCGTACCGACGCTCCGAGCCGGGTGGCGAGTTCCTCGGCGGTCAGGGTCGCGCCGATCCCGAAGATCGACAGCAGCTTGAGCGCCCGCGCGGAGGTAGCAGCCATGATTTGCCGATTCTCTCACCGGTAGCGGTCACTCGATGGCAACTATGCCGACGATGGTGGCCGCCATGACCGCTTCACCGAGCCCTCGAAAGGGCACCTCCGTCACGGAGGCTTCTCCGACACCCATCGTCGGCGCCGGCGCGACCGCGGCGCTGCTGGTGGTGCTCTTCGGCTCCTTCATGGACCTTCTCGACGCCACGATCGTCACCGTCGCTGCACCGGCGGTAGCGCAAGATCTGGGCGCCGGCGACGCTCAGATCCAGTGGACGATCGCCGCCTACACCCTCACCCTGGGCGCGGGCCTGATCACCGGCGGACGGCTCGGCGATCAGTACGGACGCAAACGGCTGTTCATGATCGGGCTGGCCGGGTTCATGGTCACCTCGGCTCTGTGCGCGCTGGCCGTCGATCCGGGCATGCTCATCGGCATGCGGGCCGGGCAGGGACTGACCGCCGGGATCCTCGTCCCGCAGGTGTTCGGGATCATCCGGGCATCGTTCGCGCCGGCCGAGCGCGCCAAGGCGTTCGGCGCCTACGGAGCGGTCCAGGGTCTCGCCTCGGTGGCCGGCCCGCTCCTGGGCGGGCTGCTCGTCGACATCAACCTGTTCGGCCTGGGCTGGCGCACGATCTTCTGGATCAACGTGCCCGTCTCGGTCCTGGCGCTCGTCATCGGCGCGAGGGTCCTGCCGGAGTCCCGCTCCGCCTCGACCGCGCGCCTGGATCTCATGGGCGCGCTGCTCGCGGCCGCGGGCATCCTTCTCCTGCTGCTGCCGATCATCCAGACCGAGACATGGGGACGGACCTGGGCCGGCTACGTGCTCCTCGCGGCTGGAACCAGCCTGCTAGCGATCTTCCTCGTCCACGAGCGCCGACTCGTCGGAAAGGAACCTGTCTTTGACCCGGCTCTGCTGAGAATCCGCGCCTTCGCAGTGGGCCTGGGCGCTTCGGTGCTCTTCTTCGGCGGCATCGGGTCGTACTTTCTCACCCTCTCGGTCTACCTCCAGGAGGGAACCGGCCGAACCGCATGGGAGACCGGCCTGGTGATCCTCCCGTACGCGCTCGGCTCCATCATCACGTCCGGGCTCGGCGTCGCCCTCGCCGCCAGGGCGGGCAGAACGCTCCTGATCATCGGCTCGCTCACCATCGCGGCGTCTCAGCTCGTCCTGTGGTTCATCGTCAAGGACGGCGACGATCCCGGATACTGGCTCCTCGCCCTCGCACTCTTCGTCGGCGGCCTCGGGCTCGGGCTCGCCGCACCCATTCTCGTCAACGTCGTCCTCGCCGGCGTCCCCGGACGCGCCGCGGGCGCCGCGGGCGGGGTGCTCTCCACCGTCAACCAGGTAGGCGGCGCCGTCGGCATCGCCGTGCTCGGCACGATCTTCTTCGCCTCCGTCACCGGTTCGGCCACCGGAGCACCGGCGCTGCCCGACTACAGTCACGCGTTCGGCATCGTCCTGGTCGTCTCCGCCGCGCTGTACCTGATCACGGCGCTCGTGATGCTCGCCCTCCCGAAAGCCGCGATCGAGCACGCCGAGTAGAGCGGCACCGTCCACCTGCTGCCTCGTCTGCTCCGACTGCCGGACGGCGGCACGTACGGTCCGCTGTTCCTGTCCGCTGGTCATCAACTCCTGGCGCGGCGACGACGACACGCCGGAGGCACCGTACGTCTGAGTGGTCGGCCGGATGTGGGGCGCATGCCCGGCAGGCGTCCAGAGCCACGGCGTTGACCTGCGGCGCCGGGGTTCTGGACGTCGCGGGACGCCGTACGGACGCCCCTTCACCTTGCCAGTGCACGCTCACGGTCAATTTCTGTATTTGAATTTCCAGAAATTAGAAAATGTTAGGGTGTCGCCGTGACTGCGGAGGTCGGCGTGGTGACGCCTTGCAAGCATTGTGGAGCTCCCGTCGAGCAGCGGCCGGGCAGAGGGCGGCCCAAGTCGTACTGTCCGGAGAAGGGATGCCAGGCGGCGGCCAAGCGGGAGCGCGAGCTGCGGCGGGCGACCCCGGGGCTGGAAGGCGCGCTGGCCAGGGCCGAGCAGTTGTACGACAGGATGGAGAGCGGCCTCGTCGCGGCCATCGAGCCGCTGGCCAAGGCCCTGGCCGACGAGCTGAGCCCGGCCGGGGTCGAGGCCAAGCTCAGCGCCGTCCAGGCCGAGGCCCACACACGTGTGGCGATCGCCCGCACCGAACGCGAACAGGCCTTCGAGCAGGTACGCCTCGCCCGCGAGGCCACCGAGCACGCCCGCCGCCAGACCGCCGAGATGCGAGAGCGGCTGGAGGAGGCCGAGAACGAGCGTGAGACGGCCCTCCAGGACGCCGAACGCGCCCGCGAGCAGGCCCTGGCCGCGTTGCGCGAGGCGGCCAGCACCGAACGCCAGGCGTTGCAGACCGCCGAGAAGGCGATCCGGCGGGCCGAGCAGGCCGAACGGCGGGTGAAGGAGACCTCGCGCCAGGCGGAGCTGACCGAGCAGACCAGGGATCAGGTCGTTCAGGAGCTGGCCGAGCAGGTGGAGGCGGCCGAGGAGCGGGCCGGGGAGGCGCGGGCGCAGGCCGTACAGGCGGGGGCGGAGGCCGACCGGGCGCGGGAGGAGAGAGATCACGCCCGCGAGGAGACGGCGGCGGCCGGGCGGGCGCGCGAGCTGGCCGAGCGTGCGGTGATCGCGGCCCGGGCCCGGGAGGAGGCGGCCGCGCAGGAGCGGGAGCGAGCCGTGGCGCGGGCCGAACGCGCCGAACGCGCCGCCGCCGAGGCCGAGCGGGACGGGGCGGTCGCGCTGCGGGAGGCCGCCCAGGCCGCGACCGAGGCGGGCGAGCTGGCCCTGAAGCTGGCGGCGGCCGAGCAGGACGCCGCCACGGCGCTGGCCAAGGAGCGCAAGCAGCACGCGCGGGAGAAGGCGCGGGCCACGGCGGCGGTCAAGGAACGCGATCAGCTGCTGGCGGAGTTGCGGCTGGAACGTGTACGGCTGGCGGACGTGCGGGCCGAGCTGGAGGCGACACGCGCGGAGGCCGCCCGCCTCCGGGAACGAGCGGTCGCCGCCGAACTGCGGGCGCAGGGACCCGCCCAGCCCCCCGAGCCCGTGTCCGACCATGCGCCGTGAACCGGGGAGCCCAGGGAGTGAGCACAGGTGACACGGCACCCGGATGCCCTCGCTCGGGGCAGATCCAGGGCTCCTCGTCGGTGCCGGTGGAGACTGCGTGCGGGTGCCACCGGAACACGGCAGAGACGGGCCGCGGAGAGAGGTTCGGCCGGGTCAGCCTCGACCGTGGGGATCGCGACGGGCTTGCCGGCGGGTGCGGCAGGTGGCGTGGGGCGCGTCAGGTGTTCGGGTCCGGCTGCAGGTTGGCCAGGCGGCGGGCCAGCTCGTCCCGCTCGCGGGTGACCTGGGCGAGCTCATGCTGCAACTCCAGGATGAGGCGGATGGCGGGCAGGGTCATGCCCTGGTCCTTCATGACGACCACTTGCTGGATGCGGTTGATCTCGCGGCGGCTGTAGCGGCGTTGCCCGCCGGTGGAGCGCTGCGGGGACACCAGCTGCTGGTCGTCGATACGGCGCAGGAAGGCCTGCTGCACCTGAAGCATCGCCGCGACCTGGCCGACGGTGAACAGGGGCGCGTACTCGTCATCGAGGGAAAAGCTCATCCAGGGGGGCTCCCTTCTCCCGGGAGTAGTGATGCCGGCGGGCGCGCACCCGCCCCGGCGCTTGTGCTCTGCGCCGCCGGGGGCGGTTCGCGCCCGCCGTAGCGTTCGGACGCTCCTGCGGAGTGTGGTCCCCCTGGGTGGTCAGCGCTTGATCGCCTTGTGAATGTCGCCGCCATGGTGGATGGCCACCTTGCGCGGCTTGGCGCGCTCGAGCACCGGGATGCGCACGACCAGCACGCCGTTGGAGTAGGCGGCGTCGATCGCGTCGGCGTCCAGGTGCTCGGACAGGTAGACGCGGCGGGTGAACGTACCCATCACCCGTTCGCGGACGAACACTCGCTCGTCCTCGCCGTATTCCTCCTCGCGGCGCGCCGACACCGACAGCACCCCGCGGTCGACGGTCACTTCGATGGAATCGGGGTCGATGCCGGGCAGATCGAAGCGCAGCACCACATCGTCGGCGCGGCGGATCCCGTCCATCGGCATGACCGCGCCGCCGCTCTGTGCGGCGGCCTCGCGGGCCAGCCGGTCGAACTGACGCTCGAACTCCTGCACGAACGGGTCGATCGACGTCAGCAGCATCATCGTCACCTCCGAAGACCCCCGAGCCGCCTTCCCGGCCCGGGCTTCCTGTCCCTTCCCTTTGAGGGAACCTCTCGTTCGGATTATAAGAATCTGCAGGCCCGGGTTGTCAAGAATGCAGATAACCCCAGCTCGAAGCAGGCAAACGGCAGCATCACCAACGGTCTCGTGGAGTCAGGGATGAAGGCAGTCCGTCCGACGGCGGGTCCGTCCGGCAGGAAGGCGGAGGAAGCGGGCAGCACGGGAGCCGCTCCGTTTGTTGATCAGGCTGGATGCTGCGGGCTCGCTCCCTGGGCGTGCCCGTAGAAAGGGCGCGTCACCGGTGCGTCTGCACGGGGTGCGGAAGATCAGTCTCGAGGCGCGGGCGCCTGGAGCGGGGCCCAAGCTCCGCCCGGCGCCGCCCGCTGCGCCGGCCCCCCTCCGCGGAGGGGCTGGTCGTCAGATTGGCTGTGGGCGGCCGAACAGCAGGTCGTAGCCGGGCGGGAGCTGCAGCAGGATCCGCTTCATCAGGTCCTCGCCCGCGGTGTCGGCCACGACGCTGAGCACGGCGCTGACGTCCCACGTCGCGGTCTTCTCCGTGGAACCCTCGATCCAGGCCGCGGTCGCCCGGACGAACCGCTCGGGCGTCAGCGGTTCGTAGGCCGGCAGAGGGTTGAGCAGGACCTGCGCCAGCGTCTCGGGGAGCCAGGCGGCCAGCTCATTGCGCACCTCGCCCACCAGGTGCGCGCCCAGCAGGGCCAGGACGACGCGGGATGCCTGCTCCGCCTCCTCCCGCGAGGGGTATTCGCCGCGCTCCTGGGTCGCGGCCAAGAACGCGTCCCACCGCATCCGCATGATGCCCCTTCCTGTCCGACAGCCGCCGCAGCGGCGGGCCTGTCACACGGGATGGGAGCCCCCATCCCCGGTTCCGGCCCGTCACGGCTGACCGGCACAAGCCCGCACAGTAACCGCCAAGCCATCACCCAAGTCCGATACGTCCCCGTCACCGGTGACCGCTAACCGCTACCGACCACATCACCCTGCCCACCGCGGCCGGCGACGTCCTCCGCCGGGCCCGCGCTGACCCGGAACCTGAGGCCGCGGTCGTCCTCGACACCTACCACGCGGCAGTGCACCACAGCTGACCGGCAGCCGATCACGGAGCGAACAGGACCCGGGATTCGAGATCGAGACGGGTGGTGGGCTCGGCCGCAGGCGGGAACGGCTGGCCCTGATCGGCGTCCGCCACCGAACCGAGGCGGCGAACCACGTCCGTCAGAGCCTCTGAGCTACGGAGTGAGGGGACGTGGCGACGCCCCGCCAGTGCTTCCGGGCGTGCGGTTGCCTTGCCGGCCGGTGCCGGGGGTGGGGGACAGCGCGGCGGACGTCCCGTCGATGAGCACGCGCAGGCCGTGTTCGAACGCCTTCTCGCCGACCGGCCCGCCGCCCTCGCGCAGGGCGGCCAGCAGCATGGCCGGCACCTGCTCCAGGGACCCCGGCGTCGGCGCCGCAGCCTGCTCCTGGAGGACGAATCCGTTCACGTAGTAAGTCAGGGAGGCGATCGTGTGCAGCGCCAGGGCCGGTGTGAAGCCGCGTTCGACCATGGCCGTCAGCTCCTGATCGAACAGGGCCACGGTCTCGGTGCTCAGTGAGCGGGCGTGGGCGACCACGCGTGCGCCGTCGCGCCGGGCCAGCAGCGTGGCGCGGTACGCCCGCGCGCGGCGCAGGAGCCAGTCCTGCCAGGACTCGTCGTCACGGGGCGGCCCCATGCCCGGAGCCCGGCAGATCGCGTCGGCCATCCCGTCGAGCAGTTCCTGCTTGGTGCGGATGTGCCAGTACAGCGCGGGGGACCGGACGCCGAGCTCCGCGGCGAGCCGCCGCACCGTGAGCCCTTCCAGCCCCACCTCGTCCAGCAGGCGAAGTGCGGTGTCGATCAGTGTCTGCTTGGTCAGGCCGGGCCTCTTGTCGTCGGGCATGCGCGTAGCTTAGCGTTGCTAAGTGACGTCCTTAGCAATGCTAAGCGAGGAGGCGCGGTGGGTGTTCACGACGAGGGGCAGGGGCCGCCGATCGTGATGGTCCATCCGGGGCTGTCCGACGGGAGGCGATGCGGGAAGGTGGCCGCGCTCCTGTCCGGCCGCTACCGGGTGCTGCGACCGGACCGCCTGCAGTACCGGCCGGAGCGCGGCGCGCCCGTCCAGGTGGAGCAGGAGGTCGAGGACCTGCTGGCGCTCGTACGGTCCGCCGGGGGGCCGGTGGTTCTCTACGGCCACTCCTCCGGCGCGGTGGTCGCGCTGGAGGCCCTGGTGGCCTCGCCGTCCTCGTTCGCCGGTGCTGTGATCTTCGAGCCGCCCGCGGTGATCGGGCCGCCGCTGTCGGGGGAGGGCGGCGTGGTGCTCCGGCGGGCTCGCGCGGCGATGGCGTCGGGCAGGCCGGGCAAGGCGTTGACGGTCTTCCTGCGGGGCACCATCGGCCTGCCGGGCCGGCAGGCGTGGCTCGGCGGCGCGATCACGGCCCTCATCCCGCACTACCGCCGTCTGATCCCCAGGCAGCTCGACGACCTGGAGGCGATGGACCGGCTGGGCGTGCGCCTCGACGCCTACGCCGCGATCGAGGTCCCCACGGTCCTGCTCGGCGGCGAGCTCAGCCCGGCGCACCTGGCCGAGCGGCTGGACGCCATCCAGCGCGTGATGCCGCGCGCCGAGCGGGTGGTGCTGTCCGGATGTGATCACGGGGCCGACCTCGAGAAGCCGGCCGAGGTGGCCCGCGTCATCCGGGAGCTGGCCGAGAAGGTGATCGTCGACTGAGCCCGCCCCCGAGGGGCGGGGCGCCGAATTCGATGTTGCCGACGGATCTCAGCCGCACGACACTTGGGCCATGCGGCCGGAGACCAAGGCGGCCGTACCGCAGGGACTCCGATTCACCGCGGCGCCTGAGTAGGGGCTACTCAGGCGCAGGGGCTCCTGGGTGGTCACACTCTGTGGGAACGGAGGTGGATCATGCGGTACCGGCTCGACCCCGCGGCCGAGGCCGAAGCGGCGCGCGGCAACCTGCTCGGCGGCCTCTGCACCGGAGGCGTGGCCTCGCTGGCCCACGCCTACAGGAGCGGCTGGGGCCCCGAGCTGAACGTCTACGTGGAGATTCCCCGCGACTCCGCCCTGTTCCCCCTGCTGTCCGCCGGCGCCGGCGTGGCCTGCGCGCTGTTCACCGTCGCGCTGGTCGTGCGGGTGGCCCGCCTGCGGATCGCGCTGTCGCAGCGACGGCAGGCGCACGATCCGGTCAAGGCGCTGCTGCTGCCGCCCTCGGCCGAGCACGGCGCCGCCCTGCGAAGGTCGAGACCGGGCCGGGCCACGCTGGGCAACGTCCTGGGGCTGGTCCTGGCGTGGGTGGCCATCCCGCTGGCGATGGTGGGACTGGGCATCCTGCTCACGCCCGAGCGGATGGGACAGCGCGAGGAGGACGCGACCCTGTTCGCCTCCGTGGCCACCGGGGTGGGGCTGGTCGTGCTGATCGTGGTGGGCGTCGACGTCACGCGGCGGCGGCTGCTGGCCTGGCAGGTGCGCAAGCTCTCGCAGGACCCGGCGTTCGCCGAGCTGATGCCGCCCGCCACCGCCGCCCTGTCCCGCTACCGCGCGCCGGTCGTCCCCGAGCTGAGGATCACCAACTACGCGCCGCCCGGCGACGTCATCTTCGGCCTGCCCAAGGTCAGCGCCACCCGCAACGTCTTCGGCCTGCCGCCGCTGAACATCGCCTACTTCCGGCTGTTCGAGAACGAGCTGCGGATGCGCGACTTCGTCAAGGGGGCCTTCCGCCGCTGGGGGTATGTGCACCTGCTGCGCAGCGCCGCCTCCGTGCGCCGGTCCGACCTGGTGCGGATGCGCCGCGCCGGGACGCTCGGGAGCCTGTTCGTCGCCTCCGACCAGCGCATGCGGCGCGAACTCGACGCGCGCTCCTTCGAGCCGCTGCGGCGCGGGTTCCACCTCATCAGGGACGTCGGTGGCAGAGCCCTGCCCGTCTGGGACTTCAAGGGCGGCTATCCCATGTCCGCCTTCCTGTGCCACGGCGCCTACTGGAAACGCGCCGTCGACACCCTCCTGGATCTGGCCGACCTCGTCGTCATCGACCTGTCGGGCTTCCAGAAGGAGAACATCGGCACCGGCTACGAGCTGCAGCGCGTCATCGACCGTTACCCCGTCCACCGCGTCGTCGTCCTGGCCGACACCGGCAGCGACACCGGCTACCTGACCACGCACGTCAGGCACGCGTGGTCGAGGATGGCGCCCGGCTCGCCCAACGCCGGCCACGGCACCAGGACCCTGCTGATCGGCCAGGTCCCGGTCGGCGGCCACAGAGCCACGTACCACATCCTGTCCCATGCGCAGAAACGACTGAGGTGATCGATGGTGACCGCCCCGCGTGCCGAGCTGTCCACGCCGTCCGCCCCCGGCGACGACCTGGCTCCGGTGATCGAGCTCTACAAGCTCGCGGTGGAGATGGCCGACCGGGTCTCGGCCCGGCGCACCCTGGCCAACGCCTTCTTCCTGTCCATCCAGAGCGCGTTGCTGTCGGTCTCGGCGTTGTCGCTGTTCACCGGCGCGCGATCGCTGCCGGTCTCGATGGTGTTCGCGCTGGTCGGGGTGGTGCTGTCGGGCACGTGGTGGGTGCAGTTGCGCAGCTACCGCGATCTCAACCGGGCCAAGTTCGCCGTCATCAACGAGATCGAGCTGCAGCTTCCCGTGCAGCCGTTCGGGAAGGAGTGGCAGGCGCTGCTGGCCAGCCGTACGGGGCCGTGGCGCGGACGCTACGCCGACCTGGGCAGCACCGAGCGGATCGTGCCCGGCCTGTTCGTGATGCTGCATCTGCTCCTGCTGGCAGGCAGACTCTTGGCATGAACTATCTGGACGCCGACGCGCGCCTGATCCGCAGCCTGCTGCCCGCCGAGGCCGCGCCGCCGGACGACGCCGCCGAGCTGTTCGTCCTGTACGCGGTGCTGCTGCGGGCCAAGGGCGAGCAGGTGAGCGCCGAGGACGTCCACGATGCCTGGTCGGCGTGGATGAGCACCCGCGATCCCGGCCATCCGGCGCTCGTCCCCTTCTCGGACCTGCCGCTCTCGACCCGGGCGGCCGACGAGCCGTACGCCGTGGCCATCCGCGCGGCCGCCGCCCAGCGCCTGCGGTGACGCCGTCCGCCGAGGTCAGCGGAGTCAGCGGAGTCAGCGGAGGGGGCGGAAGAAGGTCCTGACGTCCTCGACGAGCAGGTCGGGGGCCTCCATCGCGGCGAAGTGGCCGCCCCGGTCGAACTGCGACCAGTGCACCACGTTGTGCTCGCGCTCGGCGATCCGCCGCACTCCGGCGTCCCCGGGGAAGACGGCGACGCCGTGCGGCAGCCCGGAGTACTCGGCCACCGCGCCCCAGCCCTTCTGCCCCTCCTTGTACAGGCGGGCGGCGGAGGCGGCGGTTCGGGTGAACCAGTAGATGCTCACGTCGGTGAGCATCTGGTCGAGGTCGACCGCGTCCTCGGGCAGCTCGCGGGCGGGGTCGGTCCATTCCTTGAACTTCTCCACGATCCACGCCAGCTGGGCGGCGGGGGAGTCGTGCAGGCCGAACGCGAGGGTCTGCGGCCGGGTCGCCTGGAGGATGGCGTAACCAGCCCGGTCCTGGTCCTGGTACTGGCCCAGACGGGCGAGCTCGTCAGGGGTGAGCCCCTGGAACTCGGCCGGGTCGCCGGAAGGGAATCCGAGCGCGCCGTTGACGTGCACGCCGACGACGTTCCCTGGCGCGGCGCGGCCGAGCATCGGCGAGATCACCGAGCCGCTGTCGCCGCCCTGCGCGCCGTAGCGGTGGTAGCCGAGCCGGTCCATCAGCACCGCCCAGGCCCGCGCGACCCGTTCCAGGTCCCAGCCGGTCTCGGTGGTGGGGCCGGAGAAGCCGAACCCGGGGATCGACGGGACGACGACGTGGAAGGCGTCGGACGGGTCGCCGCCGTGCGCCGCCGGGTCGGCGAGCGGGCCGATGACGTCCATGAACTCGGCGACCGAGCCCGGCCAGCCGTGCGTGACGATCAACGGCAGCGCGCCGGGCTCGGGCGAGCGGACGTGCAGGAAGTGCACGTTCTGGCCGTCGATGTGGGTGGTGAACTGGTCGAAGGCGTTCAGCCGCTCCTCGGCGGCCCGCCAGTCGTACGTGGTGCGCCAGTACTCGGCCAGCTTCCTGGCATGCCCGACCGGGACGCCGTAGGACCAGCCCACGCCGGGCAGCTCGTCCGGCCAGCGGGTCGCCGCCAGGCGGGCGCGCAGGTCGTCGAGCTCGGCCTGCGGGACGTCGATGCGGAAGGGGTGAATGCGCGGGTCGTCGTTCATGTCCTGCACGTTAGGGGCCGGTTAGGACAGTTCCGGTCCTAGCATGGACGGCATGCTGGAGACGTCGGCACGATTGTTGCGCTTGTTGTCGCTGTTGCAGGCCCCCAGGGAGTGGTCGGGCGGTGAGCTGGCCGAACGGCTCGGCGTCTCCCACCGTACGATCCGCCGCGACGTCGACCGGCTGCGCGAGCTCGGCTACGTCGTGGAGGCCACCCCGGGCACGGCCGGCTACCGGCTCGGCGCCGGGGCGGGGCTCCCGCCGCTGCTGCTCGACGACGACGAGGCGGTGGCGGTCGCCATCGGGCTCGGCACGGCGGCGGTCTCCGGCGTGACGGGGATCCAGGAGACGTCGGTGCGCGCTTTGGCCAAGCTCGAACAGGTGCTTCCGTCCCGGCTCCGGAGTCGCGTCGGCGACCTGCGCTCGGTCACGGTCCCGCTGACGGGGGCGGCGGAGGCCGTGGACCCGGGCGTGCTCACGGCGATCGCCGCGGCGGTCCGCCACCGGGAGAGCCTGCGGTTCGACTACCGCTCCCACGACGGCGCGCGGGATCGCCGTGGCGCGGAGCCGTACCGGCTGGTCAACTCCGGTCGCCGCTGGTACCTGGTGGCCTGGGACACCGGCCGGGGCGACTGGCGCACCTTCCGCGTCGACCGGATGCGGCTGCGCACCCCGAACGGGCCGCGCTTCACGCCCCGCGAGCCGCCCGGCCCCGACCTCGCCCGTTACGTCTCCGAGCGGATCTCCGTCGATCCCTACCGTTACCGGGGGCGGTTCACGGTGCGGGCTCCGGCCGACGTCGTCGCCGCCCGGATGCCGCCGACCATGGCGGTGATCGAGCCGGCCGACGACGGCTCCTGCGTGCTGTCCGCCGGCTCGAACTCCCTGGACGAGCTGGCGATGTGGGTGGGGCAGCTCGGCGTCCCGTTCGAGGTGCACGAACCGCCGGAGCTCGTCGCGCACGTCCGCGACCTCGGCGCCCGCCTCCTCGACGCCGCCCGCCCGGCGTGACCCGACGCCTTGGCGGGCGGGGCCGGGGTGGCGCGGCGCACCCCGCCCATGTCACACTCACTGTTATAGAACTCTTCCAAGAGTTATAGAACGAGGTGAGTGTGATGCCCAATCTGTCGCCATGGCGTGCGCCCGTCCCGGCGGACGGCCTGATGGGCGAGCCCGGCGCCCGGGGACGGTTCGGCGAGTACGGCGGCCGGTACGCCCCGGAGTCCCTGGTGGAGGCGTGCCGCGAGGTGGACGAGGCGTTCCGGGAGGCGTGGGCCGATCCCGGCTTCCGAGGCGCCCTGACCGAACTGCTCGCCCTGCACGCCGGACGGCCGACCCCGCTGACCCCGGCCCGCCGGCTGTCGCAGGAGCTGGGTGTGCGACTCCTCCTCAAGCGCGAGGACCTCACCCACACGGGCTCCCACAAGATCAACAACGTGCTGGGCCAGGCCCTGCTCGCCCAGCGGATGGGACGGCGCAGGCTCATCGCCGAGACGGGGGCGGGCCAGCACGGGGTGGCCACCGCGACCGCCGCCGCGCTGCTCGGCCTGGAGGCCACCGTCTTCATGGGCGAACGCGACATCGAACGGCAGAGCCTGAACGTCTTCCGCATGCGCATGCTGGGCGCCGAGGTGGTCCCCGTCAGCACCGGCAGCCGCACGCTCAAGGACGCCACCAGCGAGGCCATGCGCCACTGGGTCGGCGCCACCGGCGACTCCCACTACTGCGTCGGCTCGGTCATCGGGCCCGACCCCTACCCGTGGATGGTCAGGGAGTTCCAGCGGGTCATCGGCGACGAGGCCCGCGCGCAGTTCGCCGCCGAGCTGCGGACCGGCGTGCCGGACCACGTCGTCGCGTGCGTCGGCGGCGGCTCCAACGCGGCCGGCACGTTCGCCGGATTCGCCGACACCCCGGCGCGCTTCGTCGGCGTCGAGGCGGAGGGCGGCGCCGGGGCCACCCTCGGCAGTCTCGGCGTCCTGCACGGCTGCCGCTCGCTGTTCCTCCAGGACGACGACGGGCAGATCGTCGAGGCGCACTCCATCGCCGCCGGGCTCGACTACCCGGGCGTCGGCCCGGAGCACGCCCACCTGCGCGAGCTGGGCCGGGCCCGGTACGTGACGGTGACCGACGAGGAGGCCGTCGCCGCGGCGCTGCGGCTGGCGCGCACCGAGGGCATCGTCCCGGCGCTGGAATCGGCGCACGCCCTGGCCTGGGTGATCCGCGAGGCCGGCGGCGAACTGCCCGCGGGGTCGACCGTGCTGATGACGCTGTCCGGCCGGGGCGACAAGGACATCTCCACCCTGAAGGAGCTGCTGTGACGGACATCCTGACCCCCGGCACGGTCGAACGCCACCTGCGTGCCCGCCGCGACACCGGCCGCGCCCTGCTCATGCCGTACGTCACCGGGGGCGTCACGCCCGGCTGGACGCAGTACCTGCGGGCGTTCGCCGCAGCCGGCGCGGACGCCGTCGAGGTCGGCCTGCCCTTCTCCGACCCCACGCTCGACGGCGTCACCGTCCAGCAGGCGAGCGAGACGGCGCTGGCCCGGGGGGCGAGCACCCGCCGGATCCTCGCCGACCTGGCCGAGGTCCGGGACCTGGGCGTGCCGCTGGTCGCCAGCACCTACTACAACCTGGTGCTGCACGACGGTCCCGAGGCGTTCTGCGCGGCGCTGCGCCGGGCCGGCGTCGACGGCCTGATCGTGCCCGACCTGCCGGTGCACGAGGCCGACGAGCTGGCCGACGTGGCCGCCGCCGCCGGGGTCGACCTGGTCCTGCTGGCCTCCCCGGCGACGCCGGAGCCGAGGCTGGCCGAGATCGCGCGCCGCAGCCGCGGATTCGTCTACGCGGTGTCGGTGATGGGCACCACCGGCGAGCGGGCCACCCTGGCCGGCTCGGCGGCCGAGCTCACCGCGCGGCTCAGACGCCACACCGACCGGCCGATCTTGCTAGGATTTGGCATTTCCACGCCTGACCAGGCGCGGGAGGCCGGCCGGCACGCCGACGGAGTGGTGGTCGGCGCCGCGGTCATGCGGCGGGTGCTCGACGGAGCGGGGCCGGACGACCTGCGGGCCTTCCTCGCGACCCTGCGGAGGGCCCTCGACCAGGAGTGACGCACCACGATGACCCCCGATGCCGGGCACGAGGCGAGATACCGCGCCATCGCCGCCGACCTCGCCGCGAAGATCCGGTCGGGCCATTACGCCCCCGGCCAGGCGCTTCCTCCGCAACGGGAGCTGAGCGCCTCCTACGGGGTCACTCTCATGACGCTGCGCCAGGCGTTGCGCGAGCTCAGCGACGAGCGGCTGATCGTGCAGCGGCCCGGCAAGGGCACGTACGTGGCTCCGCCGCACCTGGCCTACCAGCTCGGCTCGCTCCGCAGCCTGGCCGACGACCTGCGGGAACAGGGTCATGACGTGCGTACCGTGGTGGCCGGGCGGGCGATGCGCCGGGCTCCCGACCGGATCGCCGCCGAGCTGCGGCTGCCGCCCGGCGAGACGGCCCTGCGGCTGGAGCGGGTCCGGGAGTTCGCCGGGCGTCCCGCCGTCCACCAGGTGTCCTGGGTGCGCAGGCCGATGGCCGACCAGATCCGCGACCGCGACTTCACCGCCGTCTCCCTCTACACCGCGCTCGCCGACGCCGGGGTGGCGGTCGCGCGGGCGTCGGAGGTGGTCCGGCCCGGACTGCTCGACCCGGCCGCCGCGCGCCGCCTGCACGAGCCCGAAGGCAGTGCCGTGCTGGTCAGCACCCGGATCACCTACCTGCCGGACGGCGTTCCTGTCGTGTCCGACCATGCCACCATCCTGGGCACCATGATGGAGATCCGGACCGAACGCGCCGCCACCGGGCTCTCGCTCACCTGGCGGGCGACCAGCTGACGCCTTCGCCTCACCGCAGGGCGGCGATGGCCTGGTCGGCGTTCTCGTGGAAGGAGAGCAGGCGGGTCAACCCCATGATCTTGAACGCGTGCTCGATGTCGGCGCTGAGCCCGGCCAGCGCCAGGCCGGCGTCCGCCTCCTGGGCCCGCTGGTGCGCGCCGACCAGCACGGAGATGCCGGTGGAGTCGCAGAACCGCAGCCCCGACATCTCGATCACCAGGCCGTCGCCCGGCGCGAGGCCGAGCTCGTCGAGGGCCTCGCGCAGGCGGGGGGAGGTGTGGTGGTCGAGGTCGCCGGCCACCTCCAGGATGCGGATGCGGCCGGAGGGCGGCCGGGTGGCGATGCTCAGACCGTGGTCGTGCTGCACTGGGGCTCCTCGGGAGAGACGCCCGTCGAGCGGGCGGGGACGGACAGGGCGAGCACGGCGGCGCTGACGTCCGGCTCCTTCCGCTCGCTCCGCCGGCGCATGCGCCGAGCAGGGGCGGAGGCCCGACCCCCGGAGTGGTCTGGCCTATTCTACCTACGGTCGAGGTGACGCCTGACCTGCCGGTCCACCGCATCGAAGGCGCCATCGCGGGCAGAGCACGTGGCGCACTCGCAGTCGAACCGAAGGGGGACCCGGATGACAGGCGACCACCACGGTGAGCCGGGACCGGCGGCGGCGGCCGGGGCCGGGATCTTCACCGTGGACGACGAGGTCGGCCGCGACCTGGCCGAGGTCGACTGGGAGGCGACCCCGCTGGGCCGCCCGGAGCAGTGGCCGCAGAGCCTCAAGACCGCGGTGAGCATCCTGCTGTCGTCCCGGTTCTCCATGTGGATGGCGTGGGGGCCGGAGCTGACGTTCTTCTGCAACGCCGCCTACCGCCGCGACACGCTGGGCCAGAAGTACCCGTGGGCGCTGGGCCGGCCGGCCGGCGAGGTGTGGGCGGAGATCTGGGAGGACATCGGCCCGCGGATCGACGCCGTCCTGTCCACCGGGAAGGCCACCTGGGACGAGGCGCTGCTGCTGTTCCTGGAGCGGGCCGGCTACCCGGAGGAGACGTACCACACCTTCTCCTACAGCCCGCTGCGCGACGACAACGGCTCGGTGGTCGGCATGCTCTGCGTGGTCAGCGAGGAGACCGAGCGGGTCATCGGCGAACGCCGCATGGCCACCCTGCGCGACCTCGGCTCCGACCCCAGCGTGGTGCGCACCGAGCAGGAGATGCTGACCTTCGCCTGCCGCCAGCTCGGCCGCAACCTCCAGGACCTCCCCTTCACCCTGACCTACCTGTTCGACGGCGACGGCCGGGCGCGGCTGGCCGGGGCGACGGGGCTGCCCGCCGGGCATCCGGCCGCCCCGGACACCGTCACGCCCGGCGACCCTGAGGCGGTGTGGCCGGCGCAGGCCCCGGCCCGCGGCGAGGCGGCGCTCGTGGCGCTCGACGCGGCCCCGTACACCGCGCTGCCGCCGGGGAACTGGCCGGAGCCGCCCACGCGGGCGCTGGTGGTGCCGCTGCTGCAACAGGGCGGCATGCCGTACGGGTTCCTGGTGGCCGCGCTCAACCGCTATCGCTCCCTGGACGACGCCTACCGCGGGTTCATCGAGCTGGCCGCCGGGCACGTCGCCACCGGCATCTCCTCGGCCCGCAGCTACCAGGCCCAGCAGCGGCGGGCCGAGGAGCTGGCCGAGCTCGACCGGGCCAAGACCGTCTTCTTCTCCAACATCAGCCACGAGTTCCGCACGCCGCTCACCCTGATCATGGGCCCGGTGCAGGAGTTGCGGAACACGCTGACCGGCGCGGCCCCCGAGGTGCGCCAGGACCTGGAGGTCGTCCACCGCAACGCCCTGCGGCTGGGCCGGCTGGTCAACACGCTGCTCGACTTCTCCCGGATCGAGGCCGGCCGCATGCAGGCCCGCTACGAGCCGGTCGACCTGGCGGTGGTGACCGCCGACCTGGCCAGCGTCTTCCGCTCGGCGGTCGACAAGGCCGGTCTGTCGTTCGAGGTGGACTGCCCGCCGCTGGACGAGCCGGTCTACGTCGACCGGACCATGTGGGAGAAGGTCGTGCTCAACCTGCTCAGCAACGCGCTGAAGTTCACCTTCGAGGGCTCGATCGCCGTCCGGGTGGGCGTGCGGGACGGCGGGGCCGTGGTGACCGTCTCCGACACGGGCATCGGCGTCCCGGCCGAGGAGCTGCCGCGCCTGTTCGAACGGTTCCACCGGATCGAGAGCGCCCGCTCGCGCTCCAACGAGGGCAGCGGCATCGGGCTGGCCCTCGTCCAGGAGCTGGTCGGCCTGCACGGCGGCGCCATCACCGCCGAGAGCGCCGAGGACGAGGGCACGACCTTCACCATCCGGCTGCCGTTCGGCGCCGGCCATCTTCCGCCCGGCAGTCTGATCCCGGCCCGCCCGGCGGACGCGGTCTCGGCCGGCGCCGAGCCGTTCGTGCAGGAGGCGCTGCGCTGGCTGCCCGAGGACGACACCGCCGCCGGGACGTCCTCCTCCGACATCTCGGCGGACGGCGGCGGCCCGCCGGGGCTGAGCGACGGCACGCCGGCCCGGGTGCTGATCGCCGACGACAACAGGGACATGCGCGAGTACCTCGTCCGGCTGCTCAAGGGCGCCGGTTACCAGGTCACCGCCGTCGGCGACGGACTCCAGGCGCTGGACGCCGTGCACGCCGACGAGCCCGACCTCGTGGTCAGCGACGTGATGATGCCGCGCCTGGACGGCCTGGCCCTGGTCGCGGCGCTGCGGGCCGATCCGCGCACCGCGGGGGTGCCCGTGCTGCTGCTGTCGGCCCGTGCCGGGCAGGAGGCCTCGATCGAGGGCCTGGAGGCGGGCGCGGACGACTACCTGGTCAAGCCGTTCTCGGCCGCCGAGCTGCTGGCGCGGGCGCGGGCCAACGTGGAGCTGGCGCGATTGCGCAACCACCACACCCGCTGGCGCAACGCCATGATCGACTCCTTGCAGGAGGCGTTCTTCGTCACCGACGCGGACGGCGCGGTGATCGAGATCAACTCCGCGTTCACCGACATCCTCGGCTACGGCCCCGAGGGTCTGCCCTACACCCCCCGGCACCCGTGGTGGCCGGAGGAGGAGAGCGCCCCGCAGGCCCACGCCCAGGTCGCCGCGGTGTTCGACCGGCTCGTCGGCGACGGCAGGGGCAGCGCGGTCATCCCCCTCACCCACCGTGACGGGCACCAGGTGTGGGTCGCCGTCACGTTCAACGCGGTCACCGACCCCGACACCCGCCGCCGCCGCGTCGTGGGCACCATGCGCGACGTGACCGCCGAGCACTACCTCGTGCAGCGCGAGAGCGCGCTGGCCGCGCTCAGCCTGCGGGTCTCGCAGGCCGACAACCTGAACGACGCCCTGGCCGGCGGGCTGGACGCGCTCCAGGAGGTCTGGCACGCCCGCCAGGTCACGGCCGTCGTCTGGGACGAGGACGGCGCCCGCGACCCGGTCGCCGCACCGTCCGGCCCCGGCTGGCGGGACCTGCCGGAGCAGGTGCGCGCCCGGCTCGCGGGCCTGCGCGGGCAGCCGCCCCTGCGGGCGGTCGCCTCCGAGGCCGACGGCGCCGGCATCACCCTGGAACATCCCAAGGGCCTGCTGGCCGTCTGGATCGACCTGGGACAGAACCGGCCGTTCACCCACGAGGACCAGACCCTGCTGGCGCTGCTGGCCGGACACCTGGGCCAAGGCCTGCACCGCGTGCACCACCTCGACCAGCAGCGGGAGGCGGCCGTGGCGCTCCAGCGCGCCATCCTCGGGCCGTCCCGGCTGCCCAGCGGCTTCGCCGTGCGCTACGAGCCGGCCACCCGCCCGCTGGAGATCGGCGGCGACTGGTACGACATCGTGCCGCTGTCCGAGGAGCGCATCGGGATCGTCGTCGGCGACTGCGTGGGGCGCGGGCTGGGGGCCGCGGCCGTCATGGGACAGCTGCGCAGCGCCTGCCGGGCCCTGCTGCTCCAGGACGCCGGGCCCGCCCAGGTGCTCACCGCGCTCGACCGGTTCGCCGCCCTCATCCCGGGCGCCAGGTGCACCACCGTCTTCTGCGGCGTCCTGGACACCGCCACCGGCGACCTCATCTACGCCAGCGCCGGGCATCCCCCCGGCATCCTGGCCCACGCCGACGGCACGACCGCGCTGCTGGAGGGCGGCCGTTCGACCCCGCTGGCCGTACGGTCCGCGCGCGGGCGCACGGAGGCCGGCTGCACCATGCCGCCCCGGTCCACGCTCCTGCTCTACACCGACGGGCTGGTCGAGCGGCGGCGGCGTCCGCTGACCGACGGCATCGGCGAGGCCAGCACCGCCGTCCAGGTCGGGCGGTCCACCCCGCTGGAGGAGCTGGCCGGCGCCGTCATGTCCTCCCTCGCCCCCGACGGCGGCTTCAACGACGACGTCGCGCTGCTGCTCTACCGCCAGCCCGCCCCGCTGGAGGTGGACTTCCCCGCCGAGTCCAGCCAGCTCGCCCCCGTCCGCTCGGCCCTGCGAGAGTGGCTGGCCCGCTGCCAGCTCGCCCCTTCGCAGGTGCAGAACGTGCTGGTGGCGGCGGGGGAGGCGTGCGCCAACGCGATCGAGCACGGCCACCGCGACGCCCCCGGCGCGACGATCCGCCTGCGGGCCGTCGCGACCCCGGGCGACCTGCGCCTCATCGTCGCCGACTCCGGCCGCTGGAAGCCTCCGGAGCCCGAGGCGAGCCTGCATCGGGGCCGGGGGGTGGCGCTCATGCGCGCCCTGATGAACGAGGTCACCATCAACTCCGGCGCGGCCGGCACCACCGTCGACATGCATGCGAGGATCAGCTCATGACCACCCCCCTGACCCTGGCGGCCTCGACGCGTCCCGACGGCATGCTGGTCGTCGCCGCCACCGGTGAGATCGACATGAGCAACGCCGGGGCCCTGGAGGAGGCGCTGATCAGGACCGGCGAGAGCATGGTGCTCGTCGACCTGCGCGGGGTGGAGTATCTGGACAGCGCGGGCCTGAGCGTCCTGTTCACGCACGCCCCGCGGATCCGGCTGGTCGCCAACCCGCTGCTCGAACCCGTCCTGACGATCGCGGGCTTCGCCGACGTGGCCGCCGTCGAGGAGATCACCTACGCCGAGCCGTCGCCGGACGGGCACGACGCCTGAGGAAGCAAGGACTTTCGGTCATCCGGCATGGCATCTGCGAGGGCTACAGGGTTTTGGCCTCGCAGGTAAGTGTGCGTCCGGGCCGCGGCGGGCATGGCCCGGACAGTCGGACCTTTCGGACAGGAGGCGGCCGGTGGAGCCCACGTCGCTGGAGACGCGTAGTGAGGTCCTGTTGACCGGCGAGGTGCGCCTGCCGGCCCGGCTGAGCATGACCGCTCTCCGGTCGATGCCGCAGCGCGAGACCACCGTCAGCTTCGAGTGCCGCAGCTCCGGACCGCGGCGCCACTACTTCGCCGGGCCGCTTCTCATCGACGTGCTCCAGGCGGCCGGGCCGCTGTTCGACCCCGACGAGCGCAAGAGCCGGCTGCGCTTCCTGGTCTCGGTGCTGGGCCGCGACGGCCACCGCGCGGTGTTGTCGTGGGGCGAACTCGACCCCGAGTTCGGCAACACGCCGGCGATGCTGGCCGTCGGCATGGACTGCCGGCCCCTCGACGACCAGGGGCCGCACCTGGTGATGCCGGGCGACCGGTGCGGCGGCCGGCACGTCAGCGGCGTCACCGGCATCAGGGTCTGCGTGGACGACCGACTATGGGAGCACCGTGCGTAGCCCGACGTACGGCGGGAGCTCGCTCATGCGGGGTAGGCGTGCGTCTCGGTGGCCTTGACCGAGGCCCAGATCCGCTGGCCGGGGGTCAGGTCGAGGTCGGCAACGGCGGCGGGGGTGATGTCGGCGAAGGCGGTGAGGGGGCCGTCGAGGTGCACGCGCACGTTGTCGCCGTGCCGTTCGAGACCCTCGATCCGGGCCTGCCAGAGGTTGCGCGGGCTGCCGTCGGGACGGCTGCGGTACAGCGCCACGGCGGCGGGCGGGAACGCCACGAACGCGGGCCCGTCCAGCTCCTCGGACGCGTGCAGCAGCACCTCGCCGACCTTGACCCCGGCGCCGTCGGCCACGCCGCGATAGAGGTTGAGCCCGACCAGGCGGGCCACGTAGTCGGTGCGCGGATGGCGGGCGACCTCGGCCGGCGAGCCCTCCTGGACGACCGCGCCGCCCTCGATGACGATCAGCCGGTCGGCCAGCACCATCGCGTCGAGGGGGTCGTGGGTGACCAGCACGGTCGCGCCGTCGAAGTCGGCCAGGTGGCGGCGGAGCTGGGAGCGGATCTCCAGCCGGGTGTGGGCGTCGAGCGCGGCCAGGGGCTCGTCCAGCAGCAGCAGCTCGGGCCGTACGGCCAGCGCGCGGGCGAGCGCGACCCGCTGCGCCTGGCCGCCCGACAGCCGCCGGGGCCTGGCGGCGGCGTGGGCGGCCAGGCCGACGCGCTCCAGCAGGGCGGCGGCGATCCGGCGGGCCTCGGCCTTGGGCACGCCCTGGCAGCGCGGCCCGAAGGCGACGTTGTCGAGCGCCGACAGGTGCGGGAAGAGCAGGTAGTCCTGGAAGACCATGCCGATCGGACGGTCCTCGGCGGGCAGCGTGTGCAGCGGCGCGCCGCGCAGGCCGATGTGCCCGGCGGTCATCGGGGTGAGCCCGGCCAGGGCGCGCAGGGCGGTGGTCTTGCCCGCGCCATTGGGGCCGAGCAGCGCCACCACCTCCCCGGCGGCGACCCGCAACGCGACGTCGAGGGTGAAGGCGGGCCGGGTGACGACCAGGTGGGCGTCGAGGGTCATGGCGTGCTCACCCACCGGTCGCGCAGGCTCGCCAGGATGACCACCGAGACGGCCAGCAGCACCAGGCTGAGCACGATCGCCGCCTCCGGCTCGGTCTCCAGCGCCAGGTAGACGGCCAGCGGCATCGTCCGGGTCGTGCCGGGGAAGTTGCCGGCGAACGTGATCGTCGCCCCGAACTCGCCCAGCGCCCGCGCCCAGCACAACACGGCCCCGGCCACCACGCCCGGCATGACCATGGGCAGCGTCACCCGCCGGAACACCGTCCAGCGGGAGGCGCCGAGCGTCGCGGCGGCCTCCTCGAAACGCTGGTCGGCGCCGCGCAGGGCGCCCTCCACGCTGATCACCAGGAAGGGCATCGCGACGAACGCCTCGGCGACGATCACCCCCGCCGTCGTGAACGGCAGCGAGATGCCGAAGGCGGACTCCAGCCACTGCCCGGCCAGGCCGCGCCGGCCCAGCACCAGCAGCAGCGCCACCCCGCCGACCACCGGCGGCAGCACCAGCGGCACGGTGACCAGCGCGCGCACCAGCCGCCGCCCCGGGAACGACACCCGGGCCAGCAACCAGGCCAGCGGCACGCCGAGCAGCAGGCAGAAGGCCGTGGCGACGGTGGCACAGACCAGCGAGAGCCGCAGCGCCTCCAGCACCTGCGGCTCGGCCAGCCGCTGGAGCAGCGTGGACCAGGGGGCCCGGATCAGCAGCCCGGCCAGCGGCAGCACCAGGAACGCCAGCCCCGCCAGCGCGGGCACGACCAGCATCCACGGCGCCCGCCCGGCGATCTCGCGGCCCGTGGCGGGCCCGCCACGCGGGTCCGCCACGGGCCGTCCGGACGGAGAGGTCACGGGGCCTCGAAACCGGCCTTGGTCAGCACGTCCTTGCCCTGCGGGGACAGCACCAGGTCGACGAACTGCTTGGCCAGGTCGGCGGCCGGTACCTTGGTCAGAGCGGCGATCGGGTAGTCGTTGATCGCCTGGCCGGCCTCGGGGAAGTCGATGCCGGTCACCTTGCCGCCGGAGGCGATCACGTCGGTCCGGTAGACCAGGGCGGCGTCCACCTCGCCCAGCTGCACCTTGGTGAGCGTGGCCTTGACGTCCTGCTCCAGGGTCACCGGCTTGACCGTGAGGCCGGCCGCGCCGAGCGCCTTGACGGCGGCGGCGCCGCACGGCACCTGCTCGGCGCAGAGCGCCACCTTCACCTTCGGGTCGGCCAGGTCCTTCAGCTCGTCGACCTTGGCCGGGTTGTCGGCCGGCACCGCGATCTGCAACTTGTTGCGGACGAAGGTGGTCGGCGCGCCCGCCAGGGAGGCGTCGGTGACCGGCTTCATGGTGGCGGGGCTGGCCGCGGCGAACACGTCGGCCGGGGCGCCCTGGACGATCTGCTGGGCCAGGGTGGCGCTGGAGCCGAAGTTGAACTTCACCGTCGTGCCCGGATGGGCGCTCTCGAAGCTCCTGCCGAGCTCGGTGAACGTGCCGGTCAGCGACGCCGCCGCGAACACCGTCAGCTCTCCGCCGCCCGCCGACGACGCGGGGGCCGAGGAGGCGGACGTGGCCGGCGTGCCGGAGCCGCAGCCGGCCAGGCCCGCCAGCGTGACCGCGACGGGCAGGGCGATCGCCCATCGGGAAAGACGCCTGAACTTCAAGGGGGGCTCCTCACACCTGAGTGGCCACGCGTTCGTGGCCGGGGATCTCCACGACGACGTTGGTGGACTTGATCACGGCGACCGCCACCACCCCCACCTCCAGGCCCAGCTCGTCGGCCGCCTGGCGGCTCATCAGCGACACCACCCGGAACGGCCCGGCGGCGATCTCCACCTGGGCCATCACCGCGTCGCGGATCACCTCGGTCACGATCCCGCGGAAGCGGTTGCGCGCCGAGGAGCGCCCGCCCTCGCCGTCGGCCTCGATCTGCGAACGGGCGAAGGCCGCCAGATCGGCACCGTCGACCCGCCGGTGGCCGTGCTCGTCGCGCCCGGCCGCCAGCCGGCCCGCGTCGACCCACCGGCGGACGGTGTCGGAGCTGACCCCGAGCAGCGCCGCGGCCTCGCTGATCCGAAACGTCGTCACAAGCCCACACCCTACCTTCCGCATATTCCACCCTGAAGCCCGGTCAGGCCATGCAACAGCGGCCTGATCGCCGGGTGTGCCCTGGCATCCACGAGAGCACACCCGGCGACCGCGTCCGTCACTGCCGCCGGACCATCTTCCCCTCTCGCTCAGCGGGGCGTGACGCTCGCGGACGACCTGTGGGCCAGGGCCGCCACGGCCAGGGCCGCGACCACCAGCAGCGCGCTGACCCACAGCGCGGACCGGTAGCCGAGCCCGGCGGCGATGGCCGCGCCGCCGAGGGCCGGGCCGGCGGTGGCCCCGACGTTGAGCGCGGCGGTGGCGAAGGAACCGCCGAGCGAGGGCGCTGCGGCCGCCGCGTACAGGACGCGGGCGATCAGGGTCGAGCCGACCGCGAAGGACAGCGCCCCCTGGACGAAGACGAGCACGAACACCGCGACCGGATGGCCCGCCGCGTACGCGAAGAGCGCCCAACCGACCGGAAGGGCGAGCCCGCCCGCGACGAGGACCAGCGCCGGGCGAGTGTCGGACAAGCGGCCGGCGGCGGTCACCCCGGCGAACGACCCCAGCCCGAACAGCGCCAGCAGCACCGGAACCCACCCCTCCGAGAACCCGCTCACCTCGGTGACCAGCGGCGACAGGAAGGTGAAGGTGCAGAAGGTGGCGGCGTTGACCAGCGCGCCGAGCGTCAGCGCGACCGCCAGGCGCGGCTCGCGCAGCGCGCGCAGCTCCTGCCGGGCGCGGGGGCGGGCCGTCTCCTGCCCGCCGCCCGGCACCGACCGCACGACGGCGAGGACGGCCGGCAGCGAGATCAGGGCCACCGCCCAGAACGCCGACCGCCAGCCGAACGCCTGGCCGAGCACGGCCCCGGCGGGCACCCCGGCAACGCACGCCAGCGTGATCCCGCCGACCAGGACGGACGTGGCCCGCCCCTTGGCGTCCGGCGCGACCATGCCGGCCGCCGTGGCCAGGCCCACGGCGAGGAAACCGGCGTTGGCCAGCGCCCCGAGGACACGGGTGACCAGCAGCACGGCGAAGTCATCGGTGAGCGCGCCCACGACGTGCACGAGCACGAACGCGACGAGGAAGACGAGCAGGGACTGCCGGCGCGGCCGGCGCAGGCTGAGCAGCGCCATGAGCGGCGCCCCGACGACCATGCCCGCGGCGAACGCGGACGTCAGCGCGCCGGCGGCCGGGACGGACACGCCCAGGTCGGCGGCGATGGCCGGGACCAGCCCGGACAGCATGAACTCCGACGTTCCCTGGGCGAACACGGCCAGCCCGAGAACGTAGATGGCGAAAGGCACGAGCGGAACTCCAAGAGCTGCACGAAGGAACGCGGCGCGCCGGCGGCACAGCAGGGCGCGGGCGCTACCGCGAAGGGGAGAGGCCCGGGTTCGACGCCACGACGGTGGCGGAACGCCCGGGAGGAATCGGTCCGTGCGAAGGTGATCCGGTGACGGGAGGGCGCGCGGTCTCAGCGACGGCGCTGCCGTTTGACATCACGAGAAGCCACCGACGATCGGTGGCTAGAGTCTTGACGCCTCGGGACCGGACATGCGCCCTACCCTAATCCAAGATCACGGAACCCGTCCACCGGGATTCCCGTGGCCTCACGCCGTCTCGGCGCTGAGAGCCTGGGCCACGGGCCGGCGGGCGGCCAGCCGCGCGGGCAGGGCGGTGCACGCCATGGTCGCCAGGAGGGTGGCGAGCGCGGCGCCGACCAGCCAGGAGGAGGGGGCCGGCACCGAGTTCCCGGCGGCGAAGAGCGAGAGCAGGCCCAGCCCCAGGGGGATGCCGGCGACGGCGCCGGGCAGGCTGGGCAGGAGTTGGGCGGCGGACAGCCCCGCGGCGACCTGCCCGGGGGTGGCGCCGAGCGTGCGCGCGACGGCCAGGTTGGCGCGGGCCTCCATGGCCGTGGTCCAGGTGAGCGTGATGGTGTTGACGACGGCGAGGGCGATCAGCAAGACGGTGACGGCGAGCATCAGCCGGCGGTCCTGCTCGCCGCGCAGGTTGGGCAGGACGGAGGAGCCGTCCAGGCCGTAGCCCCGCTCGGGCTGGGCGTGCAGGGTCAGCAGGGCGACGACCGCGATCACCGTGGTGGCGGTGGAGCACGCCTGGAGCACAGCCCGGCCGGGCCTGCGGGCGGTCAGCCGCAGGCCGAGCAGGAGCGGCGTGGGCAGCAGCGCCGACAGCGCGGTGAGCCAGGGCCGATGACGCGACGGGCGCGCGGTCGCGGACAGCGCCGTGACGGTCGCCGTCCGCATGGCTCGCAACGTGGGACGCAGCGTGGACAGCACCGCCACCGCCACGGCGAGGACGGTCGCGGTGACGACGGGAGCGCCGCCGAGCTCGGCCGCGTCGCCGATCCGGCTGGCCGTGGGGCTGGCCAGGCCGGGCGCGGCCAGGCGGGCGATCACCAGCCCCAGCGCGTCGCCGGCCAGCGCCAGCGCCAGGTATTCGGTGAGCAGGACGGTGGCGATCAGCCCCGGCCCGGCGCCGACGGCCTTGAGCAGCCCGGCCCGGCGCGTCTGCTCGACGGCGCGCCCCGCGGCCAGCGCCGCCACGCCGGTGACGGCCAGGAAGCTGAGCAGCCAGCTCCCGACCACCAGGATCGGCCGGCTGTCCTTGAGGATGACGGTGTCCTGCGTGGCCGTGAACTGCCAGGAGTGGAAGTCGACCCGGACGTCGGGGTCGCGGTGGGCCTCGCGGAACGCCTCGGTCGCGGCGGGGTCGCGCAGCTTGAGGTCGATGGCCGTGGTCACCGGGAGCCGCCGGGAGGAGGCCAACGTGCGGGCGTCCGACCGGGTCATCCAGGCCAGGCCGCCGGAGTCGCTGGGGCCGCCGCCGGGGCCGATCTGCGCCGCCCACGGGTAGATCGAGGTGGCCGCGGTGACGGCGATCCCGACGACCGGGTACGACCGGCCGGCGATGGTGACGCGGTCGCCGACGCCGACGCCCAGGGCGGTGGCGAAGCCGCGTTCCAGGACGGTGCCGCCGGGACTCACCCAGCGGCCCGAGGTCACCAGCGGCCGGTCGACCGCGCCGGGCCGCTCGGCGAAGCCGTGCACCACCACCCCGGACGACGTCGAACCGCGCGTGGTGAGGTCGGCGTGGACGATGCGGTAGGGGCCGTGGGCGGCGACCACGGCGGGGTCGTCGGCCAGCGCGGCCAGGGCCGAGGTCGCCGCGCGACCCGTGTCGCCGGACAGCGCGACCACGTCCGGTCCGGCGGTGGCCGCGCGGGTCTGCTCGTACATCGACCGGCTCGCGTCGCCCAGGGACAGGCCCAGGGCCATCGTGGCGGTGGCCACGGTCACCGCGAGCAGCAGCATCAGGGCCTGGGCCCGGTGCCGGCTCAGGTCGGCCAGCACCAGACGGGCGACCAGGACGACGGCGCCCATGACGTTCAGCCCTCCAGCCCGATCAGCCCGCCGAGCCCGCCGAGCCCGTGCGGGTGGGCGGCGGCCAGGTGGGTGTCGTCGACGAACATGCCGTCGCGCATCGAGACCAGCCGGTCGGCGGTGGCCGCCACCCGCTCGTCGTGCGTGACGATCACGAGGGTCTGGCCGCCGGCACGCAGCTCCTCGAAGATCCTCAGCACGTCGAGGGTGGCGGCGGTGTCGAGGTTGCCGGTGGGCTCGTCGGCCAGCACGACCAGCGGCTCGTTGACCAGCGCGCGGGCGACGGCGATCCGCTGGCGCTGGCCGCCGGACAGCTGCGAGGGCAGGTGCCGGGCGCGCGCGGCCAGCCCGACCCGTTCCAGCAGCAGGGCCGCGCGCCGCCTGGCCTGGCGGCGCGAGCGGCCGGCCAGCAACGCGGGCAGCTCGACGTTCTCGGCCGCCGACAGCTCCTCCACCAGGTGGAACGCCTGGAAGACGAACCCGACGGACCGGCGCCGCAGGCGGGCCAGGGCCCGCTCGCTCAGCGTGTCGATGCGCCGCCCGGCCAGCCACACCTCGCCGCCGGTGGGCCGTTCCAGGCCGCCCAGCAGGTGCAGCAGGGTCGACTTCCCGCAGCCGCTGGGGCCCATCACCGCCAGCGTCTGCCCTTGGGGCACCTCAAGGTCGACCTCGTCCACCGCGCGGACCCGGCTCTGCCCTTGACCGTGGGTTCTCACCAGGCCGCGGGCCCGTATCGCGTTCATGCGCCCTCGAATTCGTCGTCGCGCCCGGACCAGGACCGTTCGCAGGCGTCGAGCCAGCGCAGGTCGGCCTGCAACCGCAGCACGACCCCTTCCAGCAGCAGGCCGGCGGGCGATCCGGGCGGCTCGGCCAGCGCCGCCCGCTGGACCTCGCGCAGGCGGCGCAGCAGCTCACGGCGCTGGGCCGCCACCAGCTCGACCGGGTCGGCGAGCCGGGCCGCCGCGGCGGCGGCGAGCTTGAGATGGAACTCCGCCAGGTCCGGTTTCGGCCAGCCCACCTCGGCCAGCCAGGCGGCCACCCGCCGCTGGCCGTCGGGGGTCAGCGCGTAGACCTTGCGGTCGGGCCGCTCGGGCAGGCCGTCGGCCCGTTCGCAGACGACGAGCCCGGCCTTCTCCAGCCTGGCCAGGGTCACGTAGATCTGGCCGGGGTTCATCGACCCGCCCAGCGGGCCGAGGCTGCGCCGCAGGCGGTCGCGCAGGGCGTAGCCGTGCGACGGCTCCTTGGCGAGCATCGCCAGCACCGCGTCCTGCACGGCCTCACCCCCTAACGGTTAGCCAATAGATAGCGGTTAGCTGTAGGAGGTGTCAAAGCCTAGGTGGCCGGTCGCGGCTTGATGATCCACAGGCCCAGGCCGTACATCGCCAGGCCGAGCAGGACGAACCCGGCGGCGACCGGGTAGCGCAGCCCGGACGGCATGTAGGTGGCCAGGAACCAGGAGTGACGCAGCATGTCGCCGGACACGAAGAAGGCCGCGACGATGCCCTGCGGGACCAGCGGGATGGCGCCGAAGCCGAAGCACCACCAGACGAGCGTGCGCCGCGTCTTGGACAGCTGGTCGAAGCGGGACGCCACGGAGGCCCGCTGCCTGCGGCCGGTGCGCATCAGGTCCAGCAGCTCGGGGCCCTGGGCGCGCAGGCGACGTTCGGCGAGCAGGCCGAAGCCCCAGGCGCACAGCGCCCCGGTCAGGACGCCGACGGCCACGCCCGCCCAGCCGTACCGCAGCGCGACCAGCGCCGCGGGCAGTCCGGTGACGAGCACCAGGGCGAGCGTCAGGTAGGCCAGCCCGGTCAGGCCGCTGTCGTCCTCGCTGGTGCGCAGCGGGTTGCCCGCGCGGCGGTGGGGGTCGGTGCCGGGGACGAGCCCGTAGACCGAGATCAGCGGCACCAGCCCGGCCGCGCCGCCCAGCAGGGCCGCCAGCAGCGCCAGGACCAGCGGCCAGGGACCGCCGGTGATCGAGGTGAACGCGACGGTCAGCACGACCCCCACCGGCGCCTGCGCCGCGAGCCAGGCGAGCTGCCGGCCGCGCACGTCGCTCGCGCCGGGGGTCATCACGGTCAGCCACAGCGCGGTGCCGTCGGCGCCGTACTGGTTGGCGGCCATGGCGGCGGCCATCACGACGAAGATCGGGCCGGCGTACGGCAGCATGCCGTTCCAGCCGACGATCAGCGGGACGGCGGCGAAGCAGACGGCGTACGACAGCGCGAACGTGAGCTGGTGGCTGCGCACCAGGTCACGCGACCAGGTGCGCAGCTCCTTGGCGATGATCGCGCCGTTGGCGGTGGCGGCCGTCATCGGGCGCCGGCTCCGCCCGGAGGGTTGCCGCGCCCCCGCGCGCCGGCCCAGCAGCACGGCCCACGCGCCCAGGAGCAGGAGAGTCAGGAGCGCCAGCGCGCCCAGCGCCCACCACTCGCCCTGGACGGCCAGCAGCCCCCACCCGGAGGGCAGATACCGGACGACGGAGGGCACGCCGGTCTCGCCGAAGGCGACGAAGAAGATCCAGATCTGCCCGAGCGCCGCCAGGATCGCGCCGTTGAGCATGCCCGAGGCGATCGCGCCCGACCGGGTGCGCAGCGCCTGCCCGACCACCGCCACGGCGAGCTTCGACAGCAGGACGAACACGGCCAGTTGCAACACCATCGCGGGCACGGCCACCAGGGCGTTCGGCAGCCCGATCAGCGCGCCCGCGACCGGCAGGCCGGCCAGCGCGACCAGGCTGACCAGCGGCGCGACGCCGACGAAGGCCGCCACCAGCAGCCCGGTCGCCAGGCGGCGCGGCGGCAGGCCGAGCATGGTGAAGTACTCGGGCCGCAACGTCTCGTCGCCGCCGCCCATGAAGACCGGGCCGAGTATCCAGCCCAGCAGCCAGATGGCGTAGGCGGCGGCCAGCAGGTCGGGGTCGGTGAAGGCCAGGTAGATCGTCCCGGCCGCGAGCAGCGAGCCCAGGGTGGCGCCCGTGCTCGCGGTCTGGGCCCGGGTGCCCCGGAAGGCGTGCCGCAGGATGGCGACCTTCATCCGGGCCATGGTGAGAGTGGTCAGCGCGACAGCCACGACAGCTCCTTCACGCCGTTGTCGTCGTTGCCGACGAGGGCGACGAAGGTGTCCTCCAGCGAGCGGCCGCCGCGGACCTCGTCCAGGGGGCCGGACGCCGCCACCGTGCCCTTGTCGATCACCGCGACCCGGTCGCAGAGCTGCTCCACCAGCGCCATGACATGGCTGGACAGCACGATCGAGCCGCCGCCCGCGACGAACCCGCGCAGCATGCGCTTGATCGTGGCGGCCGAGACCGGGTCGACCGCCTCGAACGGCTCGTCCAGCACGAGCAGCCGGGGGGCGTGCAGCAGCGCGGTGGCCAGGCCGATCTTCTTGCGCATGCCGGTGGAGTACTCGATGACCAGTGTCGTCTCGGCGCCGTCCAGCTCCAGGACGGTCAGCAGCTCGTCGGCGCGCCGGGCCACCTCGTCCTTGGGCAGGCCGCGCAGCAGGCCGAGGTAGGTGAGCACTTCGCGCCCGGTCAGCCGTTCGGGCATGGCCATGCCGTCGGGCAGCACGCCGACCAGGGCCTTGGCCTGCTCCGGAGCCGCCCAGACGTCCTCGCCGAAGATCCGGGCGCCGCCCGCGTCGGGACGCAGCAGGCCGACGGCCATGGACAGGGTGGTGGTCTTGCCGGCGCCGTTCTGGCCGACGAGTCCGAAGAAGGAACCCTGGGGGACGGTGAGGTCGATCGCGTCGACGGCGACCTTGTCACCGAATCTCTTGGTCAGCCCACTGATATCCAGCGCCGGTGTCATGGCGTTCTCCTGGTGGCGAGGGTGAAGATGGTGGCCAGTTCGGCGGCGAGGGCGCTGACGTCGTAGTCGGGGTCCTTCAGCAGGTAGCTCGGTACGGCGTCGATGGCGCCGCGGATCGCGATCGCCATCGGCCGCAGCTCGAACCGCCGGAACTCACCGGTCTGCTGACCCCAGGCCAGCAGCTTCTCGATGTCGGCGATGGCGCTGCCCTGCTGGCCCGCGTAGGGCCCGTCACGGTCGTGGACGACGATCTCCACGAGCGCCAGCAGGGGTTTGCGGTGCAGGCGCATGAATTCGAGGTTCGTCTCGAAGTACACGCGCAGTGCGTCGGTGGCGGAGGTCTGCGCCAGGATGCGCGGCAGCATCAGGTCGGTCGCGAGCTTGGCGGCGTGCGCGACGACCGCCTCGATCAGCTCGTCCTTGCTGCCGAAGTAGTACGCGATCAGACCCGGCGTGATGCCGGCGAGCTTGGCGATCTTCGCCATCGACGCCTGCTGGTAGCCCAGCGTCGCCAGAGCCTCGACGGCGCAGTCGATGATCTGCGCCCGCCGGTTCTCCTCGACGAAGGTCCGTCCTCCTGATGGCATGTTCAAAACATTAAACGGTCATTCAATGCTTGGCAAAGTCCAACCCTGGAACGCCGTACGGCAGCCCTACCCGGCCAGTCCGAACCGGGTGGTGATGGCACGCAGCCCTTCGAGCACGTCGGCGGCCGAGGGGGCGGCCCGCGGGTCGTTGAGCCACTGGGCCATCACGCCCAGCAGCAGCGCGAGCTGCACCGAGCCGACGGCGCGCACCTCGCCCTCGGCGAGCTCCTCCTCCGGCCGGCCGGTGAGCTGCGCGGCCATGCCGCGCCGCCCCTCGCGCTGACCGGCCACGAGCTGCTCGCGCAGCTCCGGCGAGTACTCCGCCTGGACCAGCGCCTCGAGGTTGGCCAGCCACAGCGTGCGGTGCTCGTTGATCGAGCCGATCAGTTGCGCCCACATCGTCTCGAAGCGCTCGGCGGACGGCTCGTCGGCGTCACCCGCGCCGTCCAGGGCCGACAGTGCGGCGCCGACCTTGTGGCCCCACTCGTCCATGGCCTCGACCAGGGCCGCGTTGAGCAACGCCTCGCGGGAGCCGAAGTGGTAGCCGATGGCCGCCATGCTCACGCCGGACGCCGTGGCGATGTCGCGGACGGTCGTGCGCCCCCAGCCCTTCTCCTCCAGGCAACGCCGCGCCCCGGCCAGCAGGTCTTCCCGATTTCCCATGGCCGGCAGCCTAGCACGGGCGCCTTAGACAATCGTCTTGCGCGTTCGCCCAAATCTGCGTACGGTGTGGAGCGTTCACCGACGAAAGAGGACATTCCAATGCGTATCCTGATCTCCGGCGGCAGCGTCGCCGGCCCCGCGCTGGCCTACTGGCTGCACCGTCACGGCCACGAGGTCACCCTCGTCGAGCGCGCCCCGGCCCCCCGCGGCGGCGGCGCGGCGATCGACTTCCGCGGCTCGGCCCTGGACGTGCTGGAGCGCATGGGCCTGCTGGCCGAGATGCGCCGGCACGCGACCACGATGACCACCATGACGATGGTCGACGAGGCCGGCGACGTGCTCGCCGTGCTGCCCGCCGCCGCGATCTCCGGCGAACTGGAGGTGCTCAAGTCCGACGTCACGAGCGTGCTGTACGAGGCCACCCGGGGCCTCGCCGAGTACCTGTTCGACGACACGATCACCGCGCTCGACCAGGACGCGACGGAGGTCCGGGTGCGGTTCGAGAAGGCCGCGCCGCGCACGTTCGACCTGGTCGTCGGCGCCGACGGGCTGCACTCCAAGGTGCGCGCGCTCGCCTTCGGCCCCGAGTCGCGCTACGTGCGCAACCTCGGCATCTACGGCGCGCTGTTCACCACCGGCAACATCCTGGGCCTGCGGGACGCGGGCCTGATGCACAACACGCCCGGCCGCAGCGCCCTCGCCTTCACCGCCCACGGCAACAGCGAGCTGCGCGTCGGCCTGTCGTTCACCGCCGAGGGCCTCGCCTACGACCGGCGCGACCGCGCCCAGCAGGAACGGCTCGTGGCCGAGCACTACGCCGGAGCGGGCTGGGAGGTGCCCCGGCTGCTGGCGGCCATGCGGGAGGCGGAGGAGTTCTTCTTCGACTCCTCGGGCCAGGTCGTGATGGACACCTGGACGAACGGCCGGGTCACGCTGCTGGGCGACGCGGCCTACTGCGCGGCGCCGACCTCCGGCCGCGGCACCTCGCAGGCCCTGATCGGCGCGTACGTGCTGGCCGGCGAGCTGGCCGAGGCCCCCGACCACGTCACCGGCCTGGCCGCCTACGAGAACCGGATGCGCGAGTACGTCGAGCGCAACCAGCGGCACGGCCGGGCCGCGGCCCGCTGGTTCTTCGGCTCGTCGGAGGAGCCCATGCCGGACGAGACCGACGACGCGGTCCCGCTCAAGGATTACGCGGTCTGAACCCCGCAGGCACCCCTGGCGGCTCAGAGCCAGCCGGCGTCGCGGGAGATGCGGATGGCGTCGATGCGGTTGCGCCCGCCGACCTTGCTGATCGCGTTCGACAGGTAGTTGCGCACGGTGGCCTGCGACAACGAGAGCTGGGTGGCGATCTGCGCGGTGCGGATGCCGGACGCGGCGGCGCGCAGCACCTCGGTCTCCCGGGCGGTGAGCGGGCTGCTGCCGGTCTCCAGCGCGGCGGCGACCAGCTCGGGGTCGATCACCCGTTCGCCGCGGGCGATGCGCCGGATGCCGTCGGTCAGGGTCTGGGCGGGGGCGTCCTTGACGATGAACCCCCTCACGTGCACCTTCAGCGCGCGCAGGAGGTTGCCCGGCTGGCTGAGGCCGGTGAGCACGAGCGTGCGGCAGCCCGGCAGCCGCTCCGACAGCTGCTCGGCGGCCGACAGGCCGTCCAGTCCCGGCATGTCGATGTCGAGCACCGCGACGTCCGGGCGCACCCGGAGGGCGGCGGCCAGCACCTCGTCGCCGCGCTCAATCTCGGCGACGACCTCCATGTCGTCCTCCAGCGAGAGCAGGGCGACCAGGGCCGATCGGATCATGTGCATGTCCTCGGCGATCAGTACGCGGATCACGGGCCTTCCTCGGGAACCTCGACCGACAACCGGAAACGGCCGTCGTGGACGGCGGTGGACGACGAGCCGGACGCCGCGCGGGCGCGTTCGGCGACCCCGGCGAGCCCCGAACCCGGGCCCGCGACGCCGCGCACTCCGTCGTTGACGATCTCCAACCGTACCGCGCCGCCGTCGCGGGCCACGGTGATGGCGCAGGTGCCGGCCTCGCTGTGGCGCAGCAGGTTGGTGGTGCCCTCGCGGATGGCCCAGGCCAGCGCGTCGTGGGCGGGGCCGGACAGGGGCGGCAGCGCGGCCACGTCCAGCCGGGTGTCGACGCCGGCCGCGCCGAGCAGGGCCGCCGCGCCGTCGATCTCGGTGCGCAGCGACACGGCCAGCTCGTCGCGGGTGATCGCGCGTACGTCCCTGAGGGCGTCGCGGGCCACGCCCGTCAGGCTCTCGATCTCGGCACGGGCCGCGCCGGCGTCCTTGACGAGCAGCCGCAGCGCCAGGTCGCCCTTGAGGGAGATCGCCGACAGGCTCTGGCCGAGCAGGTCGTGCAGGTCGCGCGAGACCCGGACGCGTTCCTCGCCGACTGCGGCGGCGGCCAGCTCGGCCCGGGTGGCCTCCAGCTCGTCCAGCAGCAGGACCAGGCGGGCGCCGGCGACCAGCGCCCCGCCGAACACGGTGAGGGCGAGCACGGGGTAGACGGCCAGGAGGAGGGCGTGCGGCACGGTGGTGGAGCCGTCCCGCACCATCTGCGTCACCTCCAGCGCCGCGGGGTGCAGGACCTGCGCGACGGCGGCCACCGCCCGCGCCGGGCCGCGCAGCAGCATGACGATCGAGGCCAGGGCGAAGACGGCCACGGCCTCCCACTGCGTGGCCAGCCACCACAGGGGCAGGTTCGCCAGCAGCAGGAGCGCCGCCAGTGTCCAGGGCCAGCCCGCCGGGCTCGCGCCGCGGGAGGCCGCCAGGCTGTGCCGGAGCTGGAGCGCCAGGGCCGCCAGGACGCCCACGCCCGCCAGCACGGGGTCGCCGGGCGGACCCTCCAGCCCCATGCCGATGTAGACCGGGACCTGGGCTGCCAGCGGGAGGTGCAGCGCGATGAACGGCCGGTGCGGATGCCGCAGCACCCAGGATGGCGGGATCTGCGGGGTCATGCCGGCACCTCGATCGTCTCGGTCACGTCGTCGGCGCGGACCTCCAGCAGCACCCGGCCGCCCTCGACGGTGGCGGCGATCGTGCAGGCGCGCACGCCGTCGGCGCGCAGGAGGCGGGTCACCGTGGCGCGCAGGGCGGCGCGTGGGCGCGGCGGGATCGTCTCGGGAACGCCCTGTCCGGGCAGCTCAAGGCGGGTCGGCACGCCCGCGGCCGACAGCAGCGTGGCGGCCGTCTCCAGCTCGGCGCGCAGCGACGGCTGCCGGTAGCCGCGCACCCGCCGCCTGGCCTCGGCCAGCGTGCGCCGCGAGTCGTCGGCGAGCCGCCCCAACTCCTCGGCCAGCCCTGCGTCACGAGCCGGCCCGGTGTCAGGAGCCGAGCCCGTCTCACGCGGCGGGGTGGGGGAGTCGGGCGGTGGTCTCAGGGGGTCGGGGGCCAGGGCCGCCGCCGCGCGTTCGCCGCGGGCGGCGATCGACTCCAGCGCGCCGCCGAGCGTACGGCGCAGGTCGTCGTCGATGCGCCGCCGCTCCTGCGCGACCGCCTGCTGGGCCAGCTCCTCCCTCGCCGCCTGGAGCCGGGTCAGCGCCGCGGCGAGCCAGACGAGCAGCAGCAGCGCCCCGCCGCCGCACAACACCGAGAACGCCGGCCACGCCGCCGCCCGCCACGGCAGGTCCAGCAGCGACGCCACCGGCGCGGCCACCGCCACCAGGCCCACGAAGAACAGGTACGACCACGGCCCCGGCAGCACCAGCACCGCCGACACCGCGAGCCCCGCGTACGCCCGCGGCCACATGTTCCCGGCAAGCGGCGTCACGCCGAGCACGATGACGGCCATGGCCGCGAACGTCCACAGGCCGGCCGGCGGACGGCGCGCGTGGGCGGCGTACCAGACGTGGCGCAGGTGCAGGGGGAGGTAGGCGGCGGTCGCGGCCAGGCTCCACAGCCCGGTGCGGCTGCCGTTGCCCTCGTAGCCGAACGACAACGTCACCTGCAGCAGCGGCAGCAGGGAGCTGCACACGACCGCGGCGACCGGCGCAAGCCGGACGACCCGGTCGGACCGCCAGAACCCCGCCACTTCGCCCACCGCCCGTCGACGTTCCCCGGCTGACCAGCGTAGGCGGCCGGGCCGGACGGCGGCGCGGCCGGACAGCCGGGGCCTGACCGGGGTGAGCGGGAGGGCCATGAGGGGAGCCCGTCCCGGCTCAGCCGTCGACGCGCGTGGTCGCGGACACGACGGGTCTGGCCATGGTCGGGCTCCGATCGGCTCGTGAAGGTCGGCCGGCTCGCCGGGCGAGGCCGCCGCCTTCCTCCGGGGGGTGTCGAAGGCATCAGCCTTCACCCGGAGGCCGGCGGCGAACAGATGCAAATGTCATCGCCTGGCCCGTGAATTCCGCCGGTTCAGCCCGTCCTGCGGATGGCCAGGCCGTGGTCGCCGCCGGCGGCGATGAACGTCAGCCCCGGCCCCAGCCGTACGCCTCGCCGCCGCCGGTCAGGGCCAGGCCGAAGGCGCAGCCCGCGGCGACGACGAGCGCGGCGACCGCCACGGCCGCCACCAGGACGGAACGTGATCGTCTGCCGAGCCTCCTCGGGATGGAGAGCTGCATGTGACCTCCTCATGGTCCGGGGCGCCGTCGTCGGCGCCTCAGACCATGGGCGTTCCGACCCGTTACATCCCTTCCACCCAAGCGCATGTGTCGTACGACGACCTGGCCGGCAGCGGCCGATGACGGAGGTCGCCCTGCTGTTCGCCGAGGACCCCGACGGCATCGCCCGCCTGTGGGACAAGCTGTGCCGGGCGGGCCGAGGCGGCTAGTTCACGCGGGTGACCCGGTTCAGGGCGGGAGCGGGCAGCGGGCTCTTGGCCCGGATGTAGGACTCGAACGCCTCGATGTCGCGCACCTTCTCCACCCGCTCGGTGCCCTCGGTCAGCACCGAGAAACCGTCGCCGCCGGAGGCGATGAAGGAGTTGGCGGTCAGGCGGTACTTCGCGGCCGGGTCGACGACGGTCCCGTTGAGCTTGACGGTGGCCGGGTCGATCTTGTCGCAGGCGGGCCTGGCGTTGTCGTAGGTGTAGGTGAGGCCCTGTGAGACGCCGAGCACGCGGGCGGTGCCCTGACCGCACCACTGCTGCTCCAGCAGCCGTTCGAGCTGGGCGCCGGTGAGCGTCATGGTGACGAGCATGTTGCCGAACGGCTGCACGCGCAGGGCCTTGCCGTGCGTCACCAGGTTCGACATCTCGTTGCCGGTGGGGTTGACGATCAGGTCGCCGCCGATGCCGCCGCCGTAGGGCGGCTGGACGGCGATCTGGGCGCCGCCGTTCTCGGCCGCGGAGGTGGCGAACAGGCGGGCGTCGGCCAGGGCGTGGCCGACGGTGGACTCGCCGGCGGCGTTGCGCTGGGCGGTGAGGTCGCGGGCGAGCAGGCCGACCGGCCGGTCCAGCAGCTTCTGCGCCTGCTCGTCGGTCTTGCGGCGCAGGGCGGCGATCCGGGCGTCGGGCTTGACGTCGTGGGTGACGGTGACGTTCTCGGCCTTGCTGGAGGTCGGGTTGCCGGTGGCCCGGTCGACGGTCAGGACGATCTTGGTGAGCTCGCGCGTGTGGGCGGACGTCTGCGTCACCGGAATGCCGTTGATCAGGCAGTTGTACGGGTTGTGCGTGTGCCCGGAGATCACGGCGTCGACCTCGGGGTCGAACTTCTGCACGATGTCCTTGATCGGCCCGGCCAGGTTGTTGCACTCGTTGGGCAGGCCGCCGCCGGTCTGCCCGCCGCCCTGGTGGATCAGGACCACGATCGTCCGCACGCCCTTGGCCTTGAGCTCGGCCGTGTAGGTGTTGACCGCCTCGGCCTCGTCGCGGCCCTCCAGCGGCTTGGTGGGGCCGGGGGCCTCGTTCAGCGCGTTCTTGAAGTCGACGCCGATGATGCCGACCTTGACGCCCTTGACCTCCTTGACGATGTACGGCGTCAGGGCGGGCTTGCCGGTGGTGGTGTCGACGATGTTGGCGCCCAGGTAGGGGAACTCGGCGCCCTTGAAGTTCGGCAGCGCGCACCCGTCGATCGGGTGGCAGCCGCCGTTCTCCATCCGGCGGAACTCGTCGATGCCCTCGTCGAACTCGTGGTTGCCGACGGCGGAGGCGTCCAGGCGCATCAGGTTGAGGGCCTGCATGCCCGGTTCGTCGTGCAGGGCGGTGGCGTTCATGGTGCTGGAGGAGTAGTTGTCGCCGGCCGAGAGCCGCAGCGTGCCGTTGGGGTTGTCGCGCTGGAGGCGGTCCATGTGGGCGGCCAGGTACTCGGCCCCGCCCGCCTCGACCGGCCCGGACGGCGTCATGGCGAAGCTGGTCGGGAAGCCGGAATGGAAGTCGTTGAAGGCCAGTAACTGGATGTCCACGGCGTCGGCGCGGGCGGGCAGCAGGCTGGTGCTCCCGAGCACCAGCGCCAGGAGGAGGTTGCGCATGGCCATGAAAGTGACATAGTCCCAACCAGTCACACAAGAGGGAAATTTTCTAACATTGGATGTCGAATGTGAACTATTGACATAGCTTGCGGGAAGCGGGAGGGTTCCTCCCATGTCACCGATCCTGGCCAGAATCCGAGGGATCGAGCCCACCCTCACGGCCACCCACCGGCGCATCGCCGAGACGATCCTCGCCGAGCCCGCCACCGTGGCCGCCTCGACCATCGGTGAGCTGGCGGAGCGGTGCGGAACCTCGCTCACCACCGTCACCCGCTTCTGCCGGCAGCTCGGCCTGGCCGGCTACCCCGAGCTCAGGCTGGCCCTCGCCGCCGAACTGGGCCGCAACGACGCCACCCCGCGCGAGCAGGGCCTGATCGCCTTCTCCCCGGACGACCCGGCGAGCCTGGTGCTGCGCAGCCTCCTGTCCAGCGACATGCGCGCGATGGAGGAGACGGCGGCCCAGCTCGACCTGGCGGCCGTGGACCGCGCGGTGGACGCCCTGGTGCGAGCCCGGTTCATCGACTTCTTCGCGGTCGCCGGCAGCGCGGGCGTGGCCATGGACCTGCACCTGCGACTGCACGCCATCGGCCGGCCCGGCGCGCTGTGGACCGACGTGCACAGCGCCGTCTGCAGCGCCAACGCCCGCGACCGCGAGGACGTGGCGCTCGGCATCTCGCACTCGGGCACCACGGCCGAAGTCGTCGAACCGCTGGCCATCGCCAGGGAACGCGGCGCCACCACCATCGCGCTCACCAACTTCCCCCGCAGCCCGCTGGCCGAGGCGGCCGACATCGTGCTGACCACCGCCGCGCAGGACACCCCCTTCCGGGCCGGTGGGGTGGCCGCCCGCCACACCCAGATGCTCGTCCTGGACTGCCTCTACATCGGCGTCGTCCAGCGCACCCACGAGACCAGCAACCAGTTGCTCACCGCCGCCACCCACGCGGTCAGCAAGCACCGCCTGCCCCCACGCTAGGAGCCACCCATGCGCCTTGCCGCCGCCGCTGTCGCCTTGGCGATGGCGGTCACCGCCTGTGCCCCTTCGGCCACGACGAGTGCCGACCCCGGCAAGATCACCCTCTCGGTCTGGGGCTGGGGCCCCGAGGCCAACTACGACAAGATGTTCGCCGAGTACGAGAAGCTGAACCCCGGCATCGACGTCGACGCCCGCTCCTTCACCACGGCCACCGAGTACGACACCATCCTGTCCACCGGCCTGGCCGGCGACAGCGGCCCCGACCTGGCCTGGCTGCGCGCGGGCGCCAACCTGCAACCGCTGGTCGAGGCCGGCCGGCTGCTGCCGCTCGACACCAAGGACGTGCCCGGCCTGGCCGCCTACGACGAGAAGGTCCTGCGCTACGCCAAGGGCGACAAGGACGGCAAGGTGTACGGCGTGCCGTTCGCCGTCCAGACCCTCCAGGTGATCTACAACAAGAAGATCTTCGCGGACAACGGCCTCACTCCGCCGAAGACGTACGCCGAGATGATCTCGGCCGCCGACAAGCTCAAGGCCAAGGGCATCGTGCCGTTCGCCTTCGGCGGCAAGGACGACTGGATGCTGCCGGTCGTGGCCGCCATCTTCGGCACCGCCCACTGGGGCGGCGACACGTTCCTCGCCGACGTCAAGGCCAAGCGCAAGAAGTTCGCCGACCCGCGCTTCGTCGAGGGCATCGACCAGCTCAACAAGCTCAAGCCGTACTTCCCCGACGACATGGCCGGCGTCTCCTACACCGACGCGCAGATCCTGTTCTCCTCCGGCAAGGCCGCCATGTTCCCCGGCGGCCTGTGGGAGCTGAACTTCTTCGGCGAGAACGCCAAGGGCGTCGACCTGGGCGTCTTCACGCCACCCGTGCCCGACGGCGAGGGCGTCATGCCCGGCTTCACCGACGGCTCGTACGGCATCAACGTCAAGACCAGGCACAAGGCCGAGGCGCTGAAGTTCGCCGCCTGGCTGGCCTCCAAGGACTACGGACAGCTCTTCACCGACACCCTGCGCATCTTCTCCGCAGTGCCCGGCGTCACCCCCAAGGACCCCCTGCTCGGCGAGGTCTCCACCACCTTCGCCCAGCACGGCGGCACCTACTTCATGAACGAGTTCGCCTACGGCAACCCGACCTCGGCCACCGTGTTCTCCAAGGCGCTGCAGGAGATGCTGCTGGGCCGCATCAGCGCCAAGGAGGCCGCCGAGCAACTCGACAAGAGCGTGTCCACATGGCTCTAGCCACGCGGCGGGGATCGTCGTACGTCTTCCTGATCCCCGCCTTCCTCCTCTACTCGGCCTTCGTGGTCTATCCGCTGTTCACCGGGCTGACCTACAGCTTTTTCTCCTGGAAGGGCACATTGCGCGACCAGCCGGTCGGGCTGGGCAACTACGCGAACCTGCTGTCAGGCGCCTTCCTGGACCAGCTCCTGCCGGCTCTGGGGCACAACGTCCTGCTCTTCGCCGGCAGCATGGTGGTGCAGAACACGCTGGGCCTGGCCTTCGCGCTGGCGCTGTTCCGCGTACGGCGCGGCAAGCGGGCCCTGCAGACCATGTTCGCGCTGCCGTACCTGGTCAACCCGCTGGTCATCGGCTACCTGTGGACCCTGCTGCTCAGCCCCGCCTTCGGCCCGGTCAACGCGCTGCTCAAGCCGATGGGCCTGGCGATGCCGTGGCTGGGCGACCCCGGCACCGCGCTGCCGACCGTCATCCTGATCACCACCTGGCAGTGGGTGGGCTTCCCGATGCTGCTGTTCAGCGCCGCGCTCGGCGGCATCCCGCAGGAGTACGCCGAGGCCGCCAGAACCGACGGCGCCGGCTCCTGGCAGGTGTTCTGGCGCGTCACGCTGCCGCTGCTCAGGCCCGCCATGGCCACCGTCACCATCCTGAGCTTCATCGGCAGTATGGGCACCTTCGCCCTGGTCTACGCCCTCGGCGGCTCCAACGGCGCCCCGGCGGGCGCGACCGACGTGCTCGGCCTGCTGTTCTACCGGACCGCCTTCGCCTCGGGCGACGTCAACGCGCTGGGGACCTCCTCGGCACTGGCGGTCTTCATGTTCACCTTCATCTTCGGCTCGACGCTCCTGCTCGAACGGGTCCTGAGGAGGAATCGATGAGGACCCCGCCCGGACGGGTCCCGAGGAGGACATCATGAGGGCTCTGGCGATCCGGGTCCTGCTGTGGGGCTACGCCGTCTTCTCCATGTCGCCGCTGCTCGTCATGCTGCTCAGCTCGCTCCGGCCGACCAGCGAGATCTTCGACCAGCCGCTCGGCTGGCCCAGCGGGCTCGGCAACTACGCCAAGGCGTGGACGGACGCCTCCTTCTCCACGTACGTGGTGAACTCGGCGATCGTCGTGGTCTGCTCGGTGCTGCTGGGGGCCGTGGTCTCGTTGCTGGCGGCCTACCCGCTGGGGCGCCGGGAGTTCCGGGGGCGCGGGCTGTTCGCCGCCTACTTCGTCTCCGGCATGACGCTGCCCGCCCACCTGGGCGTGCTCCCGCTGTTCTACCTGCTGGAGAGCATGGGCCTGGTGGACTCGCTGGCCGGGCTGGTGCTGGTCTACGCGGCCGGGTCGGTGCCGTTCAACGTCTTCGTGCTGACCGCGTTCTTCCGCCAGCTCCCGCACGAGCTGGACGAGGCCGCCGCCCTGGACGGCGCGGGGCCGTTCGCCACCTTCTGGCACGTGATGCTGCCGCTGGTACGGCCCGCGCTGGCGACCGTGGTGGTCTTCCAGTTCGTGCCGATCTGGAATGACTTCTTCTACCCCCTGGTCCTGATGCGGGACGAGAGCAAGCTGACCCTGCCGGTCGGCCTCACCCACTTCTTCGGCCAGTTCCAGAACGACTGGGGCACGCTCTTCGCCGGCCTGGTGATGACGACGATCCCCCTGGTCGTGCTCTTCATCCTGGCCACGCGCCAGATCGTCGCCGGGCTGACCGCCGGCATGAACCGTTGAGGACAGTTTTGATGGATCTTGTGATGGCCTTCGCCGACGAGGCGCGCTCCCGATTGGACCGCCTGACGGCCGAGCAGTTGCCCGCCATCAGGCGCGCGGGCACGCTGATCGCCGCGACCGTGCGCGCCGGGGGCGTCCTGCACGCCTACGGCACCGGGCACTCGGAGGCAGTGGCGCTGGAGGTGGCCGGACGCGCGGGCGGGCTGATCCCGACCAACCGGCTCACCCTGCGCGACCCGGTGGTGCTGGGCTCGGCCGATCCCGGCGAGTTCGACCCGCTGGCCGAGCGCGACCCGCTGACCGCGCGCCAGGTCCTGGCCCTGCACACGGTGGAGGACGCCGACGCGTTCGTGATCGCGTCCAACTCCGGCGGCAACGGCTCGACCGTGGAGATGGCCCGGCTGGTCAAGGAGCGCGGGCTGCCGCTGATCGCGATCACCTCGCTGGCCCATTCGACCGCGATCACCTCGCGCCATCCGTCGGGGGAGCGGCTGTTCGAGCTGGCCGACATCGTGATCGACAACCTGGCCCCGTACGGCGACGCCGTCCTGCCGACCGAGCACGGCCCGGTCTGCGGCATCTCCTCGATCACCTCGGCGCTGATCGTGCAGCTCATGGTGGCCGAGGCGATCGGCGAGCTCCAGGCGGACGGCCTGGTCCCGCCGGTCTACCTGTCGGCCAACATCCCCGGCTCGGACGCGCACAACGACGCCCTCGTGGCCCACTACGCCGGTCGGATCAGGACGGGCGCGCTGTGACCCTGACGATCGCCGCCTTCTGGCCGCCCCCGCCGCACGAGACGACGGCCGCCCGCTACCGGGAGATCGCCGAGGCCGGGTTCGACCTGGTCATCACCGGCAACTACCTCGGCGACCGGGTCATCCTGCAGCACGCCCTGGCCCTTGCCGAGGAGGCCGGGCTGGGCGTGCTGGTCGCCTCGGACCCGCGCGTGGACGTCCTCATGCGCGACCTGGACGTCGACCCGGCGCCGCTGATCGCCCGGGTCGTCGAGGAGTACCGCCCGTTCCGCTCCTTCCGCGGCGTCGGGCTCATGGACGAGCCGGTGGCCGAGCAGTTCCCGCGGGTGGCGGCCGGGGTCGCCGCCGTGCGGGCGGCCGGCGCGTTCGCCTACGTCAACCTGCTGCCGGGGCACGCCACCGGCCCCTACGACGCGTACGTGGGGGACTTCGCCCGGCTGGTCCGCCCGGACGTGCTCTCCTTCGACCGTTACCCGTTCCTGGCCGACGGGTTCGACGAGGGCTACCTCGCCGACCTGGCCACCGTACGGGAGCACGCCCGCAGGGCCGGGCTGCCCGCCTGGATGCACGTGCAGACGCTGGCCTACGACGGCCACCGCGAGCCGTCGGCCGCCGAGCTGGCCTGGCAGGTCAACACCGCCCTGGCCTACGGGTACACCGGCATCCAGTACTTCACCTATTGGACGCCCGACCCGGCGCGCGGCGAGGGCTTCCGGCCGGGGCTCATCGGCGGGGACGGCGTGCCGACCGAGCGTTACGGCATCGTGCGCGACCTCAACACCCGCTGGTTGCGCCCGGTGGCGGCCGAGCTGACCGGGTGGACGTCGGTCGAGCACGCCGGCGACGTCCTGGTGGGCCACTACGGCGAGGGGCGGCGGTTCGTCTGCAACGCCCGCTTCGACGGGCCGACGGAGGTCACGCTCGACGGGATCACGCAGGCGTTCGACCCGGCGAGCGGCTTCTACCAGGCGTGCGGCGCCACCTTCACGCTCGCGCCCGGCGCGGCGCGGCTGGTCCGGTGATGCTCTTCGCCGGCGTGGACGCGGGCGGCACCACGACCCGCGCCGCCGTTCACGCGGCGGACGGCACCAGGCTGGGGCACGGCACCGCCGGCCCCGGCAACCCCGCCGCGCACGGGCCCACGGCGGCCCGCGTGGCGGTCGGCCAGGCCCTGCGGCGCGCGCTCGACGGCCTGGACCCGCGGTCGGTGGCCGCCTCGGTGGCCGGCGTCGCGGGCGGGGACGACGCCTTCGCCGCGACGCTGGCCCGGACCTGGGCCGAGTGCGGCCTCGCCACGCCGCCGCGCATGGTGGGCGACGTCGAGGTCGCCTACGCGGCCGGGACCGCAGCGCCGTCCGGCACGCTGCTGCTGGCCGGGACGGGGGCCGCGGCGGCCCGCTTCTCCGGCCGGGCGGTGACGGCGGTGGCCGACGGGCTCGGCTGGCTGCTCGGCGACGAGGGCGGCGGCTTCTGGATCGGCCGGGCGGGGGTGCGCGCGGCCGTCCGCACCCTGGACCGCTCTCAGGAACGCGCCCGCGACAGCGTCCGTGACTGCACCCGCGACAGCGTCCGAGACAGCGTCCGGGCCAGGCTCCGTGACAGCCCGCAGGATCGCGGGCTGGGCCCGAGCCCGGTGTTCGGGCCGCTGGTGGAGCTGGTGAGCGCGCACTTCGGCGTGGCGGGTGAGCCGCGGCGGCGGGCCGACCGCATCGTCCGGCTGGCGCAGGCCGACCGGATGCTCGTGGCCGCCGCCGCGCCGCTGGTGTCGCGGGCGGCCTCCGCCGGGGACGAGGACGCGGCCGGCATCGTCGCCGAGGCCGCCCGGCGGCTGACCGCCACGGCTGCCCGGCTGCCCGGCGACGGGCCGCTGGTGCTGGCGGGCGGCGTCCTGACCACGGACGGCCCGGTCCGCGCCGCCGTCCTGGCCCGGCTGGCCGGGCGGCAGGTGACGACCGCCCGCGACGGCACGGCCGGGGCGTGCTGGCTGGCCGCCCTCGACCGGCTGGGCGAGCGGGCCGTCCACGAACGTTTCATCGCCTCCGGCGGACGATGACCTGACAGGACGCTCTCAGGGCTCGACGGTCAGGCGGACGCTCACCACGTCCCCCACGGCGAGCCCTTCGGCCGTGCGCACGCCCGCCTTGACCGGCACGAGGTAGCGGCCGTCCTTGGGGAACAGCGACGTGCGCCACCGCGTCGCGCGGATCTGGGCGGTGACGGGGATCATGCCCCAGCCGTAGCTCACCGAGCCGGCCGTCATCGCCAGGTCCTGGCATTCCTCGTCGGGGACGGTGACGAAGTGCCAGGGCGCGGGCCCTCTCCAGAACCACACCTCGCCGCTGAATTCCACCTGCATCGGCCCAGCATAGAAGCGCCCCTCCGGCCCCGGCAGCCCCGCGCGGCCGGGCTTCCGGCCGGACCGGCCTCAGCCGGGCGGCTCCTCGGCCGGGCCCTTGGTCGGGCCGGTCTCAGCCGGGCGGCTCCTCGGCCGGGAACAGGATCGGGCCGGTCTCAGCCGGGCGGCTCCTCGGCCGGGAACAGGATCGGGCTGACCAGGTGGCGGGTGCGCTCGGGCGCGGGCGGGTTGCCGATCCTGGGCACGAGCGCCGCGCGCAGGTCGGCGATCAGGGCCGCGCGCTCGTCGGGGCTGAGCCAGATCGCGTGCTGGCGGTAGCCGACCAGGTCGGCGGCCGGATCGGCCTGGTCGCGGTCGAGGTAGGCGTTGAACTCGGCCAGCAGCGTCGCCATGGCCACGGCGAAGGCGCGGCGGTGGTCGTCCGGGGAGGCCGCGGCGGCGGTCTCGGCGTCGACGGCCGCCCGCGCCGGGTGCAGCCGATACCGGCGCTCGACGGCCCCGCGTACGCGCTGCTCGCCCTCCACGTCGAGCAGCCCGCTCTCGGCCAGCAGGCCGACGTGCCGGTAGACGGTGGCCTTGGACACGTCGGGCAGCAGGTCGCACAGGTCGGAGGTGGTCAGCGTGCGGCCGCCCGACATGGCGTGCACGATGCGCAGCCGTACGGGGTGCAGAAGCAGGTCCACCGTGTCCATGGACGTACGATCTCACACCTGCTACCTTTCTCAAACCTGAGAAAGGAAGAGACCATGACCAACCACGCCTTGGACACCCCGCCACTGGGCCGCCTGTACGACGTCGCCGGCCGCCGGATCATGGTGCACCGCTCGGGCGCCGGCGGGCCACCCGTGGTGTTCCTGCCCGGAGCCGGAGCCGTCGGCCTGGACTACCTCAACGTGCACGACCGCGTCGCCGAGCTGACGACCAGCGTGCTCTACGACCGGGCGGGCACCGGCTGGAGCGAGCCGGTCGAGCTGCCCCGCACCGCGGCCGAGGTCACCGACGAACTGCGCGAGACGCTGACGGCGGCGGGCGTGCCCGGCCCGTACGTGCTGGCCGGTCACTCCATGGGCGGCGCCTACGCGCGCCACCACGCCCGCCGCTTCCCCGGCGACGTCGCGGCGCTGCTGCTGCTCGACCCCTTCCACGAGGACATGGCCGCCCGCGCGCCGCGGCAGGCGCGCGAGATGCTCGACCAGATGAAGGACCAGGCGCTCCCGGAGCCGACGCCGGAGCAGCTCGACGCCGCGCGACCGGCCGTCACCCGGCTGTTGGCCGCCTGGCCGGACGGCGTGCGCGAGGCCCTGGTCGACCATCACATCTCCGCCTGGCGTACCGGCTGGCTGGAGGGCCGCAACCTCTACGACCAGGTCTCCGAGGAGTTCAGGACCGCGCCGCCGGACCCCGACGTGCCGGTGATCGTGCTGTCGGCCATGGGGGCGGACGCCACCCAGTCCCAGCTCTGGCCCGAGGACGTGCTGCGCGAGATCAACGCCGGCAAACTCGCCCTGCACGCCGAACTGGCGGCCTCCTTCCCGCGCGGCGAGCACCGCGTGCTGGACGACGCCGGGCACGGCTGGCTGCACGAGGAACGGCGGGACGCCGTGCTCCAAGCCCTGGCCGACCTGCTGCGGCCCTGTGAGGCTCAGGGCCGCAGCGCCTTGAGCGCCAGGTCGACCAGCGCGTCGGCGTACTGCGGGGTGAGCGGGCCGGAGCGCAGCAGCCAGCGCTGGTAGAGGGGGGCGTAGAGCAGTTCGAGCGCCAGGTCGAGGTCGGCGTCGGCGGCGATCTGGCCCGCCCGCTGGGCGCTGCGCAGGCGGGCCTTCTTGGCCTCGTCGACCGGGCCGGCCAGTTTCTCCCGGTATTGGGCGGCCAGCTCGGGGTCGCCCACGATCTCCAGGTTGAGCGCCCTGATCGGCGCCTCGAAGCCTGGGTCGGCGAACTCCGCCACGGTGGCCCGCATGACGGCCTTCAGGTCGGCCTCGATGTCGCCCGTGTCGGGCAGCACCACACCCTGGTCGCCCTCGCTCAGCGCGAGGAAGGAGTCGAAGACCACGGCCCCCTTGGAACGCCACCACCGGTAGATCGTCTGCTTGCCGACGCCGGCCCGCGCGGCGATCGCCTCGACGGAGACCTTGGCGTATCCCACCTCGGACACCAGCTCCCTGGCGGCCTGGAGGATCGCCTGCCGGGAGCGCTCGCTGCGGCGCGCGGGATCGGGCTTCTTCACGCCGGTCATCATACACCCTCAACGAGACGATACGGTTCGTCTTGACAAGACGGTGGCCCTTGATGGCACACTGACGGACCTACGGCGAGACGAACCGTCTCGTCTTGAACGAATGAGGAGGCGAGAGCGCATGCGCGTTTGGTTCATCACGGGCGCGTCCCGGGGGCTGGGCCGGGCGTTCACGGAGGCCGCCCTGGACAGGGGCGACCGGGTCGTGGCCGCCGCCCGCGACGTCGGGCCGCTGGCCGAGTTGGAGACCCGGTACCCGGGCGCTCTGGTGCGCCTGCCGCTCGACGTCTCCGACCGCGCGGCGGTGCGGGCGGGCGTGGAGAAGGCGGCGGCCGCGTACGGCCGGCTCGACATCGTGGTCAACAACGCCGGCGGCCTGCTGTTCGGCATGCTGGAGGAGGCCACGGAGGAGCAGATCAGGGCCCACTTCGACGTCAACCTGTTCGGGGCGATCTGGGTCACCCAGGCGGTGCTGCCGTACCTGCGCGCCCAGAGGTCCGGGCACATCCTCCAGGTGACGTCGATGGCCGCGGGCGGCGGCGTCGCCGCGGTCGGCCTGTACGCGGGGGGCAAGTCGGCGCTCGACTCGATCACGCAGGCGCTGGCCATGGAGGCCGAGCCGTTCGGCGTCAAGGTCACCAACCTGCAGATGGGCGGCTACGACACCGGCCTGTTCACGCTGGGCACCACGGCCACCGAGCCCGACCCGGTCTACGACGGGCTGCGGGCCGAGCTGGCCGCCATGTGGGGCGAGGACGCCGGCCCGCCGGCGGCCAACGCCGCGCCCGTCGTCATGGAGCTGGTGGACCTGCCCGAGCCGCCGCGCCGGCTGATCGTCGGCAGCCGCTCCTACGACCTCGTCCAGCAGATGGACGAGGCCCGCGGCGCGGAGTACCGCGCCTGGGAGCACCTCAGCCGCAAGGCCGACGGCTGACCCGCCTCTGGGAAGCGGCCCGCGACATGCCTCTGACCTGCGGTGATGGCGACCGGGAGGCCGGGGCGGGGCGGAAGTGGGCCGGGGCTTGTCGTGGTTCCGGCACAATTGCGGGTGTGCGAGTCGGATTGCTTGGGCCGTTCGAGGTCCGGAACCCTGAAGGAGCCACGGTCGAGGTTCCGGGCGTCCGGCTGCGCGCGTTGCTCGCCGCCCTCGCCCTGGAGCCCGGCCGGATCGTGACGCGTGCGCGGCTGGTCGACTGGATCTGGGGGGCGCGGCCGCCCGCCGACGAGGTCAACGCCCTTCAGGCGCTGGTGTCCAGGTTGCGCAGGTTGCTGCCCGAGGGCGTGATCGAGGCCGACTCCGGCGGCTACCGGCTGGCCGTGCCGCGCGAGGCGGTCGACGTGTGCCGGTTCGAGCAGCTGATCGTCCAGGCCCGCTCCGCCGAGCCCGCCGACCGGGCCGACCTGCTGCGCTCGGCCCTTGAGCTGTGGCGTGGCGCCCCCATGTCCGACATCGTGATGCAGGACAGCGACATCTTCGACGCCGTGGTCACGCGGCTCGACGACCTCCACGTCGACGCGATCGGCGACCGGGTCGAGGCCGACCTCCGGCTCGGCCGGGGCGCGGAGCTGGTCTCCGAGCTGACGGGGCTGGTGGCCGCGTACCCGCTGCGTGAGGGGTTCGTGGCGGCGCTGATGCGGGCGCTGGCCGAGGCGGGCCGCGGCAACGAGGCGCTGACCGTCTACCAGCGCACCCGCGAGCGGCTGGCCGAGGAGCTGGGCGCCGACCCGTCGGCCGAGCTGTCGGCGCTGCACACCGCGCTGCTCCGCGGCGAGCTCGGGGAGCGGGCCGACAACCGCAGGACCAACCTGCGCGCCGAGCTGACGAGCTTCGTCGGCCGGCACGACGACGTCGCCGCGGTCGCCGGTCTGGCCGCCAGATACCGGCTGGTCACCCTGACGGGGGCGGGCGGCTCCGGCAAGACCCGGCTGGCCACCGAGACCGCCCGTACGATGCTCGCCGAGCTGCCCGACGGCGCCTGGCTGGTCGAGCTGGCCCCCGTCCGGGCCGGCGGCGAGCTGGCGCAGGCCGCCCTCACCACGATCGGCCTGCGTGACCAGGGGTTGCTCGGCGGCGCGCGGGGCGGCGACCCGATGGACCGGCTCATCACCGCGATCCGCGACCGCGCGATCCTGCTGATCCTGGACAACTGCGAGCACGTCGTCGAGGCCGCCGCCGCCTTCGCCGACCGGCTCCTGGGCGAGTGCCGCGGCCTGCGCGTCCTGGCCACGAGCCGCGAGCCGCTCGGCATCACCGGCGAGGTGTTGTGGCAGGTCGAGCCGCTCCCGCTGCCCACCGAGGGGGCCGCGCCCGCCGAGACCGGGGCCTCGCCCGCGGTGCGGCTGCTGCGCGACCGCGCCGACCTGGTGCGCAAGGACATCGGCTCCGACGCGCCCACCCTGGCGGCCATGGCGCGCATCTGCCGGGCGCTCGACGGCAACCCGCTGGCCATCGAACTGGCCGCGGCCCGGCTGCGCACGATGTCCGTCGACCAGCTCGCCCGCCGCCTCGACGACCGCTTCCGCCTGCTGACCAGCGGCAGCCGTACGGCGCTCGCCCGGCACAAGACGCTGCGCGCGGTCGTCGACTGGAGCTGGGACCTGCTGAGCGAGGCCGAGCGCGGCGTGCTGCGCCGGATGTCGGTGTTCTCCGGCGGGGCGAGCCTGGAGGCGGCCGAACGCGTCTGCGGCGACGAGTCCTTCGCCGGTGAGCAGGTCTTCGACGTGCTGACCGCGCTGACCGAGAAGTCGCTGCTGATCACCGACGACGAGGGCGCCCCGCGCTACCGGCTGCTCAACACCATCAGGGAGTACGCCGCCCACCGGCTCGCCGAGGCGGGGGAGGCCGAACGGGCCCGGCGGGCGCACCTGGCCTACTTCACCGAGCTGGCCGCGACCGCCGACCCGCACCTGCGCCGGGCCGAGCAGCTGGAGTGGCTGCTCGTGCTCGACGCCGAGCACGACAACATCATCACGGCCGTGCGCGGGGCGATCGCCGAGGGCTGGGCGCACGAGGCGATGCGCCTGGTCGGAGCCGCCGGCTACTACTGGTTCCTCGGCGGCCACCGGGCCGAGGGCGCCGAGCTGAGCGTCGCCGCGGCCTCGCTGGAGGGCGAGGTGCCCGACGAGGTGCGGGCGATGGCGTCCCTCATGGTGACCATGTTCCTGACCTCAGGTGTCGGCGGCGACCAGTTCCAGGCGCGGGAGTGGATCCAGGAGGCCCACCGGCTGACCCTGAGCAGCGGGTCGCGTCAGCCGCTGCTCGGGTTCGCCGCGCTGCTGGAGCGTACGCTCCAGGGCCCGGCGGCGTTCCTGCCCGCGTTCGAGCCGCTGATCGCCGACGCCGACCCGTGGGTGCGGGCGCAGGCCAGGCTCACCCGCGGGCGGTTCCGGCTCACGCTCGGCGCCGACGAGACCGACGTCGACGTCGACGCCGAGACCGCGCTCGCCGAGTTCCGCGCGCTGGGCGACCGCATGGGCATCTCCCTCGCGCTGACGTTCCTGGCCGACCGGCTGGCCATGCGCGGGGACTTCGTCCGCGCCTGTGAGTGCTACGCGGAGGGCGCCGTGGCGCTGACCGAGGTGGGCGCGACCGAGGACGTCGTGGGCGTGCGGGCGCGGCAGGCCCAGCTCCACTGGCTGCTCGGCGACGAGCGGGGCTGCGCCGCGGCCATGGCCGAGGCACAGCGGCACGCCGACGGGATCGTCTGGCCGGACTCCCTGGCCGAGCTGGCGCTCAAGCAGGCGCAGCTCGCCCACTGGCGCGGCGAGCCGGACAAGGTGCGCGAGCACCTGGCCTCGGTGCAGGAGCTGCTGGGGGACACGGAGATGGTCAGCTCGGTACGCGCCAAGGTCATGGACCTGTACGGCTACCTCACCGACGACGTCGAGCAGGCCCGCGCGCACCGGCGGCAGGCGTTCGAGGCGGCGATGGAGAACATGTACCCGCCCACGATCGCCGAGTCGCTGGTCGGGATCGCCGACGTCGCGCTGCGCGAAGGCCGGTACGAGCAGGCCGCGCGGCTGATCGCGGCGAGCGACGCCGTACGCGGCACCCCGGACCGCTCCCTGCCGGACGCCGCCCGCATCGCCGAGGAGACACGCGAACACCTCGGCGAGACCGCGTTCGCCGAGGCGACCCTCGACGGCCGCCGACGAGACCTCCGCGAACTGGCGGAGATCACCCTCACCCGCTGACCCGTCCGGACTGGCGCAGGCTCAGGTGAGCGTGGGCAGTTCGGGGTGAGGTGCCGGCGCCGGTTCCGTGGAAGGGCAGGGGAAGGCGCGGTGCGGCAGCCACGTCATCCGGCTCGTGCCGGTCGCCGCCCGCAGGGTGCGATGGAAGCCGGGACCGTCCGCCGAGCACTCCGGCTTCGCGCCGAGACGGCCGGACCGAAGTCGACGGGATCCCGGCGTTCGCCATGCGCCGGGAGGACAGTCGGGTCGCGGCCGCCCCCGCACCCTGACCTGCTCCGCCACGCTCAGGACCGGCTGTTCACGCCTACTCGCTGCCGAGCAGCCGTTCCAGCTCGGCCTGCGTCCGGTCCGGGTCGTAGCCGGGGACGGCCTCGCGCATGAGGTCGTGGGTGCGCCGCCGGCCGTCGGCGGCCGCCGCCCGTACCGCCGCGAGCGTCTCCTCGGCCAGGTCGTGGCCGCCCAGCCGCAGGGCGCGCTGGTCGTAGCGCACGTCGAGGACGCGCCCGTCCGCGTCGACGGTCACCCGCACATGGCCCGACGGCCCCTCGCCGGTGCCGATGACGGCCCGCAACTCCTCCTGCGCCGACTCCAGCCAGGCCAGCATGCGCTCGCCTCGTCGGGCGGCCTCGTCCAGCTCGCGTTCGCTGATGTTGGCGGGGTCGATCTCCGGCCCGAACACGCTCGGCCTCCTAGTAAAGGTCGTTGATTGCCTGCTCGACCCGCGCACGTACGAAGGTCTCGTCCAGAGGCGCCGGCACGGCGGCGGTGGTGTCCCGCACCCCGTCGGCGATCTGCCGCGCCTGCCGCGCGGCGTCGTCCTGCGCGGCCCGCAGTACCTCGGCGGTCTTCCTGCCGAGCGCGGCCTCGTCGAGCCGCAGCGCCCGCGGGTCGATGCGCAGGCGGGTGGGGACGCCGTGGCCGTCGGCGGACGCCTCGACCAGGCCGTCGTCGCTCTCCGCGCGGCCCTCCACCTGATCGATGGACGCCCGGGCGTCGTGCAGCGCCTGGATGGCGCGGCGGCTCTGGGCGACGTACTGGTGCAGGTACTCGGCGTCGTCCTCCGGCGCTGGTGAACGCATGTCGACCTCCGACAGCCAATCGAGTGAACGTTCAGTGTAGAGGTAAACGTCTGTGACGGAATTGACTGGATATGCTTTCTGGACATGACGGGATTTGAGATCGCCACGGGGGCGCTGGGACGGGACGGCACGTACGTCACCGGTCATGGGGCGAACTACGACGCCGCGGTCATGCGGCTGCGGCAGCGGGGGAGCGGCGCCCGCACCTTCGGCGGCGACGGGCTGTTCGCCACCATCATCGCCTCCTACAACGAATGCCTGCAGACCTCGCTCGACGCGCTGACGGGGATCGGCGGGCAGATCGCCGAGACGGGCGAAGGACTGCGTACGGTGTCGAGGAACACCCAGGCGGCGGAGAGCGCCACCATCGAGAGCCTCGAGAGCCCTGCATGGCGGTGACTCTCGACCCGCAGGTGGCGGGCTTCCTCAACCTCATCGGTTTCCCCTGGCCGAACGACAACGAGGACGAGTGGCGCCTTGAGGCCGACGACTGGCGCGTCGTCATCGCCGCGTCGGACAGCCAGGGGGCGGCGGCCGGCGAGACGATGCGCAGCGCGCAACAGGTCTACCAGGGCGACTCGGCCACACACCTGGCGAGCCACTGGAACCAGGTCGGCGACGGCGGCGGCCACATCTCCCAGGCCGCCTCCGCGGCGAAGGTCGCTCCGGCCGTCCTCGACGGCACCGCGAACGTGGTCAGCGCGGTCAAGCTGGCCGTGGGCACGCAGGCCGCCTACGGACTGACCGTCGCCACCCAGGCGTTGCTGTTCGGCGGCGCGGCGGGCGGCATGCTCGCCCTGGCACGCATGCAGATGACCCGCCACGCCGTGGGCAAGGTGGCGATCGAAGGCGCCGAGGGCACCGCCAGGGGGCTGGCCCCGGTGCTGAGCGGCCGGGTGACCGAGAAGATGCGCCGCATCATGAAGGAGATGGAGAGGCGGCCGCACGCCCGCGACGGCATGCTCCAGATCCGGCGCAGACGCGGAGGCGGCGGCGGTGGCAACAAGGGCGGGAAGGGCGGTGGCTACGACCCGAACGCCTCGGCGAGCTACGACTCGGCCGCGCAGCGCATGCACGGCAGGTTGCCCGACAGCAGCGACGTCAGCAAGATGACACCGGAGCAGGCCAGGCAGGCTGCGGCGGAGGTCAAGGACAGCATCCTGACGCGGAAGATGAACGAGGCCCGGCTCGGCCGGGACCCCGGCCACGCCGCCCGGCTGGAGAACGAGCAGAAGCTCCTGAACGACCTTGAGCGCAAGGCCAACGAGGGGAAATAACGCGAGATGCAGACACAGACGGGCGACGCCCTGATGGCGCGCATCCTCGCCCGCCCCATCGACGACGAGGCTCTCGGCCAGGCCGCCAACGACCTGCTCAACGAGCTGTTCGGCGGCTATCCCGTCGAGAACCTGCGCATCCTGCTGCGCAGCGGCGACGACGACGCCGTGCAGACCGGGGCCTGGCTGCTGTCGGAGCTGGGCGAGCAGGCCGCGCCGCTGCTGGACGAGGTCCCCCGCCTGCTGGCCCACCCGCGGCACCAGGTGTGTTTCCACGCCGTGGAGTTCGTGCTGCTGGCCGCGGACGAGCGGCACGCCGACCTCATCGCCCAGACCCTCACCCTGAGCCGGGCCTCCGACACCTCCATCCGCTGGAAGCTCCTGAACTTCCTGGCGGCGGCCTCGACCGAACAGCTCATGGCGGGGCTGTCCCGGCTGGCCGACCCCGAGGTCGGGCGGCTCACGGCCGGGCTGATCGCGTCCGACACCGAGGATCCCGACCCGGGCGAGGTCGTCGCCGCGCTGGAGGGCGACGACCCGATGGCCCGCCTGTTCGCCGCGGCGATCGCGACGCGCATGGCCGAGGACGACGCGGCGCTGCTGCGTCTCGCCGCCAGGGTGGGTGACGAGGAGGTCAGCTCGTTCGCGCAGTGGCAGCTCATGAGACTCCAGGAGTAGGCGTCCTGCTCCCGAGCGTGTCCTCAGCCCCAAGGTAGATCGGCCGCCGCAGGTCAGGGACCTTGGCTTTCCGCTCTGACCCGCCTGTTCCGAGGCCGGGTTTCGGCATGGTCCGGCGGCTCGTTTACCGGGACCGGATTGGCGGGCCACACCATCTCATCGCGCTGACCTGCGGTTGCGCCGTTCAGGAGACCGGGCAGAACCCAGGTTCTGTCGGGGCGCTGGCCCAGATGGCGACTGGGGACACGTTTGGGAGCGGAGGGCCCGTAGGGCCGGGCCGGAAAGTCCGGAAATCCCTCGCGTACGCGCGCGTGGACCTGCCGGGAAACCCCTGGCGGGAGAGCTACGCACGGAGAGAGTTCCCCGGCCCCCTCGCTGTTCAAGGGGGCCGGGGAACTCTCTGTGCTGAGGCGTCCCGCTCCCCAGCATGTGCCCAGGCCCAAAGTAGATCGGGTGGTCAGATGTTGCGGGAGTTGTAGCCCTGAAGGTGGGAGCCGCTTTCGAAGGATGGATCACTGATCGGCTCCAGGTTCCAAGCGATCACACGGTGCGGTCGGATGCACAGGGTCTCGTGGTCGAATGCCGGGTGGAGCGGCGGGTCCAGGAAGAGGATCTCAGCGTGGCCGCGCAGTTCGATGCCGCGGCCGGTCTGACCGATGGCGTTGGGCGTCGCTGACTGGTCGTCGATGACGAGGGAGACCCGGGGATCGGCCAGGACATTCTTGTACTTGCGGCTCTTGGTCAGCTCCGGGCCGCCGATCCGGACGGTCTCGTTCTCGGGGTCGAACCAGATCGCGACCGGCTGAATCTGGGGGGACCTGTCTGGGGCGAGGGTCGCCAGGCGGCCGAGTCCTTGGTTTGACAGGTACGCGCGCTCTCCGCCCGTGAAAATCATGGGATCAGTTTGCGACCTCAACCACGCTTGAGGTCAAGCGCTTCGGCCGAGCACGACGTCCGAGGGCGTTCGCGGCCAGAGAGTCGTCCGGTTGATCTGCGAGATCTTGATCCCCGCCAAGAACACCTCGAAGTGCTGGGGGTGGATGCTGGAGGGTTCCGGGGCCGGTTGGGACGGTCCCGGACGCCCTACTTCGTGAGCACCCGGGGCAGGTGCGCGTGGCGGTGGTCGACGTCGACCGCCTGGCCGTGCTCGCGCAGCCGGGCGGCCAGGATCTCGACCAGGCCGGCCGCGCGGTGTTTTGCCGCCGGCGCAGCCGATGGCGATGCTGCGGGGGCCCGCGGGCAGCATCGCGTAGGCCACCAGGTTGTCGACCAGCTCGGCGGCGCCAGGCGTGCCGAGAACGATCTGCTGGACGCGTTCGTCGGAGCCGTCGAGATCGAGGATGCCGCCATTGCGGGCGATCGCCTGGTTGCGCAGTGCGACTGGTTTTACCTCACATCAATCACGGTACGTAGTGATTGACTGCAAAGAGTAGTCACCCTCGGGGCAAGGAGAGTTCCATGCGCATCCCCACTCGCATTCCCGCTGCGCTGTCTGGTGGCCTACTGGCCGCCTCGGCCGTCTTCCTCGTTCTCGCACCGGCGGCGGCGGCCGCCCCTGCGGTCAGCGTCGGCGACTGCGTGATGGGGGGCGGCTACCCCCTCTACTACCCTGACGGGTCCGGCTCGGTCTGCCGGGGCGGCCAGTACAGCGGAGAACCGTTGGACTGACCCCGCGCCCCGATCGCTGGCGACTTCGACGCATCCTGCGATCAATACTCTGCCGGAGAACACCCGCATTGAGCGGCTCGGACAGTCCGGAAAACCCCTGGCGGGAGAGCTACACACGGAGAAGCCCAGGCCCCCTTGCACATCTCATGGGGCCCGGGGCTCTCGGCGGTCCAGTGGTTGGATGCTGGAGGCGTCCGGGGCCGGTAGAGACGGTCCCGGACGCCTCTACTGGGTCAGTACCCGGGGCAGATGCGCATGCCGGTGGTCGACGTCGACCGCCTGGCCGTGCTCGCGCAGCCGGGCGGCCAGGACCTCCACCAGCCCGGCCGCGCTTTTCTGGACTACCGACGCAGTCTCGTCGCCATCGGCCTCGCTGGTCGCGGTTCGGGCCTCATCGAGGCGGCGGAGGGCTTGGGTGTAGGTGATTCCTTCGGCGGCCGCGAGAGCGCGGGCTTGTTCGCGGCGAGCGGCGCTGCTGTTTCTGGGCACGGTGTCGTCCTGTTCCGGCAGGGCCCACGCCACCTTGCCTTCGCGGATGCACATACGATCAGCAAGAAGGGAATACAAGCTTCGCGGGCCCGAGGGACCTTGGCCGACAGTGCTACCGCATCGGCGTGGGCTGACGGTGGCAGCGGCGAGGAGCGTGCGCGTCCTGACTCCAGGTAGAAACATAGCGCGTCGAACGCCGCTCGAACCAGCTAGCCCGGTTTCGCTTAGCTGGCGTTGCCCGCAATGTCCGTGGTCATGCGCGTACGCCGCGGCACCTGGGGCCTACTACCGCTTCATCCCCGAGTCGGTGAGCAAGCTCGGTGAGCTGCTTACCCCGCTGGCCGAGACCGTCTCCGCGTGAGCGGCCCCTCAGACGACGGGAATCCCCGCCCGCACCACCCATTGCTTTATCGTCTCCCACTCGCTTCCCCAAGCGTCGCGCCTGATCGTGCCGTCGACCGGCGCGGCCTCACCCCGCTCTTCCACACCAACATGACCCCGTACGGGACCGTGCAACTGCGGCCTGACCGGCGCCTGGATCTGACCGGACCGCCGCCCGGGCCGGAAAGCTGATGCGACAGAGGGCCGCGCGACGGGGCCCCAGGTCGCAGGGCGGACCTGGAGCCTCGTTCAGGAGCGGATGACGCATGTCAGGACCTGTGGGGTCATCCGGGTTCGGGGCTGTGGGGCCCCGTCAGCGGTTGAGGACCGTCTCGATCGTGGCGGCCACGCGCTCGGCCTGGATGGTACGGCCCTTCTCGTTGGGGTGTGCGTACCACGGGATCGGCTGGGTACCGAGTTCGACCTTGGAGTTCTCCAGCAGGCCGCCGATGCCCCGGCCCGCGCCGTCGCATGCCGTGTTTTTCCCGGTGTGGTCGTAGAGGTCCACGTAGTCGGCGCCGGTGTCTGCGGTGGCCTTCTTCATGACGTCGTTCAGCCGCTTCTGGACCTGGTCCAGGACGGGCAGCGCGTCCTTGGGGATGTCGGCGAACGGCAGTTGCGTCTGGCCGGGGGCCGGGGTCAGGCACTTGGTCGTGTCCTGGGGCACGAGTCTGGGGTAGCCGACCAGGACCCGCTCGGCTTCCGGGGAGAGGTAGCTCATGCTGTCGAGCATGTCCACCAGTTCGGTTTCGACTTGCTCGAACTTGTAGTCCAGCCATTCCTTTCCGTCGCCCGCGGTGAGGAAGTCCCGGCACTCGCCGGACGGTGAGTCCGGGTCCACCGGCGCTCCGGGCAGGATCGCTCCCTCGCCGCCCCGCAGCTTTGCCGAGCACTGCTTGAGGATGCTGGTGAAGCCCAGCGTGTTGCCGCCCATGCCGCCCACGACCAGCTTGGTGTCGTCCTTGAGCGCGTTCCGCTGTGCCGGCACCGTCCCGACGCCGAAGGGCAGCTGCTGCTCGCGCCCGAAGTTCTCGACGAGCGCGCCTCCGCAGGAGACGTCCGACTGGACGCTGAGCGTGATGCCCTTGCCGGCCAGGCGCCGGGTGGCGACGGCGGGATAGTTCTCCGTGGCCTGGAAACAAAGGCCCCGGGGCTTGTCGGTGTCATTGATGGGAGTGATGCCGAAGTTGGCGGTGTAGGAGTCGCCGAAGAAGACGGTCGGTACCGCCTCGGCGGGCGCTGCGGCGGCGCTTGCCGCCGGGACGGAGAGTGCCAGGCAGCCGCCCAACGCGGCAGCGAAGGCCAGCCGCCCTGCCACCGGAGTTTTCGTTGCCTTACGCATGGCTGAAGACATGGGTGACAGGGCTGAGGACATGGCTGTGCCTTTCGTCGAGGCTTGGGGAGAGGCGAGCGAGCCGACGTGCCGTGTTCGCTCACGCGTGTGCTGCCAGACAGCGATCAATTACTTAACGTAGTCGTCAGTGACTGTGCGTGATATCACGCGAAGGTAAGTCCGACCTAACTGCAACAGAGAATTCGCATTACCTGTTACAGCCACGCGGCTTGAGCTGCTCCCGCCCAGCTCGTTACTCCCTGGCGACTCACCGACTCGGTAGCGTTACCTGTCACAGCAGCCCGAACCGTCGGCCTTGGGAGCATCTGTGCCCGCCGCCATCCCCCCGCCACCCGCCGATCATGGCGGCACGGTACCGGGATCTGTCGCGGGATCAGGCGCCAGGTCGGTCGGTGCCGCGGTCGAGCGCTTCCTGAGCTCACTGCGGACCGTCACCACCCGCGGCAACTACGCCCACACCCTGGCCCGCCTGACCGCCGTCACCGGCCCGCAGCGTCCCGTCGCCGGCCTCACCCCGGACGACTACGCCGCCACCATGGCGCCCTGGGACAGCGCCGCGGCGGCCACCTGGAACCGGCACCTGTCCGCCCTGACCTCCTTCACCACCTGGGCCCAGCGCCAAGACCTCCTGGAAACCAACCCGGCACGCCGGCTAGAGCGGCGCACCCCCGCCCGGCGCGGCGACCGCGCCATCCCAGCCACCCGGCTGGAGATGCTGTTCACCGACACCGCGCACGCCCTGCGGGACCGAGTGCTCTGGCGGCTGCTGTATGAGACCGCCGCCCGCGCAGAGGAGATCCTCTGCCTCAACATCGAAGACCTCGACACCGAGTTCCGCCGCGCCCGCGTCACCTCCAAGGGCGGCGCCCTGGAGTACGTGCACTGGGCCACCGCCACCGCCCGGCTCCTACCCCGCCTGCTCGCCGGCCGCATCGCCGGGCCGGTGTTCCTGGCCGACCGGCGCGCCCCCACCTCCGGTCCCCGCGCGCCTGCGGCCGCCGACCTCTGCCCCACCACCCGGCGCGGCCGCCTGTCCTACCCGCGCGCCGAGCACCTGTTCAAAACCGCTACCGCCGAACTTGACCCGCACGGCCAGGGCTGGACCCTGCACCAGCTACGCCACAGCGCCCTGCAGCACCTCGCCGAGGCCGGGCGCACCGCGCCGGAACTGCAGGCCAAGTCCCGCCACCAGCACCTGGGCAGCCTCGGCCGCTACGTGCGCCTGGGCGAGGAGACCTCCGCCCGCATCACCGCCGAGCACGATCCCGCCGCTCAACGTAGGACACGCTGACCAGGCTCAACGCGCTCGCGTGTACTTGGTGGCAGCTTCCTTAACGACAGGTCCGTTTCGCTCAGGCGGAAACCCGAGGACGACATGACCGCGACGGTCAAGTGAGGCAAGCTTTGCTTCGGCTGCCTCCAAGCTGGCAGCGAGCCCGTGAACTACGCCGAGCCAGCCTCGTTGCTGGGCTTCGTTGATCCGCGCCCAGAGATTGAGGAGCCGAACGCGGCGGCCGCAGCGCGGGAGGAGGGGCGGACGGGCGGGGAGAGCGTCGGAGAAGACCCACGTACACGATTCCGCTCCTGACGGCACACCGTTACGAGGTGTGGGGCAGCTCCGCATCGGACTTCTGCCCGCTACTTCGGGGCTCATCGCACGAACCCGAACGGAGGGCCCAAAAAGCCCAGAGTTCACGCGAACTGAAGGTTCTTCAGTGGGAACTCACGTGGGTTCGGCATCTCAAGGCATGTTCGCCTCGTGGGTTCAGCGCACTGAATGTCGCGAAGAGTGTCAGCGGAGAGCGGTTTCGAGCGCGTCCGGCAGAGCAGTGTCGGTGATGACCAGTTCGTCGCCCAGGTTGAGGATGCGCACGTCGCCGTGATCGAGTTCGAGCCGGAGGCCGATCTCCGTCTCGATCCGGTGGTCGATGATGCGGTGAACGGCTCGGATCGACTGGCCGATGAATCGGCTCATCAGAAAATCATCTGGAACGGGACCGACGGTGACCTGGCCGTACTCGTCCATGTCATAGGAGTCGTGTGGTTGATCGAGCGTCAGCTCGAGCGAGGCGTCGGGGGCGGTGTGGAAGCGGACCGGGCCGAGATCGCTCAGGTGCAACCACATGTGCACCAGTGAGGCGTGGTCGTCGCTGGGGTGGATGTGCCAGGACACCGTCACCTGGAGCAGCCTTCGGCTGACAAGCGCATCAGCGGAGATCACGACGCCTATGGTGTCACGGTGGTTCGGGCGTCTCCGCAGCGGCCTGCAGGAGGTGGCGGGCGGCGTTGGCGTAGCGGATGGCGGTCTTGTCGTCGATGCCGAACACGGCAGCCAAATGCAGTGGGTCGGGGCCGCGAATCAGAGCCTCTTCGAGCTGGCGGTCGATGCGAAGGCGCTCCAGGGTGGCGGTCAGGCCCCGGACGGCGTTGGTGACCCAGAGCTTGCCGACCCGGGAGGTCTCCATCGCGGTGTGCTGAGTGAGCAGCACGTGGGGGTTGGCGGTGTTCGGCCAGCGGCTGCGCCGGTAGTCCAGCCAAGCGAGGAGCGCTTGACGGGTGAGCTCGTCGAGAGGGCGAGGGTGACCACCGATGGTGATGCGATGGTTGCCCAGGTCGATGTCTTCGAGCCGGAGGTCGCGGATCATCTTGGGCCGGGCCGCGTGGACGGCGGCCAGGGCGAGAATAAGGCGGATCGCCGGGGTCGTCGCGGTGGCGACGGCGCGGTCGATCTCGCCGGAGGCGAGGGGGAGGATCACCTTTTCCGGCCGGCGTGCGATGCGGATGCGGATGGTGGGGTCGCGAAAGATCCGCCCGCTCTTCCTGCAAAAGCGCATGAGCGAGCGCAGTGCCACGATGGTGTTCTCCCGTTTGGCGCCCTGCAGGGTGTCCTTGATGGTCACGATGTCATCGCGGGTGACTTCCCGCAGGTGATCGTAGGTGCCTGACCAGTCGAGCAGGACGGGCCGGATCTCGGTGAGGTAGCTCCAGACGGTCTGGATGCTGCGCGCTCGCTGGCGAGGCCCGCCCTCGTGCAGCAGGCGGGCCCATGCCTCGACGTCGGCGGCGATGCCTGGAGCGATGCCGCTCAGCTTGCCGGCCAGCCAGCGGTCGAAGGTGGGGACGCGGTCATCATCGAGCAGGCCGATGCGGGCGAGGACTTCGACGGTGTGTCCGACGCTGAGGCCGCGGTGACGCAGCTTGGGAAACAGTTCCGAGAAGCGGATCCGGTCGTCGGCAGTGTGGGTGGACAGCAGTATGACCAGGGCCCGGTCGACGTCACTGATGATCCGCCGGGTCCAGCCCCGAGCCTCGGAAAGAGCGGCGGCCGCCGCGCGGGCCCTGTGGAGTGCCGGGTTGGCGGGGTCGGCGTGCCGGCGCCGGTCGAACCTGGTGTAGTCGCGACGCACTGCGATGGGCAGCCGCAGCTGAGTCCAGCGACCAGGTGAGGTTTCCGGTTCAGCGGGCGGCGGCTGGGGACGGGAGCGTCGGCGTCCCTGCCGCCCAATGCGCGGCCCAGGACCTTGGGATCGCTGCCGGTGTATGTTGCTAAGGAACAGCTGCTGGCAGGTGAGCCTGCGCAGGAACGGTTCCAGCACGGTGACCTGGTCCTTGGCCTCCAAGCTGGCCTGCAGCCAGCACAGCCGGCAATACCCCTTCTTGGTCGGGACCTCGCGGTGGCAGCTTGCGCACTGGCCGACTTGGTGGAGCTGGCCGAAGGTGTAGCAGGCGCGGCAGTATCGCCCCGGGAGCACGCCCCAGGCATAGCAGCCCACGCAGGTCGCCGCCGGTTTGATCAGGGAGATGACGCCCATCAGACGGGGGGCAGCGACCGTCCGTCTCGACGCTTGGGCGTCACCACAGGGGGCTCGCCCACCGCTGTGACGCGGGCCTGGCCGCTTTCGGCAGGAGCAGGCACGAGATCCGGTTCTGGGATCAGCAGCTCTGCCGTGCCGCAACCGAGCAGCGGCGTACTGCCCATACCTGGCATGGATCTCGCGCAGAAGATCCAGGAGGCTGTCCCGATGGCTGGCCGGAAGCCGGCGTCGGCCCAGCGGCGCGGTGGTCTGAGCGGTCTTCAGGATCTTCTCGGGTAGGACACCGCCGCCTCGTGCGCTCGAAGTCACGCCTGGCTGCTCCTGGTATGTCGCTGATCGGGGCACTTTAGGACAGGTGCTCCCCGGTCAACCCGACGGGTGAGACCCGGACTCTTGATGGACGATCGGGCCGAACTCGTGCGCGACTCGTAGGAAGTCTTGGATGAGGTCGTCCTGGCGGGCTGTGCGCCGGATCAGCGCCCAGCGGGCGGGCGGGGCGTCATGGATGGGCACGTACGTGATCTCCGGCCGGGCGAAGTAGCGGACGGCGTGTGCGTGGGCGGGCGAGACGGCCTCGCCGTTGGACAGCAGGGGGAGCATCTCGGCGGAGCTCGTGGCGATGGGGCCGATGGGAATCGGCCGACCACTGGGTGTGTACCGGGGGGTGAGCGCCTCTCGCCAGTAGTCCGGCTTGGCGCCGCCCATGACCACCTCGTCGGCGAGATCTTCGTACGAGATCGACGGCCGCCCCGCCAGCCGATGCTTGGTGCCGACGGCGAGCACCACGGGCTCGATGTAGACGACGGGGCCCACGGTGAGGTCCGGCTCATTGACGGGAAGCCAGGCGATCTGCAGATCGACCTCTCCTGCCCGCAGCGGACCGAAGGGGTCGCCGAACCCGACGTAGCGAAAGTGGATCTCGCAGGTGGGATGGCGAGCCTCGAAGTCGTTGAACAGCGGACGAAGGTCCTCATGGTTGGAGTTGACCATGCCGATCCGGAGCCGGCCCGTCTTGCCTCGGGCGGCGAGCTTCGCCCGGCGCATGCCGTCCTGGAGCCCGGTGTAGACGGGCCAGAGGTCGTCGCGGAGCTGCCGGCCGAGGGGGGTCAGCTGCACGGCGCGGTTGGTGCGCTCGAACAGCGCGGCGCCGATCTGGCGTTCCTGCTTCTTGATGGCCTGGGTGATGCGGGCGGGGGTCACAAGCAGCCGTTCGGCGGTCCGGCCGAAGTGGAGCTCTTCGGCCAGGGTCAGGAAGATCTCGATGTCGCGCAGTTCCACGACCCCCCCGCGTTAACTCAGCGATTAATACGGCATTGCATGTTTCGTCATTGTTGTGGGCGATGGTCGGAGTCGATCCTAGTCGCCGGAGATTCAGACTACTTCTGGAGCGACACAATGACCCCATTGATGGGCAAGACAGCGCTGGTGACCGGTGCTTCTCGCGGGATCGGCCGGGCCATCGCGCGGCGGCTGGCGGCTGGCGGGGCGCTGGTGGCCGTGCACTACGGCAGCAACGCGGCAGCAGCCCGGGAGACCGTGCACCTGATCGAGAAGGACGGCGGCCGGGCCTTCCCGATCCAAGCCGAGCTGGGCGTGCCCGGGGACGTGGACACACTGTTCGCCGCGCTGGAGGCGGGCCTTGCCGCACAGGCCGGCCAGGTACGGCTGGACATCCTGGTCAACAACGCCGCCATCACCGCCGAGTCGATCGAGACGATCACGCCGGAGGCGTTCGACCGGCTCATCGCGGTCAACACCAAGGCGCCGCTGTTCATCATCCAGCGGGCCCTGCCCCTGCTGAACGACGGAGGCCGCATCATCAACCTGTCCACCGCGGCGACCAGGATCGCGATGCCCGAGCAACCCTACGCGATGAGCAAGGCCGCCATCGAGGTGCTCAGCCGCTCCCTGGCCCAGGTCGTCGGCGGGCGGGGCATCACGGTCAACGCCGTGGCGCCCGGGCCGACGGTCACCGACATGAACCCCTGGATGCTCGACAACCCCGAGGTCCAGCAGATGGTGGGCAGCGGCAACGCCATCTCCAGGGCCGGGCAGCCCAGTGACATCGCCGACGTGGTGGCCTTCCTGGCCTCGGAGGCGGGCCGCTGGGTGACCGGACAGATTATCGACGCCTCCGGTGGCTGCTTCCTCGGCCCTCGTGTCTGACCCCGGCCGGCAGGCACTGACACCCTCGCGGACCGTTGTCAGCGCACGGTGAGTGCGCTGACAGCGCGGTCCAGCAGGCTCTGATTCGTCAACAAAGATCCCCTCACGCATCGGAACATCACTGTGAACACCAAGATCCGGGCCAGCGTCCTGGCCCTCAGCCTTACCGTCACCACCGCCGGCATCGCCGCGGCGAGTGCCTCCGCGGCCGTCGCCGAGCCTGGCGACGCCAAGGTCGTCGCCGCGCTCAACGCGGTGGCCAAGCCCCTCGTCGCCACCTCACCCCAGGGTGGCCTGCACGACCTGGACGCGTTCGGCGCGATGGTGGCGGGTGCGAAGGTGGTCGGCGTCGGAGAAGCCACACACAGCACCGCCGAGTTCTACACCCTCAACCACCGGCTCTTCCGCTACCTGGTCACCGAGAAAGGCTTCACCACCTTCGCCCGGGAACTGAGCTGGAGCACCGGCGTGCGGCTCAACGACTACGTCCTGCACGGAAAGGGCAACCCCCGCCAGATCCTGCACGACGAGGTCACCGGTCCCTACGGCCTGTTCAACAACCGTGAGTTCCTCGGCCTGATCACCTGGATGCGCTCCTACAACACCACCCACCCGGCCAAGGTCCAGTTCATGGGCGCCGACCTGCTCTACCCCGGCGACGTCCTGTTCGACAAAGTCCTCGGCTACATCGCCGAACACCACCCCGACCTGACACCCCAGTTCACCAAACTGTACGGGGGACTGCGGCCCACCACCCCCAACGCCGGCGAGTACATGGGCATCGCGCTCACCCAGCCGCTGCAGACCCGCAAGGACAACGCCCGGCGCGCCACCGAAGCCCTCGAACTCCTCCAGCGGCAAAAGCCCGGCGGCGACGACTACCAGTGGGCGCTGCAGCACGCCCGCGCCTTGTCCCAGACCTTCACCGACTTCGCCTTCGACCAGGCCACCGCCGAAGGACGCCGCCAAGCCCAGGAATACCGCGACACCGCACTGGCCGACAACGTCGTCTGGTGGAACAAGACGACCGGCCACAAGATCCAGATGTCCGGGTTGAACGCGCACATCAGCTACACCCCGATCGACACCATGTTCGTCCCCGCCCCCATGGGCGGCGTCCTACGCCAACACCTCGGCAACCGCTTCGTCGCCGTCGGCACCAGCTTCGACCAGGGCGGCTACAACTTCAGCCTCGACAAAGGCACCTGCCCCGCCGGCGCCACCCCCGCCGAACGACCCCTGACCTGCAAAGGCTCCGTCGCCGCCGCCGACAGCGACTACAACGAACACATCCTGGACCAGGTCCACCACCGCGACTTCATCCTCGACACCCGCACCACACCACAACCCGCCAAGACCTGGCTCGCCCAGCCCCGCCCCACCCGCCTGATCGGCGGCGGCTTCTGGTCACCCGACCAAGCCACCAAGGCCGCCCTCGGCAGATCCTTCGACGTCGTGATCCACCTGCACAAGGTCAAGGCCGCCAAGCTCCTGCCGTGAGAACGGTCGCCTGACGGCATGACCGCGTCAGGCGACAGCGGCCGCGTCGGGCCAGGAACGGCCGGCAAACAAGTCGGCGATGGATTGGCGGTTGACGCCGGAGGCGGCGGCCAGGCCGCGCAGGCTCAGGCGGCGTTCGCCCAGGATGTCGGCGATGGCCTGGACGCGTCCTTCTCCCGAAGCTGGCCCTAGCCGCCAATTAGCGCTGACCGGACGGTGCTCCCTGTCTCCGCCCCAATTCGGCCGCATGCTCAGCAGGGTGCGGACTCCGGACTTCGGCTGATCAGGGGTCGCAGACCAATATCGCGCCGGACTTATCCTGCCATGTCCGAGCCGTAACCCTCGCACGCACACCCCCTGCGACCAGGCGACTATCCCTTTCGGCGTTACTTGGTCTGCGCCCCTACTGGGACCTTGGGGAGACCGCGGGCGGCGCCTGCTTCGAGGTGGACCGGCGCGGCTCAGTTGCCAGGGTCTGTCTCATGAACGGGGGCTTCTACGACGTCAGCCCCATCGTTCTGCAGGTGCCCCACGACGACTACTGGTATCTGGTCGTCGACAGCTATGACCGGGTCAAGGCCTCCGTCGCCCAGATCTACGACAACGACTGACGCGTACGCAGGCCCCCGCCCTGCCCGAAAAGCCGGGCTGCTTCCAAGGGAGCGATCTCGGCGGTGCTGGTGATGGATGCTGGGGTCATCCGGGGCCGGTTGCGACGGTCCCGGACGCCCTACTTCGTGAGCACACGGGGCAGGTGCGCGTGGCGGTGGTGGACGTCGACGGCCTGGCCGTGCTCGCGCAGTCGGGCGGCCAGGATCTCGACCAGGCCGGCCGCGCGGTGCTTGCCGCCGGCGATGCTGCGCGGCCCGCTCAGTTGCGCGAGCTGGGGCTGACCCCCTGAGCGTCCCTGGTCCGCACCACAAGCAGGTGTAGGCGGTGACGGCCTGCGCACGGCACGGGCCGTCACCATGTCCTCAAAAGCAACGGTGCAGTTCAATGACGCGTGGGGGCGATAAAGCGAGTCGCCTGGCGCACGTTCTCCTGAAGGTGTCCGGCTTCCCGGTTGCCGTGCTCGGGTGAGAGCGCGCGGCCGTGTGCTGCTCAGGCACGGGTGGCCGAGTCGTCCTTGGCGCGGGGTGCGGCGGCCAGGGCAGCGGCCAGGCATATCGCGGCTGCGGCGAGGGCGATGATCACGCCGGTTCGGGTGCCGGATGCGGTGAGCAGGAGCCAGCCGAAGACGGCAGCGCCGAGCGAGCCACCGAGCTGCCGGGCGAAGGTGAGGGCGCCCATGGTAGAGCCGATCTGGTGCGGCTGGGCGCGTCCCTGGGCGATCAAAGTGTAGGCCTGCATGGACAGGCCCAGGGCGCTGCCGGCCAGCGCCATGCCCGCGATCGCCAGCGGGATGCTGACCAGGCGCGGCGCGTCGTGGAGGGCCGGGAGCACGGCCAGAGCGGCCATGCCGGCGATCCCCAGGACAAGCGCGATACGGCCCCAGCGCCACAGGGCCGGGTAGCGGCGGGCCAGGATGGAGAACATGGTGGTGGCCGCTAGCTGACCAGTGGTCAGCGCTAGCAAGAGCAGCCCCGTCTCGCCACTGCCGGCGCCGGTCCCCTCCTTGATGGCCAGCGGGATGAAGGCGAACGTGCCGAACAGCGCGATGCCGGCCAGGCCTGTTGAGGCGATGCTGCGAGCCACCGCGCGATCGCCGAACAGGGCGGGTGGAATCAGGGGCTCGGCGGCGCGGCGCTCGGTCTTGGCGAAGAGCAGTGCGCAGACGGCCACGGCGGCGAGCACGGCCGCCGTGCCCCACGGGTTGCGGGCCAGCGACTGCATGGAACCGAGCGTGACCACGCTGCCGCCGATCACCGTGATCAAGGCGGCGCCCCGCGTGTCGAACGAGCTGCGGTTACGGTCCTGCGGCCGGCCGGGCAGCCCGCGCTGCGACAGCGCCGCTGCCGCAGCGCACAGCGGGAGATTGACCAGAAAAATCCAGCGCCAGCCGGGCCCGGCAGCCAGCAGACCGCCCAGCGGGGGTCCGGCCAGCGAGGAGAGCGCGAAGACGCCGGTGAGATGGCCCTGGCGTCGAACCAGTTCCTCGCGGGTGAACATCTGCGCCAGGGCGCTGATCGCGGTGACCACCAGTCCGCCCCCGCCGATGCCCTGGATGGCCCTCGCCGCGATCAGGACGGGCATGGACGGTGCCAGCGCGCAGGCCAGTGAGCCTGCGGCGAAGGCTATGAGAGTGCCGTTGAAGACGGTTCGCCTGCCCAGCAGGTCGCCCAGTTTCCCGTGGATGGGCGTGGAGACCGTGACGGCGAGCAGGTAGACGGCGGTGATCGCGGCGATGGCTCCGCCAGCTTGCAGGTCGGCCGAGATGGCAGGCAGCGCGGCGACCACGATATTCGTGTCGAGCTGGGCCATCAGCATGCCCATGAGCAGGGCGGCGAAGGCGAGTGGTGTCGCCCGTGGCGGCCCGGCGGCGACTGGGGGAGTAGATGTGTGCATATCGCACACGCTAGAATGCTTGCGAAACGCACGCAAATCTGGAGGGTCCATGCTTCCCGAACTCAAGAGACAGCACAGCCACGAGGTCGAGGACCCGGCGCGAGCCCATCTCGCCGGAGCGGGCCCCGCCCTCTTTCGACTGGTCCGCTTCTGGTCCCGCCGCTGGGTGACGGCCGCGGCCGTCGAACTCACCGGCGACATGGCCAAGGTGCAGGACATCCTCGTCCTGGAGGCGATCGACGCCGCCTCGGCGCGACTCGGAGAGGTCTCGGTCACCGACGTCGCCCACGAACTCGGCCTCGACCGCTCCGGTGCCAGCCGCATGATCAGCGAGGCCGTCAAGCACGGCTACGTCACCCGCGAAGCCTCCGAACAAGACGCCCGCCGCGCGACGCTGATGGTCACCCCCGCCGGAGCGGACATCCTGACCGGCGCGCACGCCTTCCAGGAAGAAGTCTTCGCCCGCCTCACGGCATCATGGCGCCCCGAGGACGCCGCCGGCCTCGCCGAGCACCTTCGCCGACTGGCTGCCGAAGTCGCGCCATAAGGGGGACGGAGCAAACCCACGGAGCCACTATCCAGGCCGGGGCACTCGGCCATCGTCATCCTGCGCCAGGAGGCCGAAGCGATACCCCGCCCCCGTGCGGTGTGACACAGAACTTGCATTATCTGTCACATAGGCGGCCATCGGGCCGCGTCCGCCCAGCTCGGCGTTCGCCGCCACCGCGGCGACTCGGCTACGTCATGTGTCACATCGCCTGCCTGGAGGACTTTCGTGTCCGTCGTGTCCTTCCCCGGCTCGCCGGCCCCGGCCGACGGCCCCTCGCCCGCAACGCCGATGACGGCCGCGGCCGCCACCACCCTGGAACCGGCACCTGTCCGCGCTGGTCTCCTTCACCACCTGGGCCCAGCGCCAGGACCTGCTGGCCACCAACCCGGCCCGGCGCCTGGAACGCCGCAAGAGCGCCCGCCGCGGCGACCGCGCCCTCCCGGCCGCCCGGCTGGACAAGCTGTTCACCGACCCCGCGCACGCCCTGCGCGAACGGGTGCTGTGGAGGCTCCTGTACGACACGGCCGCCCGCGCCGAGGAAATCCTCACCCTGAACATCGAGGACCTCGACCTGGAGTTCCGCCGCGCCCGCGTCATCTCCAAGGGCGGCGCCATCGAATACGGCCCGGAACTCCTATAGCTCCGGCAAGCCGCCACTCAGTTGATCAGTGGGTACGCCGACGGGGTGCCAGGACCTCGGTGACCTTGGCGATGGCTTCGGCGCCGGGTTTGACGTAGCGCATGGCGATGGGCTCCCTGCTCGGGTTCACGCCACCAGCCCCAAAGTAACTCTGAGTAATTATGGCTACTGTTCGTGTTCTCAGAAATGAGGAGTTCTGACAGACCTCGCCCCGTCGCCCGGAGCTGTCCGGTTTGTCCCTGGCCGCCGTTCCCACAACCTCTCGCAAAACCGTTTTCTCACAACAGCGTTCGCGACAGGTTTTGCGACATGAGCGATCTTGCCGACCCGGCCGCCGCGGTCGAGGCGTTCGACTGTCCCACGTGCCGGGCACCGGCGGGCAGCGCCTGCCGGACCCGGGGTGGGAAGGTCGCGCCGAAGTACCACACGCCGCGCTTCATGCCGGCACCCCAGCTACGGGCCG
>NZ_JBITEZ010000011.1:298255-409280 GCF_044455665.1 Nonomuraea sp. NPDC051191 | reverse complement strand
CGCAGCGGCATCGACGGCAGCGGCAGGGGCTTCCCGGCGCGGGTCGGCCTGGCCGACGTCAACGCCTACTGGAACGGCAGCTACACCAACTTCGGTCACAACCAGGCCAACACCCAGCAGGCCACCCCGATCGACGTGGTGGCCCACGAGTTCGGCCACGCCGTCTTCCAGACGACCCCCGGTGGCGCCGGTTCGGGCAACGAGAACGGCGGCATCAACGAGGGCACCGGCGACATCTTCGGCGCGTTGACCGAGGCCTACGCCAACAACCCCAACGACCCGCCGGACTACCTGGTGGGCGAGGAGGTCGACCTGGTCGGCCAGGGCCCGATCCGCAACATGTACGACCCCAGTGCCCTGGGTGACCCCAACTGCTACTCCTCCTCCATCCCCAACACCGAGGTGCACTCGGCGGCCGGGCCGCTCAACCACTGGTTCTACCTGCTGGCCGAGGGCAACAACCCCGGTGGCGGCAAGCCGTCCAGCCCGATCTGCTCCGGCGGTCCCTCCTCGGTGACCGGCGTCAGCATCCAGAAGGCCGGCAAGATCTACATGGGCGCCCTCAACCGCAAGACGTCCTCCTGGCGTTACACCAACATCAGGGCGGCCTCGGTGGCCGCGGCCATCGAGCTGTACGGCGCCAACAGCGCCGAGTGCAACAGCACCAAGGCGGCCTGGAGCGCGGTCAGCGTCACCGCGGCCTCCGGCGAACCGGCCTGCGGCACCGCCGGCCCCGACTTCTCGCTGTCGCTGAACCCGACCTCGGGCAGCGCCCTGCCGGGCGCCACGACGACGACCACGGTCGGCACCCAGACCACCTCGGGCAGCGCCCAGACGGTCAACCTGACCGCCTCCGGCCTCCCCAGCGGCACCACCGCCAGCTTCAACCCGGCGTCGGTGACCTCCGGCAACTCCTCGACGCTGACGCTGTCGGTCGGCGCGTCCACCGCGCAGGGCACCTACCCGATCACCGTCACCGGCACCGGCTCGACCACGCACAACGTGACCTTCAACCTCACGGTCGGCACCGGCAACCCCGGCGGCCGGACGTTCACCAACGACACCAACTACCAGATCAGGGACTACTCCACGACCACGAGCTCGATCACGTCCAACGCGACGGGCACCGCGGCGTCCCCGGTCAAGCTGTCCATCACGATCAGCCACACCTGCGCCGAGGACCTGAACATCCGGCTCCGCGGCCCGAGCGGCACCTACTACCTGGTCGACGCCTACGGCGGCACCTCCTGCACGCAGTACGGCACCAGGACCTTCACGGTCCCGGTCAGCCAGCAGGCGGCCGGCACCTGGACGCTCGACATCCGGGACGTCTACTTCGGTGACACCGGTTTCCTGGACTCCTGGACCATCACGGTCTGACCGTCGGACTCAGGGGTAGCGGGCCCCGGCCGGTCATCCGGCCGGGGCCCCTTCACGTCGTCGTACGACCGCCGGTCCGCACGGTGATCAGGTGGCCTTGCCGCGGACGAGGTAGAGGTTCATGTCGGTGAAGTCGAGGGTGACGTTGTAGGGCTTGAAGAAGCAGTGGGCGAAGTGGGCCAGCCCGTCGAAGCCCGTCCCGTAGGGCCAGGGCACGTTGACCGGCATGTTCGGGTCGGCCTCGCAGTAGACGTGCCGGGCGACGGCGTCACCGAGTCTGATCTCCTTCGGGTAGCAGGGATAGGTGATGGTCGGGTGGCTGTGGGCGAACGTCTCGATCGGGCGGTCCTGGTCGGTGCGCACCCCCAGGCGCTTGGCCACGTCCCCGGGCATGCCCGCGGCGATCTCGCCGAACCCGCCCAGGTTCACCCCCACCACCCGCTGTCCGGAATCGGCGATGCTGCCCAGGCTGTGCAGGTTGTGGTCGCGGGCCAGCCACAGCGGCAGAGGCGAGGCCCCCGCCCGTGCCGCGGCGGCGCGCGCCTTCCTGGCCGTCTCGGGGGTGCGGCGGCGCAGGATCAGCTGCCGGCCGGCGTAGTCGAACGTGGTCAGCAGGTGGTAGAAGACCCACGTGCCGATCATGCCGTCGCCGTCGGTGCCGACGTCGCCGCCCGACTCCGTCGACGACCACCCCACGGGGACGTTGCGCAGTTCGAGGTCGCCCAGTTTGAAGGACTCCAGCACCCCGTAGTAGACCCAGATGGGGGTGCCCTCGAAGTCGGTCTTCTGGCTGACCACGGGGCTCAACCCGGCCTCCTGGGCCACCGACGCGGTCAGGCTCAGATTCGGGGCGCCGGTGTAGAACGTGAACTTCTTCGCCGCTCCGCCGTTGACCGAGGCCTCCACCAGCGGCCTCGGGTCCATCTGCTGGAACCGGACCCGGCCGACGTCGCCCTTGATCTGGTACGGCTCGCCGCTGACCGCCGCGAACCACTGGGCGTAGTCGTCCACACCGGCCGCCTTCCAGCAGGGGATGGAGAGGGCGAACTTGTCCTGCCGGATGTAGCAGTCGCCCAGGAGCTCGTTGGCCTCCTTGTCGCCGGGCGCCAGGCTGACCGCCGTCTTGAGGTATTTCTCGGCTTCGGCGAACCGGTTCGACAAAAGCCCGACATGGCCACGCCCGCGAGCCGCGCTCAGGTTCTGGGGGTCCCTCTTCAGGATCTCCTCGTACGCGCGGCCGGCCTGCTCGAACTTCCCGGCCTTGAACAGCGCGTCCGCGTCGCCGCCGCCGGTCGCCGCCATGGCCGCGCTCTCCAGCAGCGGCGCGGTCGCGGCGGCGCCGGCCAGCACGGCGGCGCCCCGGAACAGCGACCTCCGGTCCCAGATTCCGTCATCGGTCAAAGCCTTCTCCCCTTCGTGATCGTCTTCGCCGCGACTCGCCGTGCGGCGGACGGTCACCGCACGGCGGCACCGACGTGCTGTGATCCGCGCCTTCAGTGAAGACGGAGGCCTGTTGCCGAGGCGTATGCGTTTTTCGATACACCGGCGAGATGTCGCGCCGCCAGGACGATCTCTCGGTCGTTGCTCATTCCCGCACCTCACCAAGGGTGTCGAGGAGCTGCCGCATCCCGTCGACCAGGGCGCTCCACTCGGCGCGCAGCATGGCGAGGTAGGTGCGACCCTCCGGAGTGATGACGTAGTACTCGCGCGGCCTGGCCCGCCGTATCGGCGGTGAACCCGAGGACCGACAGCACGGCCGGCTCGATCGTGCCGCGGGCGAGCTCGCGACGCAGGCGGGCGACGGTCGCCGATCTCGTCCGGTCCGGGCGGCTCACCCCCGTGAGAAGATCTCGCAGAACGGGTGAAGCATGGACGGAAGGCAGCGATGTTCGCGATTTCCCTGGGTGACGACGGCGCCGAGCTGCGTCTGCTGGAGCCCTGGCGGGCCGAGGAGTTCCTGAGCCACGTGGACCGGGGACGCGAGTTCATCGGACGGTTCATCTCCCTGCCCGACCTCGTCACCGACCTGGAATCGGCCAGGGCGGTGCTCCAGGAGTACGCGGACAAGGCGGCGGCCGACATCGGGCGCATCTACGGCATCTGGGTCGACGGCGAACTGGCCGGCGGCGTGCTGTTCCGGATGATGGACGTCCAGCACGGCACCGCCGAGGCGGGCTGCTGGCTGGAACCGTCGGCGGCGGGCAAGGGCCTGGTGACCCGGGCCCTCCGCGTGATCATCGACTGGGCCGTCGAGGAACGCGGCATCCACCGCGTGGAATGGCAGGCCGCGGCGGGGAACACGGCCAGCATCGCCGTGGCCCGGCGGCTCGGGATGACCAGGGACGGCGTACTGCGCGAAAGCCACCTGCACCGGGGCGAACGGCACGATGCCGAGCTCTGGTCGGTGCTCGCCCCGGAATGGCGGGCCAGCCGCCGACGGCCCTGAACCACCGGACGCCGGGCCCGCCGGTCAGGGGTGGATGCCGAAGGGGCCGAGCAGGCCGGTGTCGATCCGCATGGACTCCAGCAGGCCGTACGCGTTGTCCTCGGTGAACACGTCGGCGGCGGCCAGCCTGCCGAGGTAGCCGGCGACGACCGGGGCGGCGGCCTGCCGGGCGACCGCGTCCAGGTAGCCGGCGAAGATCGCCCACGCGTTGCCCGCCTGGCCGTACTTGTCGAAGAACGGCGCCGGGTCGAGCCTGGCGACCGTGTCCCGGACGCTGGTCCGCAGGTCGGCCAGGTACCGCTGTTGCAGGTGCCCGTCGGCGCGGGTGCCGAGACGGCCGAGATGGCCGCCGACGAGCGTGCGCCACGGATATCTCATGGCGATGTCGTGGGCCCGCAGCCAGCCTGGGACATCCTGGGAGACGGCGAGGTTCTTGAACGGCACCCAGCCGGGATAGAGCACGTCGACCACCATCAGGGTCTCCTGCTCGGGGGCGTGGACGAAGATGTTGTCCGGTGAGTGGTTGGGGCCGTGGTGGGCCAGTTCGAGACGCTCGCCGCCGACCCGCAGCACGTGGTGGTCGTCGAAGGTGACCGTGGGCGCCGGCCGGTTCGGGTCCGCGTCCCGGCGCAGGAACCTCGCGGTCTCGGTGTGGGCGATGCGGACGACGTCCTTGCCGAAGATCGAGGCGGCTCCGATGTGGTCGGCGTGCGAGTGGGAGTAGACGAGGTGGGTCACCTGCCGGGGGCGGCCGTTGGCCCGGGTCACCTCCTCGACGGCGCGCAGCAGGTTGTGCCCGATGGTGGGCGGCGCGTCGACGAGGACGACGCCCTCCCGGGTGGTCAGGAACATGGCCTGGTAGGAGGAGTCGGTGACCCAGTACAGGGCGCCGGCGATCTGGCCGACGAAGTAGCCCTTGTCGTTGAGCGCCGGGCCCTTCGACGCCTCGGGGATGGGTGCGTAGTCGGGCAGGGTTCCGGAGGCCGCCGCTTCGCCGGTGCCGAGCAGGCCGGCGGCCAGGGACAGCGCCGACGCGGCGGTCGCCCGGCCGAGGAAGGTTCGCCTGCTGGAGCGGGCGGTGGTGTGGATCATGGGGATCGTCTCCGTTCGGAAGGTGTGCGCGGGACGGGCGGCCGGGCCGGGGCCGCGCCTGCCGCGGCTCCGGCCCGGTGGATCTCGCGCGGGATCAGCGGACGGTGCGGGCCGCCGCGGTGATGACGGCGGCGGTGGCGTCGGGGCGGGAGATCATGATCACGTGTGAGGCGTCCTTGACCTCGCTGGTGTGCGCGCCGGCGCGCTTGGCCATGAACCGCTGGGCCGCGGGCGGGATGGCCTGGTCGGCGCCGGCGACCAGGTACCAGGAGGGGATGGCCTGCCAGGCGGGCGGCCCGCTCGGGGAGCCGAGCGCGGCCAGGGAGGCCGGGCGCTGGGTGGCGGCCATCAGGGCGGTGTCGCGAGCGGGCAGGTCGGCGGCGAAGGCGGCGCGGAACGCCTCGCCGTCGATGTAGGCGTCGGTGCCGGTGCCGCCGCCGGGCAGCGGGTACTGGCGGGTGACCAGGCTGGTGGGCAACCGGCTGCCGGGGAACCGGCCGGTCAGGTCGAGCGCCGACTCGGCCTGCTCGGGGGCGAACGCGGCGACGAAGACCAGCGCCTTGACGTTGGGGTGGCCGGTGGCGGCGTTGGAGATGACCGCCCCGCCGTAGGAGTGGCCGACCAGGACGACCGGCCCGTCGATGGAGGAGACGACGCTCGACAGGTAGGCCGAGTCGCCCGCCAGGTCGCGCAGGGGATTGGCGGGGGCGATCACCGGGTAGCCGGCCCCCTGGAGCCGGGCCACCACCTTGGTCCAGCTCGACGCGTCCGCGAACGCGCCGTGGACCAGCACCACGGTGGGCTTGGCCGTACGCCGGGCCGCCGCGGTGGCCGGCGATGAGAAAGCCGTGACCAGGACGGCCAGGACGGCCAGTGCCAGCGGCAGCAGGATCCGGATTCCCGGCCGGGTGTGTGGGGACATTGCGGAGCTCCTTGGTAGCGGGGAAGTCGTCGGGTGGGGCGGGAACGTCGGGTGGGGCGGGTACTAGGCCACCGGGGGAGGACCGGCCACGCGCAGCCGGTACGCCATGGCCGAGGCGACGACGGCGTCGAGGTCGAAGGCGGCCGGCACGTCGTTCATGCCGGAGACGGGCGAGCCGTTGGCGGCGAACCAGTCCTCGATGCCGGCGGGGCCGAAGGCGACGACCATGCGGGCGTCCGGTGAGCGGACCAGGTAACTGTGCGGGACGCCGCGCGGGCCGTGCGCGACGGCACCGGCGTGCAGGTCGTGGCGGTCGTCCCCGACGAAGAAGGTGATCTCGCCGTCGAGCACGATCCAGATCTCGTCCTCCGCCTCGTGGACGTGCAGGGGTGGCGCGTGGCCCTCGGGGTCGGTGAACTCCATCACGCTGAGGGCGCCGCCGGTCGCCGCGCCCGGCACCAGGACGCGGGCCCGGCCGCCGAGGAACCGGAAGGGGTCGCGCGGGTCGCCGGTGCGGGACGGACGTGGTCTGTGCATGGGGGCTCCTGTTCCGGGCGCCGGGTCAGCTCTTGGCGAGGAAGCGCAGGAGGGTGCGGGTGAGCTGCCGGGGCTGTTCCTCGAAGATCCAGTGACCGGAGTTCTCGACGACGATCCCGGTCACGTCCTTGGCGTACCGGCGGACCTGGGCCGGGACGAAGTCGCCGAGGCTGCCGCGGGCGCCGATGGCGAGCACGGGCATGGTGAGCTTCTTCGCGCCGTACACGCGGTTGTCGGCGACGTCCTCGGGGAGGGCGCGGAACCAGTCGAAACTCGCCCGCAGGTGGGCGTCGTCGCGCAGGTAGCGGGCGTACTCGCGGACCTGTTCGTCGCCGACGCCGTTCTTCTTCACCTCGAGGGAGTCGGCGAAGCTCTCCACCCACTGCTCCTCCCTGCCCTTCACCATGCGCTCGGGCAGGCCGTTGGTGAGGCTGAAGTAGCCGAAGTTCCAGAAACCCGGCCCCTTGGCGGTCAGGGACGGGAAGGTGAACAGGCTCTTGTCGGGGATGGGCGCCTCGCTGAGGACCAGCCTGGTGACGTCGCGGGGGTGGGCGGCGGCGTAGGCGTAGGCGACCATCGTGCCGATGTCGTGCCCGACGAGCCTGATCTTCCGGTTGAGGCCGAGCTCGGTCAGCAGCCCGTGCACGTCGGCGGCGAGGGTCTTCTTGTCGTAGCCTCCGGCGGGTGCGTCGCTCCTGCCCGCGCCGCGCAGGTCCGGCGCGATGACCGTGTAGTGCTCGGCGAGTTCGGGCAGGACCTCGCGCCAGGTGTACCAGGTCTGCGGGTAGCCGTGCAGCAGCACCAGTGTCGGGCCGCGTCCGCCGCACACGTAGTTGATCGCGACGTCGCCGACGCGGACCTTCTTCTCCTGGAAACCCGCGGGGAGGCGCGGCTCCCGGCCGGTCTCCGACGGCGTCCCGGAGACGACGGCCGTGACGGGCGCCCGCGCGGCCTGGGCGGAGGCGGCGGGCGCGAGGGAGGCGAGCAGGCCGATCACCGCGATCGGGACGACGACGCCGGGGCGTCGCAGGCGGTTCGCCAGGGGCTTGGGCAGTGCTGTGGTCATGGCGCAAACCGTAGGAACCGGCCCGGCCGCCGGGCGAGCGTCACCTGACTGCGTCACCCAGCGCGACGTGGCCGCGGCACCGGGAGGCGGCCCGAGCTCGCCGTAAGCTTTGGGTGATCTCCACCGGACGCGGCGAAGGAGCACTCGATCACCACACCCGGCTTCGCGGAGGTGCTGCGCCGCCACCGGCACGCGGCACGTCTGACACTGGAGCAACTCGCCGCGGCCTCAGGGGTCAGCGACCGGACGCTGTCCGACATGGAACGCGGACGCAGCAAGGGCCCCCAGCACCGGACCGTCACCGCCCTGGCCGACGCCCTCGGCCTCGGCGACGCCGACCGCAGGCACCTGGTCGAGCTGGCGCGGGAGGGCCGCCTGCGCGATCACTGGGCCCGCCCGACCGGGCTGTGCGAGCTGCCGCGCTCCGTCGACGACTTCACCGGCCGCGTCGCGGGACTGGCCTGGACCAGCGAGCTCCTGCGCGCCGGGGACGCGCCGGGCGCCGCGGGCGTCGGGCTCATCACCGGCTCCGCCGGGCTGGGCAAGACCACCTTGACCATCCGCGCCGCCCACACCCTGCGGCCCGACTTCCCCGACGGGGTGTTCTTCCTCGACCTGTTCGGCATGTCCCCGCAGCCCCTGCCCGTCGAGGAGGCCCTGGGCCTGCTGCTTCGCGCCCTCGGCGTCGCCGACCAGCAGATCCCGGCCGACGTCACCGGGCGGGCGTCCATGTACCGGTCCCTGCTGCGCGACCGGCGCGTGCTGATCGTGCTCGACAACGCCGCCTCCGAGGAGCAGGTCCGGCCGCTGCTGCCGGGCGGCGGCGCGGGAAGGGCCCTGGTGACCAGCCGCCGCCTGCTGGCCGGTCTGGAAGGGGTGCGCAGGCTCGCCCTCGGGCCCCTGCCCCCGCAGGAGGCCACCGAGCTGCTGACCGGGATACTCAAGGACCGCGGCGCCGCCGACGACGGATCGGCCGTCGGGCGCCTCGCGCAGCTGTGCGGTGGTCTGCCGCTCGCGCTGCGGATCGCCGGGAACCGGCTGGTCAGCCGGCGCGGCTGGAACGCCGCCGACCTCGCCGCCCGGCTGGCGAACGAGGAACGCCGCCTGGACCAGCTCAGCGCCGGCGACCTCAAGATCGCCACCGCGTTCGGGCTGTCCTACGAGCAGCTGGCCGCCGCCACGCGACGGCTCTTCCGGCGGCTGGCCCTGGTGCCGGGCCACGACTTCGACGCCGCCCTGGCCGCCGTGGTGGGCGGCACGTCCGTCGAGGAGGCATGGAACGCCCTCGACGAGCTGGTCGACCTCGGCCTGCTGCAGGACCACACGTCCGGGCGCTACCGCTTCCACGACCTGGTCCGGCTGTTCGCCCGCGACCGGCTGCGGCAAGAGGAGGCCGCGGCCGAGAGCGACGCGCTCACCGTGACGCTGACGTCGTGGCTGCTGCGGACCGCCACGACCGCCGGGCGGTGGTTCGAGCCCGGGTACGGCGTGCCCGGCCCGGCCGGCCCCGACGCCGCCGAGCTGTCCTCCCCGGAGGCGGCCGACCACTGGCTGCGCGCGAACGTGGACAACTGGCTGAGCGCGTTACGCCACGGTGCGGGCATCGGCCGCTTCGCCGACGTCCTCGACTGCGCCGAGTCGATGGACTGGTTCTCCGACCGGTGGATGCACGCGCCGCACTGGTACGAGGTGTTCACCCTCGGCGCCGAGGCCGCCGCCGCCCTGGACGACCCGGCCCGGCAGGCCAGGCAGTTGAACATGCTGGCCTGGGTGCACCTCCTGCCGCGGGACGACCCGGAGGCCGCACTGCGCTACACGGCCCAGGCGATGGACCGGGCGACCCGCAGCGGCGCCTCGATCCAGATCGCCCTGGCCCACCACCATGCCGGGGGCGCGCTCAGGCGGCTCGGCCGGCTCGATGAGGCCATCGCGTCGGAGACCCGGGCGTCGGAGATCCACAGGTCCAACGGCGACATGGATCGGTACTGCCACTCTCTCGGCGCCATCGGCACCTGCCTGCGCGACGCCGGGCAGCACACCGAGGCGCTGGAGCAGTACCTCGGCCTGCTGGCCCTGCTGAACGACGACCGCTCGGGGGTGACGCCGAGCGTCGCGGCGGTCATCCGGCCGATCGCGCTGGCCCGCGTCGGCGAATGTCTGGGGCTGCTCGGCCGCCGGGCCGAGGCGATCATCGAGCTCACCGAGGCGGTCGGGTTCATGGAACAGGCGCACTTGCCCGTCCCGCAGGCCCGCTCCCTGGAGACGCTGGCGGCCCTGCTGGCCGAGGAGGGCCGGACCGAGGAGGGCCGCCGTGCCTACGCGCGGGCGGCCGAGGTGTACGAGGCCGTCGGCGACGCCGAGGCGGCCGGCCGCTGCCGTGACCTCGCGAACGCCGCGGGCTGAGAGGTCCGCACCACTTCTGCGTCCTGTTCTGCGTGGCCGGACGACGAGCGCGCGACTTGGATGGAGGGCACCAGGACAGGCGCCGGGCCTGTCCGTCCGGCTCAGGAGCGACCATGACCGCCATCAGGAACGTCGTGCTCGTGCACGGCGGTTTCGTGGGCGGATCCGGCTGGCAGGGCGTCTATGACGAGCTGACCAGGGACGGCTTCCGTGTCCACGTCGTGCAGCATCCGGCGCTGTCGCCGGCGGACGACGCCGCGCTGACCCGCCGGGTCCTGGACTCCCTCGACGGCCCGGCCGTCCTGGCCGGCCACTCCTACGGCGGGGTCGTCATCGGCGAGGCCGGCGCCCACCCCAACGTCACGTCGCTGGTCTACGTCGCCGCGTTCGTCGCCGACGAGGGGGAATCGGTCGGCGCCCTCATCGCCGCGTCGCCTCCGGGCGCTCCGGCGCCGCCCCTCCTCCCGCCGCGGGAGGGCCTGCTCTTCCTCGACCGTGACAGGTTCGCCGCCTCCTTCGCCGCCGACCTGCCCGGCCAGGTGGCCGCCTTCATGGCCGACTCCCAGGTCCCGTGGGGCGTGGACGCCCTGGACGGGCCGGTCGGCGAACCGGCCTGGCGGCACAGGCCCAGCTGGTACCTCGTCGCGACCGAGGACCGGATGATCCCGCCGCCGGCTCAGCGCTGGATGGCCGGGCGCGCCGGGGCGAAGGTCGTCGAGGTCATCGGCGGCCACGCCGTGCACGTCTCCCAGCCCGTCGTCGTCGCCGACCTCATCCGCGAGGCCACGGCCTGACGGCGTAGGAACTGAACCCATCAGTGAAAGGCCGGAACCCCTCATGACCCGCGTTCCCGAAGAAGGCGTGACCTCCGACCGCTGGGACGCCACCCCGGCGGACGCCGTCACCGTGATGGTGCGATCCGCCGGCCGCAGTGACGGCGGGTTCGATGGACGGGAGCCCTGGCGCAAGCGATCATGGCTGCATATGCCAGTAAATCAGCCAGTAAGGGCACTTTTCGGGCGAGAGTGCGAACAGCGGCGGCTCGGCGAGTTCGTGGACGGCGTCCGCCAGGGCGGCGGGGCGATGCTGGTGCGCGGCGAGGCGGGGATCGGGAAGTCCGCCCTGCTGCTGGACACCGCGAAGGTCGCCGCCGCGCGGGGCATGCGGATCCTGCGGACGGCGGGGGTGGAGTCGGAGACGCACATGCCCTTCGCCGGCCTCCACCAGGTGCTGCTTCCGCTGCGCACCGAGATCGGGCAACTGCCCGCCCCGCAGCGCGACGCGCTGGGAGCGGCGTTCGGACTGACCGACGCCCGGGTGCCGGACCCGTTCCTCATCGCCCTGGCGGCGCTGAACCTCCTGGGCGAGGCCGCCGCGCGCTCGCCCGTGCTGCTCCTCGTCGAGGACGCCCACTGGCTGGACCGCGCCAGCGCAGACGTGCTCGCGTTCGTCGCGCGCCGGCTGGACTCCGAACCCATCGTGCTGCTGGCCGCGATCCGCGACGGCTTCCCGAGTTCCCTCGACGGGGCAGGGCTGCCGGAACTGCTCCTCGACCGGCTCGACGACACCGCCGCGACCGCCCTGCTGGACGCCCACAGCCCCGCCCTGACGCCGACCGTGCGCACCCGATTGCTGCGCGAGGCGGCGGGAAACCCGCTGGCCCTGGTCGAGCTGCCGATCGCCGCGGAGACGCAGGACGGGAAGGGCCCCCTGCCGCCGGGCTGGCTCCCGCTGACCACCCGGCTGGAACAGACCTTCACCGCCCGCATGTCGGGACTGCCGCCGGTCCTGCGGACCATGCTGCTGGTGGCCGCGCTCAACGACAGCCCCGCACTCCCGGAGATCCTCGACGCCACCGCGCTGATCACCGGCGCGCCGGTCACGGCCGACGACCTGGCTCCCGCCGTCGCCGTGCGGCTGGTGGACGTGCACGAGGCCGGACTGTCGTTCCGGCACCCGCTCATGCGCTCGGCGATCTACCAGGGCGCGAGCATCTCCCAGAGGCGCGCCGCGCACGCCGCCCTGGCCGAGGTCCTGCACGACCGGCCGGACCGTCGCCTCTGGCACCGGGCGGCCTCCACCCCCAGGCCGGACGAGAGCATCGCCGCCGAGCTGGAGACCGCGGCCGCGAGCGTGCGGCGCCGGGGCGACCTGCTGTCGGCCGTCGCGGCGCTGGAGCACGCGGTCAGGCTCAGCGAGGACCCCGCCCACCGGTGCGAACGCCTGGTGCGGGCCGCCGAGTACGCGGCCGAGATGGGACGCCGCGACGTCGTCACGCGCCTGCTCGGCGAAGGCGAGTCGCTGCGGCTGTCGGCCCGGCAGCGGGCCCGCATCACGTGGATCCGCGAGACCTTCGAGGACGGCATCCGTGACGACAGCGCGGCCGCCCATTCGCTGGCCGACCTCGCCGAGAGCATGGCGGCCCAGGGAGACGTCGATCTCGCGCTGAAACTCCTGTCCAGCGCGTCCTTGCGGTGCTTTTGGGCCCATGCCGACGAGCGGTCGCGGCAACGCGTCGTCACCGTGGCCGAGAGCCTGCCCGTCGACGAACTGGACGGGCGGTTGCTGACGGTCCTGGCGTTCGCGGCCCCCGTCGAGCGCGGCGAGGTCGTCATCGAGCGGCTTCGCCACCTGGCCGCCCACCCGGCCGGCGGCCCGGCTGCTCGGCTGCTCGGCAGTTCGGCGTTGATGGTGGGGGCGTTCGACCTGTCGGAGGAGTTCTGCGCCGCGTCGCTGCCCGTCCTGCGCTCGCAGGGCCGGCTCAGCCTCCTGGCACGGGACCTCGGGGCGCAGGCGTGGAGCGCGGCCCGGCTGGCCGACCTGAGCGTGGCCATCCCCGCCGCCGAGGAGGCGGCCCGCCTGGCGTACGAGACGTCCCAGCCGCTGATGCACGCCATCGCCCAGGCGTCGGGCGCGATGCTCGCCGCGCTGCGCGGCGAGCAGGATCGCGTGGAGAGCCTCGCGGTGGCGGCCGAGCAGGTGGCGCTGCCCGTCGGAGCCCGTCCGGTGCTGGCCACGGTGCAGCTCGCGCGCGGCCTGGCCGCGCTGGGCGAGGGACGGTACGGCGACGCCTTCGACCACCTGCGACGGATGCACGACCCCGCCGACCCGGCCTTCCACCTGGCGCTGCGCTGCTTCTCCCTGGCCGAGCTCGCGGACGCCGCGGTGCACAGCGGTCAAGGTCACGCGGTGGCGGGCATCGTCGAGGAACTGGCGGCGGTCGCGCTCACCACGCCGTCGTCGTCCTTGCACGCCGACCTGCGCTACGCCCGGGCCGTCCTGGCCGACGAGGCGGCGGCGGAACCCTACTTCGACGCCGCGCTCGCCGCCGACCTGCGACGATGGCCCTTCGTCCGGGCCCGGGTGCAGCTGGCGTACGGGGAGTGGCTGCGGCGCCAGCGGCGGACGGCCGAGTCGCGGGCGCCCCTGCGCATGGCCCGCGAGACGTTCGACGCCTTGGGGGTGATCCCCTGGAGCGAGCGGGCACGTCAGGAGCTGCGGGCCTCCGGCGAGAGCAGCCGCACCCGCACCAGTGAGCCGCGCGACGTTCTGACCGCGCAGGAGCTCCAGATCGCCCAGATGGCGGCCGACGGTCTGACGAACCGGGAGATCGGCGAGAAGCTGTATCTGTCCCGCCGGACCGTCAGCTCCCACCTCTACCGGATCTTCCCCAAACTGGGCGTCACCTCGCGGTCGGCGCTGAACTCGGCCCTGCGCGCGTCCCTCTGACCTCACCGCCGCGCTGCGGTTGACACTGGGTGACGCCAAGTGACGCTGGGTGACGCAGTCATGTGACGCTCGCCGGGCCCGCGGAGGGCTTCCTACGGTGAGGCCATGACCACAGGCACATCGTTCAAGAACGGCAGCACGCCGACCGTCGTCCTGGTCCACGGCGCCTTCACGGACGCGTCGAGCTGGGCGGGCGTGATCGCCGAGCTCCAGGAGTCCGGCATCCCCGTCACCGCGGTGGCCAACCCGCTGCGCGGAGCGGCCACCGACGCCGCCTACCTGGCCGGCGTCGTGGCCGCCATCGACGGTCCGGTCCTGCTGGTGGGGCACTCCTACGGCGGTGTGGTCATCACCGTGGCCGCGGCCGAGCTGGACAACGTCGTCGGGCTGGTCTACGTGGCCGCCTTCGCCCTGGAGGAGGGGGAGAGCGTGCTGGACGTCACGGGCCGTTTCCCCGACAGCCTGCTGGGCCCGGCGCTGCGGCCGGCCGTCCTCCGCACGCCCGACCGGGCGGAGGCCGTGGAGCTGTACCTCAGGGAGGACCGGTTCCCCGCCGTGTTCGCCGCCGACCTGCCCGAGCGCCTCACCTCGGTGGCGGCCGCCGCGCAACGCCCGATCGCGGCCGTGGCGTTCGAGGAGAGCTCTCCGGACGCGAGCTGGAAGACCCTGCCGTCCTGGTACGTCGTGGCCACCGCCGACCAGGCGATCCATCCCGGCGCACAACGTTTCATGGCCCGGCGCGCCGGGGCCGACACCGTCGAGGTCGAGGCGTCGCACGCGATCGCGCTGTCACGACCGGCAGCCGTGGCCGGTCACATCCGCACCGCCGCGACCGCGCCCCACGCGGTCGGGCACACCCGTCCGGCACAGAGGAGCAACCGATGAGCGCATCGACCATCCCCGTCATCTTCATCCACGGTCTGTGGCTGCACGCCACCTCCTGGTCCTCCTGGATCGAGCTGTTCACGGCCGCCGGGTACGACGCCACGGCCCCCGGCTGGCCGGGCGACGGCGACAGCGTCGAACTGTCCAGGAAGGACCCCGACAGCATCGCCGACCACGGCATCGACGACGTCGTCGCCCACTACACGGAGATCATCAACGCCCTGGACGTCAAGCCGATCCTCATCGGCCACTCCTTCGGCGGCATGATCGCCGAGAAGCTGCTCGGGCAGGACCTGGCCAGGGCCGCGATCGCGATCGACGCCGCCCAGATCAAGGGCGTGCTGCCGCTGCCGCTGTCGGCGCTGCGCTCGACGCTGCCGGTGTTCCGGAACCCGGCCAACAAGCACCGGGCCGTCTCCCTCACCCTCGACCAGTTCACCTACGCGTTCGGCAACGCCGTCCCGCCGCAGGAGGCCGCCGAGCTGTACGAACGCTGGACCATCCCCGCGCCGGGCAAGCCGCTGTTCGAGGCCGCCGCCGCCAACTTCTCCCCCCACTCGCCCGCCAAGGTCGACACCGGCAACAACGTCCGGGGGCCGCTGCTCCTGATCGCCGGTGGCAGGGACCACACCGTCCCGGAGACCGTCACCAAGGCGACACTCAAGCAGTACCGGGACTCCACCGCGATCACCGACTTCCAGGAGTTCCCCGATCGCGGCCACTCGCTGACCATCGACCACGGCTGGCGCGAGGTCGCCGACGCCTGCCTGACCTGGCTCGCCGAGAACGGCCTGCGGACGAGCTGAGCACGCCCCGCGGCGTTGACCACCTTCCCCGGCCGACGCCGCGGCCGCGCGGCCGCTTGACCCTGACGCAGGGTCAATGTCCCAGCATGGCGGCATGACCACGACAACCCGTACGAACCGCACCCCGTCCGGCGACCTGACGGTCCACCACGACGGCGTCACGATCCCGCTGTCCCGCGGCGGACGGGGACGCCCGCTGGTGTTGTGCCCCGGACTGAACTCCACCCAGGACGGCCTGCGCGAGCTGATCGAGCTGCTGCGGCGCGACCACGAGGTGGTGACCTTCGACCTGCGGGGCCACGGCCTCACCTCGGCCGCCGACCGGTACTCCTTCGAGGCGTTCCTCGGTGACCTGGACGCCGTGATGGCGCGGGTGGGACGGCTCGGCCTCGACCAGGCCCCCGTGCTCGTGGGCTACTCGCTGGGGGCGGACCTGGCCGTGCACCACGCCGCCGCCCATCCCGGGAGCGTCGCCGGGCTCGTTCTGATCGACGGCGCGAACCCGGTGCCCGAGCCGTTCCTCACCGAGGACACCCTGCCGGAGTTCCGCGCGATGTGGACGGAGCTGGCTGCCCGGCAGCGGGCCGAGCACGGCACCCCGCGCCAGGTGCTGCTCACCGCCGAGCAGATCCTCGACCTGAACGTCGAGATCGACGAGGTCCGGTCCGGCATCCTGTCCCGGTACGGGAGCATCGACCGGCCGATCACCATGATCATGTCGACCTCGATGGCGGGCGGCGGCGACGAGCGGGCGGCGCGGTTCGACCGGAACTGGCGGGCCGGGGTCGAACGGCTGGTCCGGCGGCGGCCGCACATCGCCACGTCCTGGGTCGACGCCGGGCACGGGCTGGTCTTCACGCACGCCGCGCAGGTGGCCCGGATCGTCGGCCGGGCGGCCTCCTGACCACTTCTGGGAGGCTGGTGCGGTGCTGACCATCGGGGAGCTGGCGTCGTACGCGGGGGTGACCGTGCGGGCGGTGCGGCACTACCACGCCAAGGGGCTGCTGCCCGAGCCGGAGCGGGACCGCTCCGGCTACCGCAGGTACGACGCCGCCGCCGTGGTCGAGCTGATCAGGATCCGCACCCTGGCCGAGGCCGGGGTGCCGCTCGCCCGGGTGCGGGAGCTGCTGGGGGCCGGGGAGGAGCAGTTCGCCGCCGCGCTCGCCGACATCGACCGGCGGCTGCTCGCCGAGATCCGGCAGCGGCGGCGCCACCGGGAGCGGATCGCCCGGCTGGCCGCCGGGGACAGCCTGGCGCTGCCGCCGGAGGTGGTCGGGTACCTCGACCGGCTGCGGGCCCTCGGCGTGGACGAACGGATCGTCCGGGCCGAACGCGACGGCTGGATCCTGCTGGCCGCGCACTCGCCCGGCCGCGTGCCGGAATGGATGGCCCGCAAGCGGGAGCAGCTCGCCGACCCGGACTTCACCGGCTTCTTCCGCATCCTGAGCCGGGCCCTCTCGCGCTCCGCCGACGACCCGCGGCTGGCCGGGATGGCCGATGAGCTGGCCGCCTACCTCACCCGGCTGGCCGCGGAGCGGGGCGCGGGCTACGTGGACGACCTCGACGTCGAGCCGTCGTTCGTGCAGCTGATGGACGGCCTGGCGTTCGACGCCGTCCCACCCGCGCGCCGGCTGATCGAACTGCTGCGGCGGCGCGGCTGGACCGGCTGGACCAGGCTGGAACGCGTGGACCCGCCGCCCGGCTCGTGACGCCCGGCGGCCGGCTCAGCCGTCGAGGAAGCGCTCCAGCTCCGCGGTGACGAAGCGGGGGTTCTCCTCGACCAGCCAGTGCCCGGCGCGCGGCACGTCCACCGCGCGGACGATCTTCGTCAGCCGCGCGGACACCGTGGCCCGGATCGCGTCGAGCTGCCCTTGGGCGGTCATGAGCAGGGCCGGGACACCCACCGGCGCCGCCGCCTTCGTGTCGCGGACGTCCTGGTCGAGAGCGCGGTAGAGCTCGAAGCCGCCCGACAGGGCCGCCGGCCGGCTGTAGGTCCTGGCGTACTCGGTGATCTCGGCCTCGGTGAACGGCGACCTGCCGGAGGTGCCGCCGAACGCCGTCCCGCCGTAGGAGACCTGGGGGTAGAACAGCGCCAGGTACTCGCGGACGTCGTCGCCCACCACCGCCTCGGGCACCCGTCGCTGGGAGTGGAAGGCGATGTGCCAGCTCAGCGACCGGTACGTGGCCGCGTCGACGGCCGGGCCGGGCAACGGCAGGTCCAGGTAGCCGAGGCGGGCGGTGTCGCCGGGGAACTGTGCGGCGTACTGGAACGCCACCGCGGCGCCGAAGTCGTGGCCGACGACGGCGGCGTCCCGGACGCCGAGCCGGTCGGCGATCAGCTTGTGCACGTACCGGGCCAGGGTGGCCTTGTCGTAGCCGGTCGGCGCGCCGGTGCTGTCGCCCAGCCCCGGCAGGTCCACGGCGTAGACGGTGTGGTGCCTGGAGAGCTCCGGCATGATCGGCCACCAGCCGTACCAGGTCTGTGGCCAGCCGTGCAGCAGCACCACCGGCGAGCCGCCGCCGCCCTTCACGTAGTGCATGCGCACGCCGTCGACGTCGGCGAACCCGTGCCGGAACGTGCTCCCGAACCGCGGATCGTCCTGGGTGGCGGCGGCGTACGAAGGCGCGCCGGCGGCGGTCGGCGTCGAGCAGGCGGCGGTGATCGAGAGCAGGAGGGCGAGCGCGACGGCCGCCACCCTGGAACGGGCCGGGCGGCCCGGCGCCCGCCGCAATACGGTGATCATGTGGTCCTGTCCTGAGAGTGGTGGCGTCAACGGCCGGTCGTGCCGTCGATCAGTTCGCGGAGGATGTCGGCGTGCCCCGCGTGGCGGCCGGTCTCCTCGATCATGTGGGCGAGCGCCCACCGCACGCTGGGCGCGGGACGGCCCGGCCGTGGGCGGGGGAGCGGCGCGCCGAGGTCGGCGCACGTGTCGAGCACGGCGTTCGCCTGTTCGACCGCCTCCCGGTAGCGGGCGACGACGTCGGCCGCACTGTCGTCCGGCGCGGCCCGGAACGTCGCGGGCCAGGAGGTGACCTCCGCGCCGAGGAAGATGGCGCGTTCGACGTGGGTCAGGTGGTGCAGCAGGCCGAACAGGTTCGTGCCCGAGGGCACGGCGGCGGTCCTCGCCCGCGGTTCGGGGGCGCCCTCGACCTTCGCGGCGATCGAGGAGCGCAGGTAGTCGAGGAAGCCGCGCAGGGTCTCCGTCTCGCTGCTCCCGGTGCGGGGCGGCGGGGTGTCGCGACGGCGCACGGGTCTCTCCCTTCCTGGTTCTGTACGGGGGGCCTGGTTCTGTACGGGGGCCTGGTTCTGTACGAGGGTCAGCCGGTCCGGCGGACGAGCAGGACGTGGTCGGTCACCTCGGCGGTGCGCCCGTCCGGTCCGGTGGCCAGGCGGCGGGGCGCGTCGGCCCGCTCGGTCGTCCAGGTCGCCGCGTCCAGGGCGAGGCCGGCGGCGACCTCCTGGGGGCTCGGGTGGCGTATGCCGGGGTCCTGGTTCCACGACCAGGGCGCGGTCGAGCCGTGGTCGACGACCAGCAGGCGCCCGCCGGGACGCAGGGCGCGCGCGGCCGAGCGCAGGACGGCGGTGCGGTCCAGGTCGTCCGGCGTGTGCAGGTAGTGGGCGCAGATCAGGTCGAACGCGCCGGAGGGGAAGGACGTGCCCAGGTCATGACGTACGGGGGTGAGCCGGTCGTCCAGGCCGTGCCCGCGCGCCAGGGCGGCCAGCCGATCGACCGCCACGGCCGAGACGTCGGCGGCGGTGACCCGCCAGCCCCGGCCGGCCAGCCACAGGGCGTCGCCGCCCTCCCCGCATCCCAGGTCCAGCGCGTCGCCGGGCGGCAGGCCCGCGACCAGTTCGGTGAGGCGGGCGTTCGGCCGCGGATCGGTCGCGGCGGGACGTGCCGCGTACACGTCGTCCCAGAACTCGCTCATCGAGACTCCTTCCGTCGGTGTGTGCTCCATCCGACCAGGGGACCGCCGATCTGGCACGAAAACTTGCGGTTATGGCAAGATGCCTGCATGCAGGACGACGTGGACGAGGTGCTGGGCGCGGTCGGGCCGCGCCTTCGCGCGCTGCGCCGTCATCGGGGCATCACCCTCGCCGACCTGGCGACGACGACCGGGGTCTCGGAGAGCACGCTGTCCCGGCTGGAGAGCGGGCAACGCCGGGCGACGCTGGAGCTGCTGCTCCCGCTGGCCCGCGTCTACGACGTCCCGCTGGACGACCTGGTCGGCGCCCCGCGCACCGGCGACCCCCGGATCCACCTCAAGCCGATCACCAGGTTCGGCATGACGTTCGTGCCCCTGTCCCGGCGGCCGGGCGGGATCCACGCGTTCAAGATGATCATTCCGCCGCGGGCCGAGCCGCTCGATCCGACCCCGCAGACCCACGACGGTTTCGAGTGGCTCTACGTCCTCACCGGCAGCCTGCGGCTCGTCCTCGGCGACCGCGACCTGATGCTGCCGGCCGGCGAGGCGGCCGAGTTCGACACGTCCATGCCCCACTGGCTGGGCAGCGCCGACGGCGGCCCGGTGGAGCTGCTCATCCTGTTCGACCCGCAGGGGATGCGCACGCACATCCACGCCGACCCGCACCGGCCCGCTCGCTGACGCGTCCGGCGGCCCATCCACGGCCTGACCTTCACTTTGTTGCGGACAACAGGTGCCGAAGCCCATTTTCGGGGGAGAAGGGAGTGGCTTCGAGTGCCTAGTGATGGGAGTGGTGACCGTGAAGGGGTCCGGGGGAGCGATTCGGGTCGGTGTGGAGGAGGAGTTCCACATCATCGACGCGAACACACGCCGGGTGACCGCGCGGGCGGGGGTGCTGCTGAGCGCGCTGCCAGAGGAGAGCTTCACGCACGAGCTGCAGCGGTCGATGGTCGAGGCCAACAGCGCGCCTTTCCTGGACCTGGACGACCTGGCCCGCGACCTGTGCCGGCTGCGGCGCAGGCTGATCGGCACCGCCGACGAGCTGGGGCTGGGGATCGCGGCGGTCGGCACGCCGCAGCTCGCCGACCTGGACGAGGTGAAGGTCTCCCCTGACCAGCGTTACGAGAAGATGCTCAGCGACTTCCAGGTGCTGACCCGTGAGCAGCTCATCTGCGGCACGCACGTGCACGCCGAGGTGCCCGACCCCGATCTGGCGGTCGTGGTGGCGCACCGGCTGACGCCCTGGCTGCCGCCGCTGCTCGCGCTCAGCGCCAGCTCGCCGTTCTGGGACGGGGCCGACACCGGCTACGCCAGCTATCGCACGCTCGTGTGGCAGCGGTGGCCGACGGCGGGGCCCATGGGCAGGTTCGACTCGGCGGCCGACTACCAGGAGATGGTGCGGGGGCTGATCCGGTCAGGGGTGATCACCGATCCGGGGATGATCTACTTCGACGTCCGGCCCTCGCAGCACGTGCCGACCGTGGAGCTGCGGATCTGCGACGCGTGTCCCCGGGTGGAGGACGTCGTGCTGATCGCCGGGCTGTTCCGGGCTCTGGTGGCCAGGGAGCTGGCGGCCGCGCGCCGCGGTCACGGGCCGGAGGTGCAGCTGGAGGCGGCGCGCGCGGCGACCTGGCAGGCCGCCCGGTGGGGGCTGGAGGGTGAGCTGGTCGATCCGGTGCACGGGGTGCCGCGCCCGGCGGGGGAGGTGGTCGAGGGCCTGGTGGCGGGCCTGCGTCCGCAGCTGGAGGCGGCCGGGGACTGGGAGCTGGTGACCGGGCTGACCCGGCAGATCCTGGGGACGGGCACGTCCGCGGCCCGGCAGCGGTCGGCGTTCGCGAGGCGGGGCAGCCTGGTGGACGTGGTCGACCTGGTGCTCAGCGAGACCCGCGTGTGCGAGTGGGACCGGCCGACGGGGGACCACGACCTCCCTTCGTGCCGTCCGGCGGCTTGATGACGGACGTTCGGCGAGGCGGGGGGCTGAGGCATGTGCGGGTTGAGCGGCGAGTTCAGGTTCGACGGCGAGGAGGCCGACGTCGGCGCGGTGGGCCGGATGACCGACGCGATGCACGATCGCGGGCCGGACGGCTCCGGCCTGTGGGCGCAGGGGCCCGTCGCGATGGGCCACCGGCGGCTCAAGATCATCGACCTGTCGGAGAAGGCCGCCCAGCCGATGGTGGACGCCGGGCTCGGCCTGGCGGTGGTGTTCAACGGCTGCCTGTACAACTACCGTGAGCTGCGCGAGGAGCTGCGCGGCGCGGGCTACCGGTTCTACTCCACCTCCGACACCGAGGTACTGCTGAAGGCGTACCACCGGTGGGGGGTCGCCTGCGTCGACCGGTTCAAGGGCATGTTCGCCTTCGCCATCCACGAACGCGACAGCGGCCGGCTGGTCCTCGGCCGCGACCGGCTCGGGATCAAGCCCATGTACGTGACCCGCGACGCCCGCCGCCTGCGCTTCGCCTCGACCCTGCCCGCGCTGGTCGCCGGCGGCGGCACGGACACCGGGATCGACCGGGTGGCGCTGCACCACTACATGACCTTCCACTCGCTCGTGCCCGGCGAGCGCACGATCCTCGCCGGGGTGCGCAGGCTGCCGGCGGCCACCGTCCGGGTCGTCGAGGCGGACGGCACGAGCGTCGATCACCGCTACTGGAACCCGTCCTACACCCGCTCGGCCCTGCCCGAGCAGGCCGGGCTGAGCGACGAGGAGTGGCGGCGGGCCACCCTGGAGGCCCTGCGCACGGCGGTGCGCCGGCGGATGGTCGCCGACGTGCCGGTGGGCGTGCTGCTCTCCGGCGGCCTGGACTCCAGCCTCATCGTGGCGCTGCTGGCCGAGGAGGGGCAGAGCGGCCTGACCACCTTCAGCATCGGCTTCGAGCCGGCCGGCGGCGAGCAGGGCGACGAGTTCGCCTACTCCGACCTGGTGGCCGACCGGTTCGGCACCGACCATCACCGCATCAGGATCCCCGACGCCCGCCTGCCGGCGGGGCTGGAACGGGCGGTGGGCGCCATGAGCGAGCCGATGGCCAGCCACGACTGCGTCGCCTTCTACCTGCTGTCGGAGGAGGTCGCCCGGCATGTGAAGGTCGTCCAGTCGGGCCAGGGCGCCGACGAGGTGTTCGCGGGCTACAGCTGGTTCCCGCCGCTGGCGGACGTGCCGCGCGAGCAGGCGGCCGACGTCTACCACCGGGAGTTCGCCGACCGTCCGCACCACGAGCTGTCCGGCGTCCTGACGCCCGGCTACCTGGTGGAGCAGGACGTCAGCGGCGACTTCATCAGGGACCACGTGGCGCGTCCGGGCGCCGACACCGCGCTCGACGCCGTCCTCCGCCTGGAGACCACGGCCATGCTCATCGACGATCCGGTCAAACGGGTCGACAACATGACCATGGCCCACGGACTGGAGGCCCGCACGCCGTTCCTCGACCACGAGCTGGTCGAGCTGGCCGCCGCCTGCCCCGACGGGCTCAAGCTGGCCCACGGCGGCAAGGGCGTGCTCAAGGACGCCGCCCGCCGGCTGCTGCCCGCGCAGATCATCGACCGGCCCAAGGGCTACTTCCCGGTGCCCGCCGTCCGGCACGTCGAAGGGGACCTCCTGGAGCTCGTCCGGGACGCGCTCACCAGTCAGGCCGCCCGCTCGCGCGGCCTGTTCCGGCCGGAGTTCGTCCGGCGGCTGCTGGCCGACCCCGAGGCCGACAGGGCGACGACGGGCGTCAGCACGCTCTGGCAGCTCGGCCTGCTCGAACTGTGGCTCCAGGCCCACCACGTGTGATGCCGGACATCCTCGGCGGCCTGTCGCACCTGCCGTCACCCGCCGCGCTGGACGCCTGGAGCTGCCGACGGCCGACCCTGGCGCCGGACAACAGCGCCGTGGCCTTCGTCAGCGACCGGGACGGCACACCCCGGCTGTGGGTCCAGCCGCTCGGCAAGGGCCTGGACGCCTGGGAGATCGACACCGGCCCCCAGCCGGTCGTGGACGTGAGCTGGGGGCCGACGGGCGAGCGGCTGGCCGTCCTGCTGGCCCCCGGCGGCGGCGAGCACACGCAGGTGTGGACCGTGCGGCCGCACGGCGGCGAGCTGCGGCCGCTCGCCCTCCCGCACGGGTCCGCCGCGCTCGTCCGGTGGACCGGCCGGGGCGAGTCGGTCCTGCTGGCCGAGACGTCCGCCACCGGCCTGACCCGGGCCGAGCTGGCCGACGCCGCCACCGGCGCGCGCCAGGTCATCGCCGTGGGCGAGCTGCTGTGGCCGGCCGCCGTCAGCCGCGACCACGCGCGCATGCTGCTGCGGCGCGGGCCGCGCGGACTGCGCCGGATGCACGCCGCCGACGCCCTGCCCGGCCATCCGCCGGGCGGCGAGCGCGACCTGCTGCCCGGCCTGCGCGGCTCGACCGACCAGGGGGCCCTGTCGCCCGACGGCGAGATCGCCTACCTGGTGTCGGACGCCGGCCGCGACCGGGCCGCGCTGCTGGCGGTGCGGCGCAACGCCTACCCCGTCGTGCTGGCCGAGCGGCCGGACGCCGAGCTGGACCAATTCGCGCTCAGCGCCGACGGCCGCCGCGCCGTCCTGGTGTGGAACGAGCACGGACGCTCGGCGCTGGACGTCGTCGAGCTGCCCGCCGCGCACGTCCGGCCGCTCCCGCCGCCGCCCGCCGACGTGGTCACCTCGGTCCGCGTCGCCTGGGACGGCGGCACGGCGGTGCTCGCCGCCGAGAGCCCCGAGGAGCCCTCGCACGTTCTGCTGTGCGACCTGTCCGCCGGGACGTACCGGTACGCCGCCGGGGCCGGCCGGCTTCACGAGGCGACGGGCGCCGAGCTGCTGCGCTTCCCGGCCCGCGACGGGCTGGAGCTGGCCGCCTGGCTCTACCGTCCCGCGCACGCGCAGGGGCCCGCGCCGTTCGTCGTGTCGCTGCACGGAGGGCCGGAGGACCAGGAACGTCCCACCTTCAACCCGCTCTACCAGAACCTCCTGGCGGCCGGGATCGGCGTGCTGGCGCCCAACGTACGCGGTTCGGGCGGGTACGGGCGGGCCTTCCGCCAGGCCGACGACCTGGCGCTGCGCTTCCGCGCCGTCGAGGACGTCGCCGACTGCGCCGCGGCGCTGGTGCGGACGGGCGCGGCCGACCCGTCCAGGCTGGCTTGCATGGGCTGGTCGTACGGCGGCTACCTGACCCTGGCCGCCCTCGTCACCCATCCCCGGCTCTTCCGCGCGGGTGTGGACATGAGCGGCATCGCCGACTTCGAGACCTTCTACGCCCGTACGGAACCGTGGATCGCCGCCGCCGCGGTGTCGGAGTACGGGCACCCGGAGACCGACCGGGACCTGCTGCGCGCCCTGTCCCCGCTGCGCGCCTTCGACCGGCTGACCGCCCCCCTCCTGGTCGTGCACGGGGCGCAGGACACCAACGTGCCGGTCCACGAGGCCCGGCAGGCGTTCGAGGCGGCCCGCGCCCGCGGGGTGCCGAGCGACCTGCTGATCTTCGAGGACGAGGGCCACGACATCCGCAACCGGTCCAACCGGATCAGCCTCGTCTCCAAGGTCCTGGACTGGCTGGACCACTACCTGTGGGCCTCTCCGTCCGCGCCTCGACCTTGATCGGGCGTACGGAGGCGGCCATCATGGTGGCGGTCCCGTCGTCGTGGAGGCACGGCGCGACTCCGCGGCCCCGTCCTCCGCCCACCGGCCCGGAAGGACCGCGCGTGACCGACCTCGACACCCGCCTGCGCGCCTGGCGGCACGACCTGCACCAGTGCCCCGAACCGGCCTTCGCGGAGCACGCGACGAGCGCCTACGTCGCCGGGACGCTGGAGGCGGCGGGCCTCGACGTCGTCCGGGGCGTCGGCGGCACGGGCGTCGTGGCCTCCCTGTCCAGGGGTGGCGGCGACCGCGCCATCGGGCTGCGGGCCGACATGGACTGCCTGCCGCTCGACGAGCCGGGCACCCGCGCCCACGCCTCCCGCAACCCCGGCTTCATGCACGCCTGCGGCCACGACGGACACATGGCGATGCTCCTCGGCGCCGCCGCCGTCCTCGCCGCCGAGGGCGGCTTCGACGGGACCGTACGGTTCGTCTTCCAGCCCGCGGAGGAGCCCGGCCGCGGCGCGCGGGCCATGCTCGACGACGACCTGCTCGTACGCCTCCCCGTCCAGGCCATGTACGGCCTGCACAACCTGCCCGGCGTCCCCGCGGGCCACCTCCTGACCCGCGCCGGGGCCATCATGGCCGGGGAGGACAACTTCGAGATCCGTATCCGGGGACGCGGCGGCCACGCCGCCCGCCCGCACATGGTCGTCGACCCCATCGTCGTGGGCGCCGAGATCGTCCTGGCCCTGCAGACCGTCGTCGCCCGCAACGTCGACCCCGCGCTGCCCGCCGTCGTCTCCTGCACCGACTTCAGCACGGACGGCGTGCGCAACGCCATCCCCGGCGAGGTCGTCATCACGGGCGACACGCGCAGCTTCGACCCCGCCGTCGGCGAGCTCATCGAGGACCGGATCCGCCGGCTCTGCGAAGGCATCGGCGCGGCCCACGGCGCGACGTGCGCCGTCACCTACACCCGCGAGTTCGCCACCACCATCAACGACCCCGCCTGCGTCGCCGAGGCGGTCGGGGCGGCGGTCGCGGTCGCCGGCGAGGAACGCGTCGACCCGGACTGCGCGCCCGTCATGCCCAGCGAGGACTTCGGCGTCTTCGCCGAGGCCGTGCCGGCCTGCTTCGCCTTCCTCGGCAACGGCACCGAACCCGGCCGGGGCGGCGACCCGCTGCACAGCAGGCAGTACGACTTCAACGACGCCGTCCTGCGGACCGGGACGGACTTCTACGTGACGCTGGCCCGCCGCGTCCTGAGGGGCGACGCAGCCCCGGTGACCCCGGGCTGACCGCCCGGTTCCTCCGGCGTCCGCAGGTCGACGGGGCCGACGGGGTCGATGGGGTCGGTCGTCAGCCGGCGTCCCGGCGTGGGCCGGTCCACGTCTGCGTGACCGGGCCGTCCGGGAGCGTGATGTCCAGCTCGCGGCACCACGGTCCCGGCGGCGTCCAGCCCTCGGCCGGTCTGAAGGTCACGCGCAGCCGGCGGGCCGAGGGCGGGACCACCCCGCCCAGGTGACGGCTTCCGTGCGCGGCCCGCCTGCCCTCCGAGTCGTAGGCGCCGTTGTTGTCGCCGCTGTAGTCGGTGCCGAGGTCGTCCTCGGTGGACAACATCCAGTACCAGAAGAACGGCCCCTTGCTGTCCGTCTCGTCCTCCCGCAGCCCCGGGACGAACTCGTAGTGCAGCATCCCGCCGCCGTCCGACAGCTCCAGCCCGCGGGCGACCACGTGGTGGCCTTCCAGCAGCTCCCCGAGGTCGAGGTCGAAGGCGAGGTCGAGACGCCTCGACCCGTCCCACCTGGCGAAGTAGGCGTCGGTGGCCGTACGCGGCGGAATGCTGATCATGACCCCCATCTTGGGACATGTGGGAGAACCCGGCCAACCGGTATTCCGCGGCGCGCGCTCACCCGGCCGTGTGCGCGAGGACGGCGGCGGCCAGCTCCTCGTGCACCTCCGGCGGCAGCGTGTGCCCCATGCCCGCCACGATCATCAACCGCGCCCCCGGCACCTGCTCGGCGATCAGCGCGCCATGGCCCGGCTTGGCCGGCTCGTGGCTGCCCTCGATCACCAGCGTCGGCGCCTTGACCTGGCCCAGCACGCCCACCGGCTCGAAATCGGGCTTGGCGCCCGCCGCCAGCCGATGGTTGACCGTCGCCGACAGGTCCCGGGCCCGGTCGTAGATCCGCTCCTGCGACCGGCGCGCCGCGTCCTCGTCGAACGGCAGCCCGGTGCCGTGCAGCAGCCGCTGCTCGGCGATCATGCCGTCGATCGCCGCCCGCCGGTCCGCCGGCGGCGGGGACGCGATCAGCGCCTGGTAGAAGGCCACGAACTCCGGCGCCGGCTCCGGCAGGCTCCCCTCCGGCTGCGGCTGCCCGAGCAGCGCCCGCATGATCACCTGGCCCTCGCCGCCGCCCAGCGGCGAGGACCCGATCACCGTCAGCGAACGCACCCGCTCCGGCCGCTCCACCGCCACGAACTGCGCCAGCAGCCCACCGGCCGAATGACCGACGAGGTGCGCGCTGTCCAGGCCGTGCGCGTCCATCACCCGGTAGACGTCGTCCTTGATGGCCTCCCACGTGTACGGATTGGCCTCGAAGTCGACGGTGTCCGACATGCCGGTGTCGCGGTGGTCGTACCGGATGACCCGGCGGCCGCCGGCGGTCAGGCGGCCGACGAACTCGTCCGGCCACAGGACGCCCTGCGACATCGAACCCATGATCAGCAGAATCGGCTCGTCGTTCTCGGCGCCGAACTCTTCGCTCCAGATGTTCACGTTTTGCATGACTCAGATCCTGCCGTCGCCGGTTACCGGCGCCTTCTGTAGAACTACCAGTCGCGCCAGATCAGTACGGGAGCCGATGCCCAGCTTCGGATAGATCTTGTACAGGTGGTACTCGACCGTACGCGGGCTCAGGAAGAGCTGGGCGGCGATCTGCTTGCTGGACAACCCGTCGGCGACCAGGCCCGCGATGCGCAACTCCTGCGGGGTCAGCGCGTCGAGCACGGCCACCGGCGGCGCCTGCCCGCTCTCGCCCGCCGCCCGCAGCTCCTCCTGCGCGCGCCGCGCCCACGGCCGCGCGCCCGCCCGCTCGAACGTCTCCCACGCCATCCGCAGATGCGCCCGCGCCTCGCCGGGACGCTGCCCCCGGCGCAGCCGCTCGCCCAGCAGCAGGGCCGTCCTGGCCGCCTCGAAGGGGTTGGTGTGCAGGCGCAGCGCCTCCTCGAAGGCGTCCTCGCGGCCGTCGGCCAGACCCCGGCAGCGCGCCAGCAAGGCCCGCGACTCCGGCGTCGCCGCGTGCCGCGACCACCGCTCGTACGCCTCCAGCGCCGCCCGCGCGGCCGCCTCGTCACCCGCCCCGACGGCGGCCTCGACCCGGTCGGGGGTCGTCCGCCAGACCACGGCCGGATGCCCGGCGCCCGGTCCGGCCGCGGCGATGGCCGCGAACCGGTCGCGCGCCGCCGCGTGCCGGCCCAGGCACAGGTCGAGCAGCGCCGGCGCGTACGCCGCCACCCCCACCCGCAGCCCCACCCGATGCGGGACGGCGATGGCCAGCGCCTCGCGGGCCTGCCGCTCGCAGGCCTCCTCCTCGCCGCGCAGCGCCGCCACCACCGCCAGGTTGGCCAGGTGCGCGGCCACCGTGTTCTCGTAGCCGGCCTCGCGGGCCAGCTCCAGACCCTCCTCCGAGAGGGCCTGGCTGCGCGCCAGCCGTCCGGCCAGGCGTTCGGCGGTCGCCACGAACTCCAGCACGACCGGCAACTGCCCCGCCATGCCCGACACCCTGGCCACCTGCCCGGCCCGGCCGGTCAGCTCGGCGGCCAGGTCCGTCTCGCCGAGCTGGCTGGCCGCGGCCGCCGCCCACAGGTGTGCGGCCGCGTCCTCCAGCTCGCCGGCCCGCGCCAGCGCCCGCCGCAGCAGGCCGGGGCCGGTGGCGTCGCCGTCGAGGGTGAGGCCGATCCCGGCCACCGCGTCCCGCAGGAAACCCTCGGGGTGCGCCGCCGCCCGCCGGCCGAGCTCGACGATCATCGGGGTGTCGCCGACGTACGCGGCCGCCTCGGAGGCGTCGGCCAGCATGTCCAGGCTCTCGCCCGCCGCCAGGATGCGCACGGCCTCGGCGGCGTTGCCCGAGTTCAGCTCGAACCGGCCGCGGAGCTGGGCGATCTCCATGGTGACGGCGGCGTTCCCGGCGGCCCGTTCGCGCGCCTCGGCCAGCAGCGACTGCGCCTGGCCTGGACGGCCGCCGAGCCAGGCCGCGACCGCGGCGTCCTTCAGGCGGACGGCACGGGCGTCCGGCTCTGGGGTCAGCTCGGCGGCTCTGGCCAGGGCGGTGGCGGCGGCGCCGTACCCGCCGCGGTCGCGCGCCCGCCCGGCGGCGGCCACCAGCGCGGCCGCGACCTCCTCATCCTGGCCCAGGGCGGCCCCGGCCAGGTGCCAGGCGCGGCGGTCGTCGGCGGTCAGCTCCGCCAGGACGGCGTGCACCCGGCGCACCTCGGCCGGGGCGGCCGCCTCGTGCACCGCGGACCGGATCAGCGGATGGCGGAAGCGCACACTCGTGCCCGACACCTCCGCCAGCTCCCCCTCCTCCAACTCGGCCAACGCCGCCCGCCCAGCCCCCGCCTCCCCGGGAACCGGCGCCGCGCGCTCGGCGAGCAGCCGGTCGGCGGCGCGCAGGACCACGTCGAGGTCACCCTCGACGGCGGCGACCAGGGCGGTCAGCCGGGCGGGGGCCGACAACGCGGCCACCCGGTCGCCGAACAGCCGGGCGCCGCCGGGCAGCGGGTCGGGCAGCGGTTCGCGTCCGGCGAGCTGCGCGGGCGTCAGGCGGGCGGCGATCTCGCCCAGGGCCAGCGGGTTGGCGCCGGTCAGCGTGACGAGCTCGCGCCGCACCCGGACGGGCAGCACGCCATGGCGGGACTCCAGCAGCTCGTCCGCGGCGGCCTCGGCCAGCCCGCGCACCTCCACCGTCAGCGGCACGCCCTTGACCGGCGCGTCCCCGCGCACGGCGAGCAGCAGCGCGATCCGTTCGGTGGCCAGCCGCCTGGCGGCGAACAGCAGCGCGTCGGCCGAGGCCCGGTCGACCCACTGGAAGTCGTCCACCACGCAGACCAGCCCATCCGGCGCGGCCGCCTCGACCAGCAGCGAGAGCACGCCGGCCGCCAGCAGGAACCGGTCACCGTCCCCTCCGGCGGCCAGCCCCAGGGCCGCGCGGACGGCCACCCGCTGCGGCTCGGGCAACGCGTCGAGCGAGCCGGTCACCGGCCACAGAAGCTGGTGCAGCGAGGCGAACGCCAGGTCGGACTCGGACTCCACACCGGTGATCCGCAACACCCGCATCGCGCCGCCGCGCGCGGCCGCCGCGTCGAGCAGGGCCGTCTTGCCCGCCCCCGCCTCCCCGCGCAACACCACCGCGCCGCCGGAGCCCTCGCCGGCCCGCGCGATCACCTCGTCAAGGGCGCTGATTTCCGCAGATCTGCCGTAAAGCACAACCCCTTACTGTAAACGCGCCGCTCAGGCCGCCAAGACAGGGCGAGGCACGCGGCCCGGAACCCCGTCCGCCACACTGGACCCATGGAGTACGTCGGACGGGTGCCCGCGCCGCCGCTCGACCGGTTCATCGACGACATCTACTGCCTGACCGGAGTGCCGCGGCACCGCCGGATGAGTGTCCCGCCGATGCCGTCGGGACACCTGTTCATCAACCTGGGCGGCCCCACGCGCCTGTGGGACTCCGACCTTTCCGTGCCGCCGGCGGTGCTCGCCGACGGATGGTTCATGGGGATGTGGACCAGGCGGTTCCAGTACGAGTACCCCGCGCGGGTGCGGCTCGTCGGGGTGCACTTCAAGCCCTGGGGGCTGTCGCCGTTCGTCGGGGTGCCGGCGTCCGAGCTGCGCGACCGGTGGGTGCCGGTGGACGCCGTCTGGCAGCGGTTCGTGGACCGGATCCGCGAGCGGGCGGGCGACGTCGTCCCGGCGGCCGAGATCCTGCGGGTGGTGGAGGAGGAGCTGCGGTCGCGGTTCGCCGGGGCGGGGTCGCGCAACCTCGACCTCGTCCGGCACGCGGGCGACCGGCTGGAGACCTCGCACGGCGTCGTCCCGGTCGGCGCGCTGGCCGACGCCGCCGGGGTGAGCGGCAACCACCTGGCCGCGCAGTTCAGGTCCCATGTCGGCGTCACCCCGAAGCGGGTGGCGCGGATCTACCGATTCGCCCGGCTGATCCTGTCCGTGGACGCGCCGCGTCCGGTGGACTGGCCGGGGCTCGCCCACGCGGCGGGCTACTTCGACCAGGCCCACTTCGGCAGGGAGTTCAAGGACTTCACCGGACACACCCCGACGGAGTACCTGGCGCTGCGCCGCCGGTTCCCCGCCGAGCCGGGGTTCCCGCCGGACAACGGCCCGATGCCCGCCGATTGATTTTCTACAAGCCCGGCCGCCCCCGGGGGCGACAGGATCGGAGGCGAACGCGCGACGAGCACCGAGGAGACCCCGTGGGCACAGTGATCATGCACAACGTGACGTCGGTGGACGGCTTCATCGCCGACGACCACGACGCCGTCGGGCCCCTCCACGACTGGTACTGGAACGGCGACACCCCGATCACCCCGGACGACGACCAGGACTACGACCACTCCGGCACCGGCGGCCGCTTCCGGATGTCCAAGGCGTCGGCGGAGTACGTCGGGCCGATCTGGGCCTCGATCGGCGTGATCGTCATGGGCCGCACCCTGTTCGACCTGGTGAACGGCTGGGAAGGACGGCCGCCCGCGGGTGACCACGTGGTCGTGGTGTCCCACCGGCCCAAGCCCGAGGGCTGGCACCCCGAGGCGTCGTACCACTTCGCCGGCGACGTGACGGCCGCGGTCGCCAAGGCCCAGGAGCTCGCCGGCGACCGGGTCGTCAGCGTGAACGCCGGCGACGTCGGCGGCCAGATCCTCGCGGCCGGCCTGGTGGACGAGGTGGCGATGGACGTGGTGCCGGTGGTGTTCGGGTCGGGCAAGCGCTACTTCGGGCGCGTCGACGGGCGGCACCTGCTGGCCGGCCCGCACGTCGTCGTCCAGGGCGAGGGCGTGCTGCACCTGCGCTACAAGGTGCGCCGCTGACCCTGCCCGATGATCCGCGCCAGGTCCCTGCGGAACGCCGACCCGTCCAGCGAGGGGTGGCTCATCCTCCTGTCGGCCAGGATCTGCCCGATGTGGTCGAAGCGGAGGGGGCGCTGCCGATCCGCGGAAGCTAGCCTGACGCCGTGACCTCCGTTCTGCTGTGGTGCGTGCTCCTCGGCGTCGCCCTTCTGTACGGCGCCGCCGTCCGGAGCACGGCCGGGATCACGGTCGCGGTCGCGGCGGGCCTGGTGGCGGCGGCGACGGTCGTCGCGGCGGTCCGCGGATGGCCGCCGGAGGCGTCGGCGGGCGTGGCGTTGTCGGCGGGCGGGGTGGGCGCGGTCGTCTGGGCGTTCGGGCGGGCGCACCGGCGGCGCCGGACCCGGCGGGAGGCGCTGGCCGCGCACCGGGCGGCGCGGGCGCGGGCCGGCGAGGCGGTGGCGGACGCCGTACGCCTCAGGATGGCCGCCGAGCTGCACGACACCGCCGCGCACCGGCTCACCGGCATCGCGGTGGCGGCGGCGTCCGCGCTGCACGTGGCCGATCCGGCGCTGCGGGAGTCCGCCCTGCGCCACGCCGGGGAGGCCGCCGGCCTGGCCCGCGCGGAACTGGCCGGCGCGCGGGCCGCCGCCCCCGGCCTGGCGGCGATCGACACCCTGGTCGAGGACTGGGCCGTGCCCGGCGGAGTGCGCTACCGCAGGACGGCCGCCGCCGCGTCCCCCGAGATCGCGGCGGCCGCCTACCGGGTGGTGCGCGAGGCGCTCACCAACGCCGCCCGGTACGCGACCGGCGCCCGGCTGGAGATCGCCGTCCTGGCCGGACCTGGCCGCCTGACCGTCGAGGTGAGCGACACCGGAGGCGAGGGGAAGCACGGCGACCTCGGCACCGGCCACGGCCTGTCAGGGCTGGCCACCACCGTGGCGTCCTGCGGCGGCACGCTCACCGCCGGCCCGGACACCGGCGGCTGGACGGTCCGAGCGGCCTTCCCGGCCCCCATCGGACCGGTCCCCATCGGACCGGCCCCCGCCGGACCGGCCCCCGCCGGCCCGGCCCCCGCCGGACCGGCCCCGCTCCGCGGGGCGTGGTGGCGCGGGCGGCGGGCGTGGGACGCGGCGCTGGCCGGGCTGGCCGTCGCGTTGACGATAGGGGCGAGCCTGCTGCCGGGAGGCACTCCGGCGCCGCGGGACTTCCTCGTGCTCGGCCCGCTCTTCGTCCTGCACGCCCTGCCCCTGTGGTGGCGGGTGCGGCGGCCCGGGTGGAGCCTGGCCGCGATGTTGTCGATCTATCCGGTGGCGATGGCGGGCTGGACCCCGACCCCCGCGGGCGACCTGTTCCTCTGGGCGTGGTGGGTGGAACTGGCCCAGCTCTACGCCTTCGGCGCCCACCACCCCAGGCGCAAGGGCGTGCTCGCGATCGTCGCCGTCGGCCTGGTGGGCGGCCTCGCGCTGGCGTTGGGCCCGGGCATCTCCGGGAACCGGACGGCCGTGTGGGCGGTGCTCGCGGCGGCCGTGGCGCTGCTGTCGGCCCCGGCGTGGGCGGCCGGCGTCCTGGTCGGCGGGGCGAGGGCGCGGCGGCGGGCGGCGGAGACGGCCGAGCGCGACCTGCTCCGAGGCCGGCTGGCGGACGTGGCCCGCGGCGAACGCGAGCGGATCGCCGAGGGCCTGCGCGGTACGGCGGTCCGGCACGCGGACGCCGTCGTCGCGGCGGCCGGGAAGGGCGACCTCCAGGCGGTCCTCGACGCCGCCCGCGCCGGGATCGACACCCTCCGGCGGCTGCTGGACGAGCTGCGCCGCCCCGCCGGAGCCGACGGCCCGCCGCCGACGCTCGCCGGGCTGGAGGTGCTGGCCGCGCGGCGGCAGGCGGGCGTGCGCCACGTCGGCGACTTCGGCGGGCTGGCCCCCGAGCTGGAGGTGGGCGTCTTCAGGGCCGTCGAGGAACTGGGCGGGGAGCGGATCACCGTGTCCTACCTCCCCGAGGGCGTCCTGGTCGAGGGGACGGCGGCCCGTCGCGCCCGGCGGCGGCTGCACGCCCTGGCCGACGGGTACGGCGGCGCGCTGGCCACCGGCGGCCGCGACGACGTGCGGGTATGGTTGCCCAGATGATCAGGGTGATCGTCGTGGACGACCAGGCGGTGGTCCGGGCCGGGATCGCCGCGGTGCTGGCCGCCGAACCCGACCTCGACGTGGTCGGGCAGGCCGCCGACGGGGAGTCCGCCGTGGCGCTCGCCGCCGAGCTGCGGCCGGACGTGGTGCTCATGGACGTCCGGATGCCCGGCCTCGACGGGCTCGCCGCCACCGCCCGCATCACCGCCGGCACCCCCGGCGCCAGGATCGTCGTGCTGACGACGTTCGGGCTGGAGGAGTACGTGTTCGGGGCGCTGCGCGCGGGCGCGTCCGGGTTCCTGCTCAAGGACGCCGAGCCCGCCCGGGTCGTCGACGCGGTGCGGGTGATCGCGCGCGGCGACGCGCTGCTCGACCCGGTGATCACCCGGCGGCTGCTCGAACGTTTCGCCGCGGCGGCCGACCCCGGCCCGCCCGCGCGGGCCGACGGGCTCACCTCCCGCGAGCGCGAGGTGCTGGGGCACGTCGCGCGCGGGCTGTCCAACGCCGAGATCGCCGCCGTCCTGGCGCTCAGCCCGGCCACGGTCAAGGATCACGTGGCGGCGATCCTGGCCAAGCTCGGGGTGCGCGACCGGCTGCACGCGACCATCCACGCCTACGAGTCGGGCCTGATCCGTCCCGGGGCCGGCTGACCCCCGCCGCCGGGCGGGGGTCAGGTTCGATCGCGGGCAGGAGGAGAGGCGGCGCCCGCCTTCCTAACGTTGTGCCGTATGAAACGTGTGTCAGGCGCGATCCTGCTGGTGGGCGCCGAGATCGCCGCGGTCGCCGCCGGGGCTCTGGCCTTCCTGCTCGTGGCGGCCGTGACGGCCGCCGTGCCGCTGTTCGCGGGGGCGGGGGTGCTCGCCGTCGCCGCCGTCAGCGGGCTGCTCGGACGTCCCGCGCTGCGGATGCTCGGGCTGCCCCGGCTGGTCCTTCCCTACGTGGTGGTCAACACCGTGGCCCTCGCCGCCCTCGCCGGGCTGGCGGCCTTCCGTCCCTTTCCCGTCCCGCCGCCCGCCGCGACGCCTCCCGGGGTCGCGTTCTGGCAGCTCCCGACGGGCTCCCGCCTCGCCTACGTCAAGCTCGCCGGGTCCGGTACGGCGGACCGCCCGCCCGTGATCTTCCTGCACGGCGGGCCGGGAACGCCCGGCGAGGGTCTGCCGGAGGGCAGCGAGGACCTGGCCGCCGCCGGGTTCGACGTCTACGCCTACGACCAGCTCGGCGCCGGCCGCTCGACCCGGCTGGCCGACCCGGCCGGTTACACGGTCGCCCGGCACGTCGCCGACCTGGAGGCCGTCCGCCAGGCGCTCGGCGTCCCGAAACTCATCCTGGTCGGCAGGTCGTGGGGCGGCACCCTGTCGGCCGCCTACCTCGCCGCCCACCCCGACCGGGTCGCCAAGGCCGTGCTCACCTCGCCGGGCGCCATCTGGGAGCCCGCCTTCCCCGGCGGCGTCGGCAGCCCGTGGGACGGCCTGTCCGCCCCCCTCCAGGCCAGGGCCGACGCGCTGACGAGCTCCCCGCGGATGCTGGTCCAGTCGCTGCTCCTGGGGGTGAACCCGGCCGCGGCGCGGGCGCTGGTCCCCGACGCCGAGGCCGACGCCCGGATGCGCGCGCTGCTGCTCGTGGCCAAGGACGCCACCGGCTGCGCGGGCGCCGAACCCGCCCCCGTGCACGGGAACCCGCCCGGCTTCTACAGCAACCAGGTCACCGCCGAGGACGCCGCCGCCCTCCCCGACCCGCGGCCCCGGTTGCGCCGGGTACGGGTGCCGGTGCTCATCATGCGCGGGCAGTGCGACTACCTGAAGTGGGAGGTCACCTACGACTACCGGCACACTCTGCCGGACTCGACCCTGGTGTACGTCCCCGGCGCCGGCCACTCGATCGCCAACGGCCGTCCCGACCTCTACCGCGGCCTGATCGGCGCCTTCCTCCTCGACCGCCCGCTGCCCGTCCCGGCCTACACCGGCACCACCGACCCCGCGGGGTCCTAGATCTGTCCTAGATCCGCCGCCGCGCACGCGCTCGCGGAGACGACGGCGATCTTAGGATGCGGGTGACCCACGGCCCGGTCCGGCCGGGCGGGGCGGGAGGAGAGATCGCGTGCAGCAGGACGAACGGCTACGTCACAGCTCGTCATTCGGAGCCGCGGCGGCCGCGTACGCCGAGCACCGCCCCGACTACGCGCACGCCGCGGCGGCCTGGGCGCTGGAGGGCGCACCGGGGCGGCGGGTGCTCGACCTCGGCGCCGGCACCGGCAAGCTGACGGCGACACTGACCGGGATGCTGACCGGGCCCCTGACCGGGACACCGGCCGGGACGGGCGTCGAGGTCGTCGCGGTCGAGCCCGACCCGGAGATGCTGGCCGAGCTGCGCCGCGCGCTGCCGGACGTCCGCGCCCTGCCGGGCAGCGCCGAGGCGATACCGCTGCCGGACGCCTCCGTCGACGTGGTGCTGGCCGGCAACGCGATGCACTGGTTCGACATGGCCGTCGCGGGCCCCGAGATCGCCCGGGTCCTCGCGCCGGGCGGCGTCCTGGCCGGTCTGTGGAACGTCCTCGACGACGGGATCGACTGGGTCGCCGGGCTCGCCCGGGTCAGCGGGGACGAGGCCGTCGGCCCGCGGGACACGCCCGCCCGCTGGCGCGCCGAGACGGCCGGGATGCACCTGCCCAGGACGGGGGCGCCCGCTCGGTTCGGGTCGCCGGAGCAGGCGGAGTTCCCGCACGGGCAGCGCCGCACCGCCGACTCCCTCGTCGAGACGCTCGCCACCAGGGCGGGGATGCTGGTCATGCCCGAACAGGAACGAACGGCGCGCCTCGCTCGCATCCGCGCCTACCTCGCGAGCCGTCCCGAGACCGCCGAGGGCGAGTTCACCCTTCCCATGCTGACCGCCGTGCTGCGCGTCCGGCGGTTGTGACCGTCACGGCCACGAAGGGGCCTTCACACGCCGCTCGATCCGGGCAACAGTGATCACAAGGCCGGGGACGACGGCCAGAAGGGAAGTGCCGATGTCCGGCGCGCCGCTGTACGACACCATCGGAACCGCCTACACCGCGACGCGGCGCACCGATCCGCGCATCGCCGAACGGATCTGGGCCGCGCTCGGCGACGCCCGGACCGTGCTGAACGTCGGCGCGGGCACCGGCTCCTACGAGCCGCCCGGCCGGTACGTCCTCGCGGTGGAGCCGTCGGCGCTCATGCGTTCGCAGCGCCCTCCCGGGGCGGCGCCGTGCCTGGCGGGGGCCGCCGAGCGCCTGCCGTTCGACGACCTGGCCTTCGACGCGGCGATGGCCGTCTCGTCCGTCCACCACTGGCCGGACGTGATCGCGGGGCTGCGCGAGATGCGGCGGGTCGCCCGCCGCGTGGTGGTGTTCACGCACGACACCAGTGCCGCCGGCTGGCGCGACCGGTTCTGGCTCTCGCGCGACTACCTGCCCGAGGTCATGGACCTCGTGGCCGGCCGGCCGCCGGTGACCGAGCTGGCCGACGCCGTCGGAGCCCGCCTGGAACCGGTGCCCATACCGTGGGACTGCGCCGACGGCTTCTTCGAGGCCTTCTGGCGGCGGCCGGAGGCGTACCTGGAGGAGAACGTCCGGCGCGGGATGTCGGTCTGGTCCAGGCTCGGCGCGGACACCGAGCGGCGCGTGGTGCGCGACCTGGGTGACGACCTCGCCTCCGGCCGGTGGGCCGAACGCAACCGGGACCTGGCCGGCCTCGACGAGGCCGAGCTCGGCCTGCGCCTGCTGATCGCCTAGCTGAAACCGACCAGCCCGGCCCCGGCCCCCGCCGGGGCCGGGCCGTCTCAGCGGTTGCGCAGGATGACCTTCCCGACGGTACGGCGGGCCGCGAGGTCCGCCAGGGCCTGGCCGGCCTGCGCGAGGTCGTACTCGCCGCCGGTCATGGGACGCAGGCGTCCGGCGGCGGTGAGCTCGATCAGGTCGGCCAAGGGCGCGGCGGCGGTGCTGCCGGGCGGGCGCAGGTGCGCGCCCAGCCAGTAGCCGCCCACAGCGATGTTGCGCTCGCCGAGCAGCCCCGGGTCGATCGGCCGGGGATCGAGGCCGCCCGAGGCCCCGTACGTGATCAGGCGTCCGAAGGGGGCCAGGGCGTGCAGCGCCGCCTCCAGCAGCGGCTCGCCCACCGCGTCGAGCACCACGTCCACCGGGGCGCCGCGGTTGGCCTCGACCAGGCGGCCGGTGTAGCCGTCCGGGGCGCTGTCGACGGCGGCGTCCGCGCCGAGGCTCAGCACCAGCTCCCGCTTGTCCGCCGTGGACGCCGCGCCGATCACCCGCCCGGCCCCGGCCTCCTTCGCCAGCTGCACCGCCAGGTGACCCACCCCGCCCGCGGCGGCGTTGACCACCACGCTCTCCCCGGGCGCGACCCGCGCCGCCGTACGGACGAGATGCCACGCGGTCAGGCCCTGCACCAGCAGCGCCAGCGCGGCGCCGGCGGGCAGCTCCTCGGGGATCTCCACCGCCTCCTTCACCAGCGCCTTCGTGGCGTAGGCCCGCTCGGCGAAGGCGAGCACCCGGCGGCCCTCCGCCGTCCGGCCCACCACCTCGCCGCCCGGCACGAACGGCAGTTCCGGCGGCAGGTACGACCCGCGCAGCCGCTCGATGTCGGCGAAGTTGAGCCCGGCGGCCTCGACCTCCACCAGGGTCTGGCCGGGGCCCGGCACCGGATCGGGCACCTCGGCCAGGGTCAGCACGTCGGGTCCGCCAAGTCGTTCCGCACGCATCACTCTCATGCCCCAGACGCTAGGGGGATCGCGAAAGCCCAGCCAGGAGGTGCCGTTTCTGGTTGACGCGGAATGCATGAAGACCTTTCATACGTTGCCGTGCCGTGGACGATCTCACCGCGGCGGAGCTCCGCGTCCTGGTCGCCGTCGACGGCGAAGGCAGTGTGTCGGCGGCCGGCGTACGGCTGGGGCTGACCCAGTCGGCGGTCTCGCACGCCCTGCGCGCCGCCGAACGGAAGATGGGAGCCGTCCTGTTCCAGCGGGGACGGGCCGGCGCCCGGGCCACCCCGGCGGGGGAGGCCGCGGTCGGGCACGCGCGGCACATCCTGCGGCTCATGGAGGTCATGCGGGCCGACACGCGCACCGCCGGCCTCGGCGAGGCCACCGGGACGATCCGGCTGGCCGCCTTCCGCAGCGCCGCCTTCCACCTGCTGCCGCGCGTGCTGGTCCGCTTCGGGCAACGGCACCCCAAGGTCACCGTCGACGTGCGCATCGTGCCGGACCTGGGCCGGGGCATCGCGGGCGAGGTGGCCGACGGCCGGGCCGACGTGGGCGTCGTCTCCCTGCCGGTGTACGTGGACGGCCTGGTCTGCGAGGAGCTGTACGAGGAGCCGTACGTGCTGGCCCACCCGCTGGGGCATCCGGACCCGCGGTCGCTTCCCATGATCGACTGGCACGAGAACTGCTCCGGCGAGACCCGGCGCTGGCTGGCCGCGCAGGAGTGGATCCCGCCCGGCGACATCACGGTCGAGGACGACGGGGTCGTCATGTCGATGGTCGGCCACGGGCTCGGCGCCGCGATCGTGCCCCGGCTGTCCACGGTGGACGCCCCGGCCAGGGTCGCCATGGCCGAACTCGGCGAGGGCGCCCCGCGCCGCCGGGTGGGCTACGTGACCACCCGCGAGCTGACCGGCTCCGCGCTCATCCGCGACCTTCTCGGCGAGCTGGGCGCCCTCCGGCCCCCCGCGGCCGTGCGAGCGGCCACCCATCCATGAGCCGCCGCTGACGACCGTTTGGCCGTGCGCTGGCTCGCCATGGGTACGGTCCCTGTCATGGAAGAGGTGCCGCCGGCGACGAACGACATCGTGGACCGGCTGCTCGGCGCCGCCAACGTCCACGACGTCGAGGCGGTGCTGCGGTGTTACGCGCCGGACGCGGTCGTGGTGAGCCCCGAGATGGAGGCGGGCAATCCCGAGGAGATCGCCTCCTACTTCACCCAGATCTGGGACGGCTTCCCCGACCTGCGCTTCACCCTGTGGGACACCGTCGCCGTGGGGGACACGATCGCCACCGAGCTGACGGCCACCGGGACGCACACCGGCCCGTACCTGACGGTCGGGGGAGAGGTGCTCGCCGCCACCGGCCGCCAGATCACCGTACGGGCCTGCTGGTTCTGGGACCTGCGCGACGGGCTCGTCTCCAGCCAGCGCCTCTACTACGACCAGCTGGAGATCTACGCACAGGTCGGCCTGCGCCTGCCGCTGCCCTTCGAGGGCCCCGGGAACGGCGGTCCTGAACCGTCCTGAAATGCGGCTATTCGCGTGATATGTCCGAGCATGGGTAGGGAGGCGCCACATCAGGTCACTTCGTCGTGGCCCTTTCTAAGGAATCAAGCATGAACGACTCGCACCCTTTCAAGGCCGCCGTGGACAAGGTCGTCGACGCCGTCACCGACCGTGACGCCCCGAAGCCGGCCGAGATCCCGGGGGTGCCCGGCAGCGTGCCGCCCACGCTTGAGGAGCCGACCGAACCACGTGGCCCGCTGCCGCCCAAGCCCGACCAGCGCGGGCCCGACACCGTCTCGCCCACCGGGCAGCCCACCGGCGCGTCGCCGGACCAGGTGGCGCAGGGCGGCGAGTACCTGACCACCGCCCAGGGGGTGCGGCTGCGTGACACCGACCACTCGCTGAAGGCGGGGCCGCGCGGCCCGGTGCTGCTGCAGGACCACCACCTGCGCGAGAAGGTCATGCACTTCGACCACGAGCGCATCCCCGAGCGGGTGGTGCACGCCCGCGGCGCCGCCGCCCACGGCGTCTTCCAGGCGTACGGCACCGCCTCGAACATCACCAAGGCGGCCTTCCTCGCCGAGGACGCCAGGACCGACGTCTTCGTACGCTTCTCCACCGTGCTCGGCTCGCGCGGCTCGGCCGACACCGTACGCGACACCCGCGGCTTCGCCACCAAGTTCTACACCGCCGAGGGCGTGTTCGACCTGGTCGGCAACAACATCCCGGTCTTCTTCATCCAGGACGGCATCAAGTTCCCCGACGTCATCCACGCCGGCAAGCCGCACCCGGACCGGGAGATCCCGCAGGCGCAGAGCGCGCACGACACGTTCTGGGACTTCGTCTCCCTGCACACCGAGGCCACCTTCCACACGATGTGGAACATGTCCGACCGGGGCATCCCGCGCTCGTTCCGGATGATGGAAGGCTTCGGCGTGCACACCTTCCGCCTGGTCAACGCGGCGGGGGAGACGACGCTGGCCAAGTTCCACTGGAAGCCCAAGCTCGGCGTGCACTCCCTGACCTGGGAGGAGGCCCAGATCGCGGGCGGCGTCGATCCCGACTTCCACCGGCGCGACCTCGCCGACGCGATCGAGGCCGGCGCGCACCCGCAGTGGGAGCTGGGCATCCAGGTCTTCCCGGACACGCCGGAGCAGATGTTCGAGGGCATCGACCTGCTGGACCCGACCAAGATCGTGCCCGAGGAGCTGGCCCCCGTCCATCCGGTCGGCCTGATGACGCTCAACGCCAACCCGTCGAACTTCTTCGCCGAGACCGAGCAGGTCGCCTTCCACGTCGGGCACCTCGTGCCGGGCGTCGACATCACCGACGACCCGCTGCTGGCGGCGCGGCTGTTCTCCTACCTCGACACGCAGATCACCCGGCTGGGCGGGCCCAACTTCGCGCAGATCCCCATCAACCGGCCGCACGCGCCGGTCAACGACATGCTGCGCGACGGGTTCCACCAGACGGCGGTCCACCGGGGGGTGGCGCCGTACCGGCCCAACTCCCTGGACGGCGGCTGCCCGTTCCAGGCCGGGGCCGGGCAGGGCGCCTTCGTCGAGGTGCCGCTGGAGGTGGCCGGACGCAAGGTGCGCGAGGCGCCCGCGACGTTCTCCGACCACTACAGCCAGCCGCGGCTGTTCTGGCTGAGCCTGTCGCCGATCGAGCGCGAGCACCTCATCAGCGCCTACACCTTCGAGCTGGGCAAGTGTTACGAGCAGGCGGTCAAGGAGCGCCAGCTGCGGGTGCTGGCCAACATCGACCCGGTCCTGTGCCGGCAGGTCGCCGACGGCCTCGGACTGCCCGCGCCCGAGCCCACCGTGGCGCTCGCCGACCCGCCGCCGAGCCCGGCGCTGTCGCAGGTCGGCCGCCAGTGGCCGCTGGACGGCCGGGTCATCGGCATCGTGGCGGACGAGACCAGCGACCTGGGCGTGGTGGACGCCGTCCGCCAGGCCGTGCTCGACGGCGGCATGACCCCGCTCGTCATCGCGCCCAAGGGCGGCATGCTGGGCGGCACGCTGGCCGTCCAGCGCACCTTCGCCACGGCCCGTTCCGTCGAGTTCGACGCGGTGCTGCTGGCCGGGGCGCCGGCGCCGGGCGACGACGCGTACGGAGCCCGCGACGCCAAGGCCGGCGACGGCGGGACCCCGGTGGACCCGCGCGTGCTGCTCCTGGTCGGCGAGGCGTACCGGCACGCCAAGGCACTGGGCGGCTGGGGCACGGCCGAGCAGGCGCTGCAGGCGGCGGGCGTCCACGCGCAGGCGCCGGGCGTCGTCACCGGGCAGGACGGCGAGGGGGTGCTGCGCGACGTGCTGGCCCTGCTCGCCCTGCACCGGGTCTGGGACCGCTTCCGCATCCACCCCGACGTCGCCTGACGCGTCACCGCCGCTCGTGCCCGGCCGCCCGAGCGGCGGGAAAACCGGGTGCGGCGGGCCGGCGGGGTGGTGTGTGATCGGGGGATGACGATCGAGATGGGCCGGCCCGGGATCGACGGCCTCGGTGACGTGGCGCGGACGCTGGGGGAGTGGCAGCACGACGCGGAGCCCGTGCAGGTGCATCCGGGCGACCTGGGATGGTTCTGGCGGTTCGGCGCGGCCCGGACGGCGGCGGCCACCCGCACCTGGAGCCGCGCAGGGAAGGTCGTGGCGGTCGGGCTGCTGGACGGCGCGGACCTGCTGCGGCTGGCGTTCGCCCCGCACGCGTCACGGGACGAGGAGCTGGCCCGGCGGATGGCCGGGGACGTGTCGGCGCCCGATCGCGGCGTGCTGCCCGAGGGCCGGGTGTACATCGAGGCCCCAGAGGGCGCGCTGGTCCAGGACCTGTTGCTCAAGGACGGCTGGGCGATCGGCGAGCCGTGGACGCTGCTCCGGCGCGACCTCGGCGCCCCCGTGCCGGATCCCGGCGTCCGCGTCGAGGCGGCCGGGCCGGAGCGGGCGCACGAGTGGGCCGCGGTGCTGCGGGCGTCGTTCGACGGCTCGACCTTCACCGAGGAGCGCTGGCACGCGATGGCGGCGGGTGCGCCGTACGCGGGCGCGCGGTGCCTGCTCGTCCGCGACGAGCGGGGCACGGCGGTGGCGGCCGTGGCGGTGTGGCAGGCGGGCGAGGGCAGGCCGGGGCTGATCGAGCCGATGGGCGTGCACCGGGCGCACCGCGGGCACGGATACGGCCGGGCCGTCACGGTCGCCGCGGCCCGCGCGCTCCAGGAGTCGGGGGCCTCCAGCGTGATCGTGGGCTGCCCGAGCTCCAACACCGGCGGCGTCGCCACCTACCGGTCGGCCGGTTTCGAGCGGCTGTCGGAGAGACGGGACGTGTTCCGCGACGCCTCCTGAGCCCTCGGGCGAACGCCGGACCCGCGGATTCAGCCGGTGTGCAGGGTACGGAAGCGGCCGGGGTCGGCCGGGTCCCGGTCGGCGACCTGGATCGGCGGCCAGGCCCACTGCCGGACGCCGATGCCCGGCACACCGGAGAACCTGATCGGCCCCCGCGTGCCCTCGACGGCGACGTCCGGCCACGCCCCGGCGACGCGCGCCCGCTCCACGCCGTGGGAACGCAGCACCTCGGCCAGGACGGCGACCGTGTCGTAGCCCTCGAAGGCCACGAAGGACGGCTCCCCGGCCAGCCGCTCGCGAAGCGCCGTCCCGACCCGCACACCGAGGGGGCCCAGACGCTCGGGCAGGTAGCGCAGGAACGGGATCCCGGCGCCGTCGCCGCCCAGCGAGCCGGCCCACCCGGCGAACTCCGGTTGCCCGGCCGGCGCGCCGATCAGCATCCCGGCCAGCCGCCGGTCGCGGCGGACGGCCCTGACGATCGGCACCGCCGGCTCGGGCTGCCCGACCAGGAGAAGCAGGGCCGTCGCGCCGCTGCCGGCGAGTTCGTCGCAGAGGGCCGCGGGGGTGAGCGCGGTCATGTCGAGCTCGACGACCGTGCCGCCGCGGGCGGCGAGGCGGTCGCGCAGGATGCCGGTCCCCGACGCCCAGTAGACGCTCGGCTGGGTCGCCACCGCGACGCGGCCGTGGCCCGCGTCGAGGAGGAAGTCCGCGTAGATCCGCCAGCCGCGTGACTGCGCGGGGGCCAGGCGCGCGACCCACTCCGTCGGCTGTTCGGTGAGCGCGTCGAGAACCGCCGACGAGCAGAGGAACGGCAGGCCGAGCGCGTCGGCCCTGGTGGCGGCGGCGCGGGCGACCACGCTGTGGTACTCGCCGGCCAGCGCGGCCACGCCCAGGCCGGCCAGGTCGTCCACGGCCGCCGCGGCCCTGTGCGGGTCGGCCGCGGTGTCCCGGACCACCAGCTCCAGCGGCCGTCCGCCGATCCCGCCGGCCTCGTTGACCTCGTGGACGGCCAGCTCCAGCCCGGCGAGCAGGTGACGGCCCGCCTCGACCCAGCCGGGCGGGGTGAGCGGGACGAGCGCGCCGATCCGGACGGGTGATCCGTCGGCCCGCCCGGCCCCCGGCTGCGATGGTGGCGTGTCCATGTGCGTGACGTCTCCCGTCTGATGATCCGGTGGCCAGTATGCCGGGGGCGCGGCGTCGGGAGGGCCCCGGGGGGCAGTACGACGATCTTGCACGGTCCGCCAGCGCGTGGCGTCCACCTCTTGTCGTGACTCTCCGTTATTTTTCGAGGTGGATGAGGGGGATCCGTAGTGACTGATTCACGTGGGACCGTGTCCCGCAGGCTGTTCGTCAGCGGCATGTTCGCCGCCCTGGGCACCGTTCCGGTGGCCGCCGCCGCGGCTTCGGAGGGGACCGCCGCCGTGGCGCCCGCCAGGAGGGTGCTGCGGGCCGCGCCCGCCACCGTGTCGCTGGGCGGACAGGAGGTGTCCACCTGGGCCTACGACGGCGTGCTGCCCGGCCCGACCATCCGGGCCACGGCCGGCGGCACCGTACGGGCCAGGCTGGTCAACGACCTGCCCGCGCCGACCACCGTGCACTGGCACGGCATCAGGATCGTCCCGGAGATGGACGGCGCCCCCGGCTTCTCGCAGCGGCCGACCAAGCCCGGCGGGACGTTCGACTACGTGTTCACCGTCCCCGACCCCGGCACGTACTTCTACCACTCCCACGTGGGCATGCAGAGCGACCGCGGCCTGTACGGCCCGCTCATCGTGGAGGACCCGCACGAGCCGCTGAGGTACGACCAGGAGTTCACGGTCCTCCTCGACGACTGGCAGGACGGCGTCAAGGGCACTCCCGACGACACGCTGAGCGCCTTGAGCACCACCCCGCACGACGACACCCTGAGCAGCCACGTCCTCGGCGGCACGTCCGGCCACGTGCGCTACCCGTACTACCTGGTCAACGGCCGCACCGCGGACGAGCCGACCGTCTTCCTGAGCCGTCCCCGCGTCCGCGCCAGGTTCCGGGTGATCAACGCGGCCGCCGACACGGCCTTCCGGGTCGCGCTCGGCGGCCACCGCCTGACCATCACCCACACCGACGGTTTCCCGTGCAAGCCGGTCACCGTGGACACGGTCGTGGTCGGCATGGGGGAGCGCTACGACTTCGTCGTGACGCTCGACGCGGGGGCGTTCCCGCTGATCGCGATGGCCGAGGGCAAGAGCGGGCGGGCGTTCGCGGTGGTGCGGACCACGCCCGTCGCGCGGACGCCGTCGCCGGACGGCGAGGTGCCGGAGCTCCAGCGGAAGCAGCTCAGCTACGACGACCTCCAGGCGCGCCGCTCCCACCAGCTGCGCCCGCCGTCCAGGACCGTCACCGTCACGCTCGGCTGGCGCCAGCGCGCCGACGGCGGCAGCGAGTGGCCGCTCAACGGCCGCCTCGCCGACGACCCGCTGCGCCTGCGGGTCGAGCGGGGCGAGACGATCAGGATCGTCCTGCACAACGACACGCACATGTGGCATCCGATGCACCTGCACGGCCACACCTTCCAGGTCCGGGCGACCGAGCGTGGCGGGCCGAGGAAGGACACCGTGAACGTGATGCCGTACAAGCGGATCAGCATCGACGTGCACGCCGACAACCCCGGCGAGTGGATGTTCCACTGCCACAACCTCTACCACCAGGAGCAGGGCATGATGGGCGTTCTCGGCTACGGCAAGCCCCCGCGCCGCAAGCACGTCATGACCCACTGAGCGGCGCCCGCGCGGTCGTGTGGAGGTGACCGGCGGCGGCGGCGAGCAGAGACGTCCCCCAGAGCAGGAAGACCGGGTACGTCCCGGCGAACCCCCAGCTCCCGTCGAGGACCTCCGCGCCGCCGCCGGGCGCGCACGCGCGGGTGACGCCGAACGTCAGGCAGCTCGTCATCATCGCGCCGTACTGGCCGACCAGCAGGCCGACGGCCGCCGCCGGGACCACCGCGAGCCCGCGCGGCACCCGCCGCCCTCCCACGACGGGCACCCACCGCGGGAAGATCTGCCCCCATCGGGCGATCAGCCCCAACGTGAGCAGGCCCCCGGCCACCGGCCCGGCGACGAGCAGCGCCCAGAACACCGCCGAGCCGCCCAGCTCCGCCAGCCCCGCGCGGGAGCCCTCCGCCACGCCGAGCGGCAGGCCCAGCCCCCACAGCAGGTGCGGGACCGAGAAGCCCAGCACCGGCAGGCCGGCCGCCGTCCAGGTCGCCGCCCTGGCCCAGAGCGCGGGACGGACCGTCCCGTCGGCCCGGCGTTCGTGCGGTCGCGCGGCGGTACGCGTGCCGAACCGGACGGTCGCCAGCGCCACCAGCACCCCCAGCGCGGCGAACAGCGCCTGCCGGACGAGCAAGGGGTCGTCGAGCTTGCCGAACGCCACCCGCATGACCAGGTTCCCGGGCGCGACCAGCGCGAGCGCGGCCGCGGCGGCCCAGCCCGCGGCCAGCAGCGCCGGCCGAGTGGTTGATCTCATGGCCGTCCACGGTAGGCCGGGCGGCCCGCCCGCGGTCTCCCTCCCGAGGGGGAACCGGCTCCCCCGTCAGGGGCAGGATCACGCGAGGTCGAGCGGTCGGCCGGACGATCCGCAACTCCTGCGGCGACAACGCCGTCAGCCGCCCGGTGGCCTCAGCCGGGGACCGGGCCGCCGGCCCGCCGTACGGCTTCGGTGAAGGCGTCGTACGGCAGGCCGCCCGCGCCGCTCCACATCTTCTGGGCCAGGACGGCGAAGGTCGGCTCGATCAGGTCGCGTACGTCGTCCTCGGTGTAGGGCGCCGCGGTGATGTCGTTCCACACCGCCGACATGGCGCCGAGCAGCCGCGGATCGCCTGGGGCGACGCTCTGGCCGTCGGGGAAGACGTGCGGTGCCCAGTGCTCGTACAGGTGCTCGCCGTCCAGGCCGTCGGGGTGGTAGTAGGTGGCGGCCGGGACGACGTACAGCAGGGAGTCGCTGGTGTTGATGAAGGAGTGGCCGTCCCGCCCGGCCTCGTGCGGGCCGTACCAGACGGTGGCCCAGCAGTTGACCACCACGTCCCGGTCGTAGCCGTCGGGGACGCCGCCCGCCATCCTCGTCAGGCTGCCCCAGGCGCGCGGGCGTTTGCCCAGCGCCCGCAGATGGGCCGCCATCGCGTTGAAGAACTCCTTGTAGCGCGGCTCGTCGGCCAGGTACTCGTCGGCGCCGAAATGCGCGTGGGGGCCGCGGAACCAGGGGGCGAACTCGGTGAACAGGTCCTTGACGAACTGCGTGGCCGCCGGCTTCGACAGGTCCAGGTGGTCGTCGCCCAGCCCGAGCGAGGGACGGAACCGGACGAGCGCCAGCGCGTGGGCGGGCGCGTCGATCTCGGGGACGACGGTGACGCCGTTGGCCGCCGCCGTGTCCTCGAAGGAGTCCCAGTCCGCCCGGTCGTAGGCGCCGTCGGCCGAGGCGAGCCCGGCCAGCGCGGGGTCGCCGGGCACCAGGCGGAAGCCCGCCTGTACGTCGTCCCAGGTGCCGCCGGGGTCCAGGAAACCGTTGTCGTTGAGGTGCAGCTGCAGCTCGTTGAGCTTGAACCAGCCCATGACGGCCAGCCGCTCGCGGATGAAGCCGGGGGTGAAGAAGCGGCGGCCCACGTCCAGCACGAAACCGCGCACCGGGTAGTCGGGCCAGTCGGCGGCGCCGCCCACCGGCAGCTCGGCGGTGGTGCGCAGGATCTGCAGCAGGCTTCGCGTGCCGTAGAACAGGCCGGTGGGCGTGGGCGCCGAGATCCGGACCTGCTCGCCGGTGACGTCGAGCAGGTAGCCCTCCTCGGCGAAGCGGTCGCCGCCCGCCTCGCACGTCAGCGCGGGGTCGAGGGTCAGGACGACGTCCCCGGCGCGCGCCGGGCCCCCGGCGGCGGTGAGGGTCAGGCCGGTGAGGTGCCCGATCTCCCGGACGAGCCGCTCGCGCAGGGCGGGCTCGTCGCCCACGACCCTGGCCAGCCGGCCGTGCGGGAGGGAACCGGTGCCGCCGTCCCAGTGCTGGAGGCGGGGGACGACGACCGGACGCGGGTTACCCAAGGTCGGCCTCCTCCCGGATCTCCACGACCGGCTCCTGGCAGCCGTCCAGCTCCAGGACGACGATCTCGTTGGCGCCCTCGCGCAGCAGCGGCCAGGGCAGGTAGAGGGTGCGCTGGGGTCCCCGGTCCCAGTAGCGGCCCAGGCAGAACCCGTTGATCCAGACGTAGCCCTTGGTCCAGCCGGGCAGGGCGAGGTAGGCGTCGCGCGGCTCGGCCACGGTGAGCGTGCCGCGGTGGAAGACCGGCCCGGTCGTCGCGCCCGTACGGCCCCACGGCAGCCCCGACACGTCGTCCAGCGGGATCGGCACCGCCTCCCAGTCGTGGACGTACTGGCGTTCGTGCCGCACGCCGCCGACGATGCCCTTGCGGTCGCCCAGCCGCGGCCCGTAGTTGACCCGGCCCATCGACTCGACCAGCAGCTCGACGACCGCCGACGGTCCGGGCACCGCGACGGGCACACCGGTCAGCCGGTCCCGTTCGAGCACCGCCACCGGCTCGCCGTCCACGAACAGGTGCGCCCGGTCGGCCAGGCCGTCCACGTGCAGCTCGTACGGCCGCCGCGGCCCGTGGACGGTGGCCCGGTAGAGCACCAGCCCGTGGGCCAGCCCGAGCTCCTCGAACGTCGGCGGCCGCGCCGAGCGGACCACGTCCTGGGGGAGCGCGTCGAACAGCCGCAGCGACTGCGTCAGCTCGACGGCGCCGGGCGGGAGGGTCGGCGGCAGCGGCTCCGGCTCGGGCACCGGGCCCCGGGAGTGGGCGGCCAGCACCTTCCTGAAGGCCCAGAACTTCTCGGTCGGCGCGCCGCGCTCGTCGATCGGCGCGTCGTAGTCGTAGGAGGTGACGGTCGGCTGGTACTCCCGGTCCTGGAGGTCGCCTCCCAGGTTGGCGCCGGCCCAGGTGCCGAAGTTGCTGCCGCCGTGCGCCATGTAGAGGTTGACCGACGCGCCCGCGGCGAGCATGCGTTCCAGGATGCCGGCCACCTCGGCGGCGTCCCTGGTGGTGTGGGTGTCGCCCCAGTGGTCGAACCAGCCGTTCCAGAACTCCATGCACGCCGGCGGGTCGTCGGGCCGGAAGCGGGCCAGCTCGGCGAAGGAGCCCTCGGGGTCGGAGCCGAAGTTCACCGTCGCCCGCACGCCCGGCAGGGTGCCGCCGGTCAGCATGTGGTCGATCGCGCCGTCGGAGGTGAACAGGGGCACGTCCAGGCCCCGCTCCCGCAGCCCGTCGGCCAGCCAGGCCAGGTAGCGGCGGTCGGAGCCGTAGGAGCCGTACTCGTTCTCGACCTGGATCATGGACACGTTGCCGCCGCGGGTGACCTGCCGGGCGGCGACGATCGGGATCACCTCGTCGAAGAAGCGCCCGACGTGGCCGAGGAAGGTCTCGTCGTGGCAGCGCAGCCGCGCGTCCCGGTCGGCGAGCAGCCACCAGGGCAGGCCGCCGTTGTCCCATTCGGCGCAGATGTAGGGCCCCGGCCGCACGATCGCCCGCAGCCCCTGCTCGGCCGCCAGGTCCAGGAAGCGGCCCAGGTCGGCCCGGCCGGTGAAGTCGAAGTGGCCGGGCCGGGGTTCGTGCAGGTTCCAGGCGACGTACGTCTCGACGGTGTCCAGGCCCATGGCCCGCAGCATGGCCAGGCGCTGCCGCCACTGCTCCGGAAGGACCCGGAAGTAATGCATCGCTCCCGACAGCACCTGAGTCATGCCTTCTTCTCTCTTCTGGTCCGGTCAGCGGGTGACGATCTCGTAGAGGGCGAGGTTGCCCCATTCGAGATTCGCCTTGTGGACGATCAGCCGGATCTTCTGGGTGGTCACCGGCGCGGGCAGCCGCATCGTGCTGGTCTCGACGGTGGCGCTGCTGGTCGGCCAGTCGATCAGGTGGTGGTCGACCTGGGTGACCCAGGAGCCGCCGTCCCAGGTCTGCAACGACACGTCGGTGATGCCCTGCCCCTTGGCCCAGGCGGTGTGCAGGGTGACCTCGGAGACGGCGCGCGGCGCGCGGTAGTCCACGGTGATGTCGCCGGGCAGGGTCACGCCGGTCGAGGCCGAGGCCCACGGCGTGCCGGGGTCGCCGTCGATCAGGTTCTCCAGCGCGGACGCCGACGGGAACGACGAGGTCGCCAGCGGGACGCCGCCGGGCGGCAGGTACGGCTCGGTGGCGGCGGGCACGCTCAGCCGCACCTCGCCGATCAGGAAGCGCCCCTCGCCCGTGACGACCAGCCGGACCCGGCGGGTGGTCACCTCGGCGGGGAGCGTGACGGCCTGCTTCGCGCCGGTCGCCCTGGTCTGCCAGGTACGGCCGTCCTCGGAGGTCTGGACGTCGAACGCGAGGTCCGGCGCGCCGGTCACCTCGACCCGGCTGAAGGTGCGGGGCAGGGCGTAGGTCAGGTCGACGTTGCCGGGGAAGGCCGGCTTGGGCCCGCTCTGCCAGAACGTGGCCGGGTCGCGGTCGGCCAGCCGCTCCAGGTGGCCCTTGGGCGTGAACGTGCTGCTCACCCGGGGGAGCGGGACGGCCCGCTGGTAGGCGCCGAGATCGGGGGCCGCGTCGGGGACGGGCGTGCCGGCCAGGTCGGCGACGGCGGGCAGGCTCACGCCCGCGTCGGACACCGGCGAGCCGTCCAGCGGCCGGTAGCCGGCCAGGCCGCCGGAGCCGGGCGAGGCCAGCTTCGGGTCGGCCACGATCGCCCGGTGGTCGGGCCCCGTCGGCGGTTGCGGCGTGCCCCAGTAGAGGTTGTGGTCGTAGACCGCGCCGTTCTTGCCGTCGAACCCGGCGCCGGCCGCGTTGAGGAAGACGTTGTCGCGCACCTTGACGCCCGCGGCGTCGTTGTAGATCCGCACGACCTTGCCCAGCGGATATTTGCCGGCCCCGGCCAGCGGCGGCTTGACCTCGACCACCCGGCCGTCGGCGTAGACGGTGTTGTTGTGCAGGTCGGTGCCCTGGGTGGCGGTCGACAGCCCGAACACCTCGTAGCCGTCGCTCTCGCTGACGTTGTAGCGGACCACGGTGTCGCGGGTGGGTGCGCCGGCGAAGGAGACGGCGATGAAGAACCCGCCGTCGTTGTGGTGGCTGTAGTTGTACTGCACGAGGCTGCGGTTGTTGTCGGCGTCGGCGTCGAAGCCGTGCCCGTCGGAGCCCGGCCCGTTGAACCCGGTGCCGCTGACCTCGTTGCGCTGGACGACGAGATCGTCGTTGCCCTGCCACCAGATGCCGACGTTGCCACCGGTCGGCTTGGTCCGGCCGGTCACCGCCCGCTCGACCTTGTTGCCCTCGACGAGCGCGCCCTTGGTGTGCATCGGGGTGATGCCGCCGCCGGTCACGTCATGGACGCGGTTGCCGCGGACGACGACGCCCGTGCTCGGCGTCCAGGTGTTCACCTCGCTGTCGGGGATGCCGGTCTCGGCCGGGTAGAGGCTGGTCATGCCGTTGCGGCGGGACCAGGTGGACCACATGATGAACCCGTAGGAGCCGATCTTCGAGATCTCGTTGTCCTCGATGACCAGCCGGTCGAAGAAGGTCGGGACGCTGTCGCCCCTGATCGAGACCAGCAGTCCGGCGGTGGCGACGCTGTGGCCGCCGGCGCCGTCCACGTCGTGGATGTCGAGGTTGCGCAGGGTGACGTCGGCCAGCCTGCCGGCGTCCTTGGCGTACAGGTTGACGCCGGTGCGGTAGACGGGCCGGCCGTCGCTGTTGGTCACCTGGAGGCCGTCCACGACGAAGTCGTGCACGTCGCTGATGGTGACCGCGGCGCCGTCCAGCCCGCCGCCCTCGATCAGCGGCTTGGCGCCCTGGCCGTAGGAGCCGACGGTCGCCGGGCGGCCGGGCGCGCCGGCGCCCCTGATCGTGAGCCGGCCGGTCCAGCGCTGTCCGGCCCTGAACAGCAGCCGGTCGCCGGGGCCGAGCGTCAGTTCGCTCGCCTTGTCCAGGCTCCGCCAGGCGGTGGCCGGGCTCGATCCGTCGGCCGAGTCGTTCCCGGCCGAGGCGTCGACGTAGTAGGTGGTGCCGTTCGCGGCCTGGGCCGGGGTGGCGGCCAGGAGTCCGGCGAACAGGGTCAGCGCGGTGACGATGACGCGCAAGAGGGGGCGTCCTTTCCAGGTCATTTGCCGATCCCGGCGGTCATGCCTTCGACGACGCGCCGGCCGAGCCAGATGTAGAGGATGACCATCGGATAGATGAGGATCACGATCCCGGCGAACAGGCCGCCCCAGTCGGAGCTGTACTGCATGGTCGAGTACAGGTTGAGCAGGGCCGCCGGCAGGGTGCGTTCCTCGGGCAGCGGGGTGATGATCAGGACCAGCAGGGTGGAGTTCCACAGGCCGATCACGTTGAGCACGAGCACGGTCGTCAGCCCGGGCCGGGCCAGCGGCGCGATGACCCGCACGAACGAGGTCAGCGGCCCGGCGCCGTCCAGTTCGGCGGCCTCCTCGACCTCCTTGGGCAGCGACCGGAAGTACCCGGTCAGGACGAACACCGCGAACGGCAGCGACAGGACGACCTCGAACACCAGCAGCGTGATGCGGTTGTCCCACCAGCCGGTGACCCAGTCCTCCATGAACGTGTAGACCGACAGCTTGGCCACCACGATCGGGATCGCCATGGTCTGCAGCGGGATGCTCAGCCCCATGGCGAAGAACCCGGTGATCGGGCCGGCGATCCGCCGCGACGAACGCGACAGCGCGTAGGCGGCGGGCGCCGCGATCGCGACGATGAGGAACGAGCCGAGCGCGGTCAGGACGACGCTGTTGAGCGCCGCGGCCGAGAACTGGCCGGCCTGCCAGGCCGAGTCGTAGTTCTCCCAGGCGGGGGAGGCCGGCAGCGCGAACGGGTGCAGCCACACCTCGCCCGAGGACTTCAGCGACTGCAGGCCGACCCAGGCGACCAGGGCCAGGTTGAAGGCCACCCACGCCCACAGGGCGACGGCCGTCAGGCGGGGCAGCAGGAGGTCGCCCACCAGCCGGGCCAGGGGACGCCTCACCGGGGGGACGGTCGTCATGACAGCTCCACGCTCTCTCGGCGGGTGATGCGGCGGACCAGGACGATGAGCACGATGGTGATCAGGGTCACCACCACGCCCATCGCGGCGCCGGACCCCAGCTCGGGCACGCCGCCCCCGGTGATCACCGTGTACTGCTGCACGGCCACGGTCCTGGCCTGCAGCGGCGGGGCGCCGGGCGTGCCGCCGGTGGTGAAGGCGATCACGATCTCGAACACCTTGAGGCTGTTGACCACCCACAACACGGCGGCGACGGCGAACACGTCCCAGGTGAGCGGCAGGGTGATGTGGCGGAACTGCTCCCACTTGGTCGCGCCGCCGAGCACCGCGTCCTCGTACAGGTGGGGCGGGATGCCGTCCACGGCCGACATCATCAGCGCGATGTAGAAACCGGTGGAGGACCACACCAGGCCGCCGATGACGCACCTGAACACCAGGTCGGGGCCGAGCCAGGGCAGCCCGTCGATGCCCGCCCAGCCCAGGATCTGGTTGACCACGCCGCCGGGGTTGAGCAGGAACCCGACCGCGGCGCCGACCGCGATCGCCGAGATGATCATCGGCAGGAAGACGACGGACCGGATGAAGGCCCGTCCCTTCAGGTGGCGCAGCGCCATCATCGACAGGAACGTGATCCCGAAGACCAGGGCGCCGCCCGCGACCGCCAGCAGGAAGGTGTTGGCGAACGACTGCAGGAACGCGTCGCTGCGCAGCAGCGCCTGGTAGTTGCGCAGGCCGCGCCACTCCATCTCGGCGCCGGGCCCGGCCCACCGGTAGAGGCTGACCCACACCCCGTAGAAGGAGGGCAGCACGAACAGCAGCGTGTAGAGCGCGAGCGCGGGCAGCAGGAAGGGCCAGAAGGCCCGTTCCCGCGCCGGCCGCAGAACCTTGCCGCGGTACGGATCCCGCGACGGGAGCGCCGTCTCCGCAACGAGGGAGCCGTATGCCATGTCAGCCCTTGTTCGCGAGGTAGTCGGCGGTCTTCTTCTTGCCCTGCGCGACGAACTCGGCGGCGTCGATCTTGCCCGCCATGAGCTGGTCGTCCAGGGGCAGCAGCAGGTCGACCCAGTAGGACTTGTCGGCGGCCAGGGTGTCGTAGGTCTTGTGCACCGCGGGCGCCTCGGAGATCGCCTTCTGGACGTCGGCCAGGAAGTCGGGGGCCGGGATGTCGGGACGCGAGGGGATGTTGAGCGCCTCGGTGGAGATGCGGCCCAGGTACTTGCTCTGCAGTGCGAAGGCCAGGAACTCCTTGGCCGTCTCGACGTTCTTGCCCTTGACGTTGACGCCCCAGCCGAGCGCGCCGACCTCGACGGAGTTCTTACCGCCCGCCGGGAGCTGGAAGGAGCGGATCTTGGCGCCGGCCGGGGTCTTCGTCTTGACCTCGCTGGCCAGCCAGGTGCCGTTGATGTTCAGGCTGGAGTTGCCCTGCGCCCAGTCGTCCTGCGCGGCCGGGTACTTGGTGGCCATGTGGTCCTTCTGGAAGTAGCCGCCCTTGGTGAGCTGCTCGACCTGCTTGGCGGCGGCGAGCACCTCGGGCTTGTCCCAGGCCGCGGCGTCCTTGGACAGGGCCAGCAGGCTGCCGGCGCCGTTGGCGCGGACCAGGGCCGAGTAGAACCAGTAGACGTTGTAGAACGGGATGGTCCCGTCCTGGCCGATGCCGGTCCTGCCGTCGGCCTTCTCCTTGTCGAGGAAGGCGATCAGGTCCTCCCAGCTGCGCGGCGGGGTGGCGGCCAGGCCGGGGTGCTTGGCGGCGTCGTACCAGACGGCGGTGGAGATCACCGTGTGCGGGACGAAGCCCATCCCCTTGTCGTCGGAGGCGGCCTGCCGGACCGAGTCGGGCAGCACGTCGCCGACGGTCTTGCCCTCGCCGGGCACCTGCTTGGTGAGCAGGTCGTCCAGCGGGGCGTTCAGGTTCTGGGCCCGCCAGCCGGGCAGGTTGTCGGTCGCGACGTCGAACAGGTCGGGGCCCTGGCCGGCGGCCATCTCGGTGGGCAGGTTCTCGGTGCCCTTGCGGCCGACGAACTTCGCGTCCACCTTGACGTTGTTCTGCTTGGCGAAGTCGTCCAGAATCGCCTTGAAGATCTTGGCCTGCGGCTCCTGCTCGCCCCAGGAGGAGCGGTAGACGAGGGACTTCTGCCCGGCCTGCCCGGCCGGGGCGCCGCTGTTCTTGTTGCCGCACGCGGCCACGCCGAACGCCAGCGCGCCGACCGCCACCAGCGCGGCCGTCCGGGAGAGGACGTTGGTCATGGTTGTCACCTTTCAAGGGGGGAGGGCTCGGCGAGAGTGATCACCGTGCCGGACAGGCGGGCGCGCTCGGCCGCCCACACCACGCGGTGCGTGGCCAAACTCTCGTGACCGCTGGAACGGATCATCGCCGGGTCGCCGGCGGCCACGGCGTCGAGGAAGGCGTCCATCAGGCCGTCGTCGCCGCCTCCGTGGCCGCCGGCCATCGAGGCCCCGTCGCCGCTCTGCGTGTCGATCACCGTGATCTCGTCGGTGAGGAAGTCGTGCAGGCGCAGGCGCACGCCGTCGCCCTCGATGGAGCCGTGCGTGCCGAAGATCCGGGTCTTGCGGTGCTCCAGGGCGGCGAAGGCGGTGACCGTGAGCGAGGCGGTGGTGCCGTCGGCGAACTGCAGGTTCACCACCTGGCTGTCGACCACGTCGTTGTCGCAGGCGAACACGCACCGGCCGTAGGGGCCCTCGCGCAGCGCGGTCAGCACGCCCTGCTCGGTGTGGTCGGCGGTGACCGCCGACAGCGGCCACCACTCCTTGTCCGGATCGCCCAGGCAGCCCAGGTACAGCCGCTTGGCCGAGTACGGGCAGGTGGCCTCCACCGGGCAGTCGAGGCAGTTGGCCGTGGCGCCGGCCGGGGCCTGCTCCTCGCGGAAATAGACGAGATCGCCGAAGGAGGACACCCGTTGCGGCAGACTGCCCTTGATGTAGGCCATCCAGTCGAGGTCGTGGCAGGCCTTGGCCAGCAGCAGCGGAGCAGACTCGGCCTCGTTGCGCCAGTTCCCGCGGACGAAGGAGTGCGCCTGGTGCCACCAGCCGACCTGCTCCAGGTGCTGGATGTTCATGATCTGGCCGACGGCGCCCTCGTCGACGAGCGACTTGAGCGCGCGGGTGTAGTGCGTGTACCGCATGACGTGGCAGACCGCCAGGATGACCCCGTTGCGCTCGGCGGCCTCGGTGATGCGCCCGGCCTCCTCCTCGGTGGGGGCCATCGGCTTCTCCAGCAGGATGTGGTAGCCGAGGTCGGCCGCGGCGACCGCGGGCTCGACGTGCATGCGGTCCTGGGTGCCGATGATCATGGCGTCGGCCAGCCTGCCCGCGGCCAGGAGGTCGGTCCAGTCGGCGAAGACGTTGCCGGGCGCGATGCCGTGCTCGGCGGCGAAGGCGGCGCGGCGGCGCGGATCAGGTTCGGCGACGGCCACGACCCTCGCGCGGCCGGTCGCCAGGGCCCGGCGGGCGTACAGGGTGCTCCGCAGCCCAGCGCCCGCGACGGCGAGCGTGACGTCGGGTTCCGACATCGATGTCCTTCCGGTTTGCCACATAGTAATTAAAGCTGTTTTTATTAGTCCCTGTTTGTATTGGTCGCCAGGCAGCACTGTCAAGGGGGGTCCATGCGGAAGGTCGCGCTCCAGGGAAGCGACGCACATCGCTTGCGGCGGATCAACATGATCGCGACGCTGCGGGCGATCCGCGCGGCGGGCGTCGTCCCGCTCACCGACCTGGCCCGTCGTGCCGGGCTGTCCAGGCCGACCGTGGAGGGCCTGGTCGAGGAGCTGCACACGCACGGCTGGCTGGAGGAGGTCGCGCCCGAGGCCGGCCAGATGGGCAGGCCGGCCCGCCTCTACCGGTTCCGGGCCGCGACCGGCTACGTCGTCGGCGTCGACATCGGCTCCTCCAGCGTCCGCGCGCAGGTGACCGACCTGGAGGGCCACGCCGTCGGCCTCGGCTTCACCCGCGTCCAGGCCGATTACGGCAGGGCCGAGCGGCTGGCGGCCGTACGCGCGACGATGGCGGCCGCGCTGCGGGAGGCCGGCGTCACCGCGGACCAGGTGCTGTCGGTGGCGGTGGGCACCACCGGCGTGGTGAGCCCGTCCGGGACGGTCCGCCTGTGCGTGGGGCTGCCCGAGTGGACGGGCCTCGACCTGGCGGCGGAGGTGGGCCGCGACTACCCCTGCCGGATCCTGGTGGAGAACGACTGCAACCTCGCGGCCCTGGCCGAACGGTGGGCCGGGGTGGCCCGCGAGGTGGACGACGTGGTGTTCGTGCTGTCCGGCGTGCGCACCGGCGCGGGCATGCTGGTGCGCGGCGAGCTGCACCGCGGCGGGCGCGGCATGGCCGGGGAGATCGGCGCGCTGCACCTGGTCGGCTGGCACCGCGCCCCCGACCACCTGGCGCGCTTCGCCCCCGAGGCCGCGCCGGAGGAGGTGGCCGGGCTGGTCTTCGCCGCGGCCAGGGAGGGCGACCCCGCCGCCCGGTGGGCCGTCGAGCAGTACGCGCACGACCTGGCCGAGGGCATCGCCGCCATCGTCCTGACCGTGGACCCCGACCTCGTGGTGGTGGGCGGCGGCGTCTCGCGCTCCGGCGACGTGCTCATGGAGCCGCTGCGGCGGCACCTGGACCCGCTCTGCCTCGAACCGCCCGCCCTCGCCATCTCCACGCTCGCCGACCAGGCCGTCGTGCTCGGCGCCGTACGGCACGCGCTCAACCACGTGGACGAGCTTCTCTACGACGTGGATCTCCCTCTTGACCTGACCCTCTTCAGGCAAGATATTAAAGCTTGATTAATTAGTAACTCGGGCGCCCGACCGTCATCTCCCAAGGAGTTGCCGTGTTCCGAGTTCTCTTACCGTGCGCCGCACTGGTCCTGACCTTCGTGGCCGCGCCCACCCCCGCCTATGCCGCCACCTCCTACTACGTCGACCCCGCCGGCGACGACTCCGCCGACGGGCACTCCCCGTCCACCGCCTGGCGCACCCTGGACAAGGTCAACGCCCAGACGTTCCAGCCCGGCGACACCGTCCGCTTCAAGGCCGGCGGCCAGTGGACCGGCCGTCTCGCGCCGCGCGGCTCGGGCACGGCCGGCAGCCCGGTCACCTTCACCTCCTACGGCGCCGGATCCCGGCCGTCCATCGCGGGCGGCGGCGTCGTGGACGCGGCCGTCAAGCTCGCCGACCTGCACGACGTCGTCCTCGACGGGTTCGAGGTGACCAACACCGGATCGGGAAGCACGCCGCGCATCGGCATCGCGGTCACCGCGACCGACCTCGGCGCCGTCCCCCGGATCACCGTGCGCGGCAACTACGTGCACGCGATCCAGGGCGCCGCCTCCGGCTCGCAGTCCTCCAACCCGTCCGCGGGCGGCATCATCGTCAGCGCCCTGGGCAAGAACACCGCCACCTACTACCAGGACCTGCTCATCGAGGGCAACGAGGTCGCCGACTCCCGCTCGTACGGGATCGTCACCTGGTCGCAGTGGATGCAGCGCGAAGGCTGGACGTCCCTGTGGAGCGACCTCATGGGCATCCCCGCCGCCGACTACCGGCCCTGGACGCCGAGCACGGGCGTGGTCGTCCGCGGCAACGACGTGCACGACATCTCGGCGGGCGGCATCACCGTCATGCAGGCCCAGGGCGCGCTCATCGAGCGCAACCGGGTCGCCAGGACCGCGCAGAACCACGGCAACGTCGGCATCTGGTGGGCCGGGGCCGACGACACCGTGGTCCAGTTCAACGAGGTGTCCGGGACGGAGTACTGGGGCCTGTCCAGCGACGGCAACGCCTTCGACGCCGACGCCTCCGTCCACCGCAGCCTGGTCCAGTACAACTTCAGCCACGACAACGAGGGCGGCTTCTTCATCGCCGTCTCGACCGGCACCGGACCGGCCGAGGCGACCATCCGCTACAACGTCAGCCAGAACGACGCCAACCAGGTCTTCGCCTTCTCCACCAACACCAGGAACATCGACGCCCACAACAACACCATCTGGGTGCCGCTGACGCCGTTCATCCAGAACCACCCGGACCGGGCGTCGTTCAGCCTGGTCAAGGTGTGGAGCAGCTCGGTGAGCAACATCCGGCTGCGCAACAACGTCATCCACAACGGCGCCAACCTCCCCTACAACGACAGCGGCGTCGTGCAGTACGACCGCAACCTCTACCACTCCGGCCCGGTCCCCGGCGGCGACAAGGCCGCCCTGTCCGGCAACCCGCAGCTGACCGCCCCCGGCACCGCCAGCTCACTGTCCGACCTGTCCGGATACCTTCCGTCCGCGTCGTCCCCGGTCCTGCGGCAGGGCCTGGAGATCGCCTCCGACGGCGGCCGTGACGTCTCGGGCACGGCCCTGCCCTCGGGCATGCCCGACCTCGGCGCCGTCCAGCGGACGGCGGGCGCGGGCCTGTCGGAGCCGGCCGCCACCGCGACCACCTCCTTCGGCAACGGCCAGAGCACCATGCCCGCCGCCCTCACCGACGGCTGGGACTACGCGACCTGGGCCAGCCCGTCCTCCGGCGTCACCTATCCGGGCACCATCACCCTCACCTTCCCCAACCCCAGAACGGTCGGCGAGGTCGTGCTGGCCACCCACTTCGGCCAGGGCCAGGGCATCACCTCCCTCGACGTCCAGACCTGGAACGGCTCGGCCTGGGTGACCCAGGCGGCCGGCGCGGCGATCACCTGGGCGAGCAACACCGCCACGGTCGAACGCCGCCCGGTGCCGCTGCCCGCCCCGGTCACGACCACCCAGGTGCGCCTGGTCGTCAAGGCCGCCAACCACACCTGGGGCAACCTGTCCGTCAGCGAGATCACGACCCGCTGAGCCCGCCGCTCACGAAGGTGGGGGGGGGGGGGGGGGGGGGGGGGGGGGGGGCGCCGGGGGCGCCCGCGGCGGGGGGGGGGGGGGGGGGCGCGGGGGGCGGGCGCGCCGGGGGGCGGCGTCGTGGCCCCGGGCCCCCCCCCCCCCGGCCGCCCGCGGGGGGGGGGGGGCCCCCGGGCCGGGGCGCCCCCCCCCCCCGCCCCCCCCCCCCCCCCCCCCCCCCCCCCCCCCCCCCGCCCGGTTGACCTCAACCGCGGTTGAGAATGCACGATGTCCTGGACCCCTATGATTTCCCGACCTGGGCAGGACGTTCATGAAGCTTGAGATCTACGCCGATGTGCTGTGTCCCTGGTGCTACATCGGCAAAAGACGCCTGTCCCGCGCGCTGGCCGGGCACCCCGCCCGCGACGGCGTCGAGGTGATCTGGCGCGGCCACGAACTCGCGCCCGAGGAAGGCCGGACCCCGGGCCCGACCGCCGCCGAGGCCATGGCGGGCTGGTGGGGCGAGCAGGCCCCCGCCCGCGTCGCCCACATCCGGGCGCTGGGCGCGGCGGAGGGCCTGGAGCTGAACCTGCACCTGGCCCGCCCGGTGAACACCTTCGACGCCCACCGGCTGGTCAAGCTGGCCGCCGACCACGGCCGGGCCGACGAGGTGATGGAGGCTCTGCTGTACGCCTACCACACCGAAGGGCTCAACGTGGCCGACGAGCAGGTCCTGCGACGCGTGGGCGGCGCGGCCGGCCTGGACGACGACGAGGTGTCCGCCGTCCTGGCCGGTGACGCGTACGCCGACCAGGTGCGCGCCGACCGCCGCCGCGGGGCCGAGAACGGCGTCACCGGCGTGCCCAGCCTGGTGATCGACGGGCGCCCGCCGGTCTCCGGGGTCCAGCCGGTCGCCGACCTGCGACGGCTGCTCGACCCGACCGGCTGAGGCCGTCCCTGCCCTCAGCGACTGGGTTCCATGGCCGGTTCGTTCTCCTTGTGGCGAGTCGCCCAGAGGAAGACCAGCGCGCCGGCGAACAGCACGATCGAGGTCCACTGGTTGATCCGCAGGCCGAGCAGGGTCACCGCGTGGTCCACCCCGCCGACCGGGTCGATCCGCAGGCCCTCGATCCAGAACCGTCCCGTGGTGTAACCGGCGACGTAGAGGGCGAACAGCCGTCCGTGGGTCAGCTTCAGCCGCCGGCCGGCCAGGATCAGGGCGAAGCCCAGAGCCACGTCCCACAGGGATTCGTACAGGAACGTCGGGTGGTAGAGCGTGCCGGGCTGCCCGCCGTGCGCCTGGTCGATCTCCAGGCCCCACGGCAGGGTGGTCGGGCTGCCGTACAGCTCCTGGTTGAACCAGTTGCCCCAACGGGCGATGGCCTGCCCGAACGCGATGCCCGGTGCGATCGTGTCGGCCACGGCGCCGAGGGGCAGCCCCCGCCGGCGGCAGGCCAGCCACACGCCGACGCCGCCCAGGGCGACCGCGCCCCAGATGCCGAGCCCGCCCTCCCAGACGAACAACGCCTGGTACGGCTCCTTGATCGCACGCGGGCCGAAGTAGGTCTGCCAGTCGACGGCGACGTGGTAGAGGCGGCCGCCGATCAGCCCGAAGATCACCGCGGGCATCGCGATGTCGCCGATCGCGCCCCGCTCGCCGCCCCGGGCGCGCCAGCGGCGCTCGCTCAGCCAGATGCCGAAACCGATGGCGACGATGAAGCACAACGCGTAGGCCCGGATCGGGACGAATCCGAGATACCAGACTCCTTGGGAAGGGCTGGGTATCGAGGCGAGGGGCATGGCGGTGAGGCTAGCCAACGCAAAGCCGCCTGGCGGGCATCGTGACCTGATCGCGAGACTCCGGCCGAATTCGTGATCCGATCGCCTCGACGTCCGCGGCGGCCAGAACTATCTGCCTCGTCGGACCGTGAGGCCGGCGCTAGGGTGTCGCGAAAAACGGAGATCATTCGTGTCACGATTAACCCTGTTCGCCTGGCTGGCCTCGCTCACCGCCGCCGCGTATCCCACCTGGGACATGCACCAGGCCGAGGGCGGGGCCTCCGCCGTTCTCGGCTGTATCGGCATGCCCCTCTGGTTCCGCTTCGAGCTCATCGACCTGGTCTCGCCTCCGCTGTCGGACGCCTCCGCTCTCGCCCGTTCGGCCCTCCAGTGGGGGGTGCCCGCGATCATCGTCCTCACCGGGCTGCTCGCGTCGGTCGGGACCGGCAACGGGGGCGTGATCGGCCGCCGCGTGGCCGGGCTGCTCACCCTGCTCGCGGTCGCGGGGCCGCTCACCCCGTTGTACATGTCCGACGACGGATGCTCGATGATCCCCGTCCTCAGCAACAGATGGTTCGCGAGCGTGCTGAACGCCTACGGACCGTACGAATCGGCCCTTCTGCTCTCCGCGCTGCTGGTCCTGCTGGCCACCAGGACCGGTGGGCATCCCGGTCCCGGCGGGTTCACCGGTCGCCGGGCGGCGGCCTTCGCGATCGACTACCTGTTCCTCGTGACCTTCCTGGCCGCCTTCGAGCCCGGGCTGAGCCGCCTGGACTTCGGGCTGCTGAACTGGCTCCGCCTCGACGAGCCGACACCCCTGCTCGCCGTCGTGGTCATGTTCCTGTACGTCCTGCCCGGGCGGACGTTCGGCAAGCAGTTGATGCGCCTCCGCGTCGTCTCCGACGTCACGGGGCACTGGCCGGGCGGCCGCGGGGCCGCCGTCCGGGCACTCGTGTTCCCCGTGCTTGTCTGTCTGCCGGAGTTCGGGCTGATCGTCCTGCTGGTGGACGGTCTGTGGGCGGTGTGCGATCCGGCCGCCCGCACCCTGCGCGACCGTCTGGCGGGCACCAGGGTCGCCGTCGATCTCGTCCGAATGAATGAATCTACATTGTAAAGGCGTCGGGCCGTATCAAGCACCGTCCGGCGCGTCTCCAGGACAGGGCAGGGCACCCGAGCAGGGTGCGGGCACCAGGAGGAGACGCCCCATGCCGATCGACTACACGTTCGTGAGACTGCAGGGACTGCGACTGCCGCAGCCCCTGAACGCCGACGTCGCCGCGTCCATGGTCAAGACGAGCGGCCTCGCCTCGACGGACGTCACCTTCCCGGACGGCGCCCTGACCGAACCGGAACGGCACGCCCTGACGTGGCTGCTCGCCGCGTACGCCCCACAGCCGTACAGCAAGCAGACCAATCACCAGATCATGCCCCTCACGGCCACCACCGTCGGACAGGTGATCCTCACCTACGGCGACAACGGCCACGCGACCGCGACCCTGGCCGGGCGCGGCATGCCGGCCGGTGTCGAGCCGCCGAGCCGCGATCCGGCCCAGTTGAAGCAGTCGCTCAAGGACACCTACGGCCTCGCCGCGATCACCGGCGTCTGGACCGCCGAACAGCTGGTCAGGCTGTACGACGCGCTGCGGCTCGTCCCCGTCGCCGACCGTCCGGCGCTGCAGGGCGTCGAGATCCAGCGAGTGGGGACGCTCACGGGCCCGGACGGTCACAACAAGGGCAGGTTCTCCTACGAAAGAGGCCCGTGGACCGGGTCGCTCGGCACGCTCAAGCTGGCGGACGCGATCTTCCAGGAGGACGAGATCGGCTTCTACGGCGGTGTCACCTCGCGCGCCTGCCCGCCGAGCGTGCGCGACATCCTGCACGAGGTCGGTCACGCCGTGGAGAGCGCCCCGTGCCGGACCGACTCCCGGAACAACGCGGCCTGGGCCGTCGAGAGCACCGGCGGGCAGCGGTACCGCTCGCCCGAACGCGTCCCGCAGGATTTGGTGACGGAGGCCGTCCAGCTCCGCACGGACAACGACGCGCTGAACCGGCTCGGCACCCAGCTCCCGAACTCCGCCGCCACGGCCGAGTACAACGCCCTGTGCGATGCGATCGAGAAGGTCCAGGAGTGGATCGTGGACGGTGAGAAGGGGACGTACCAGCAGGAGGACGCGCTCGTCCGGTTCAAGAACGACGTGACGAGCAAGGTGGCCCAGGCGACCTGGCGGAGCTTCCGGGAGGAGGTCGTCCGGTGGTGCGACGCGCAGATCCTGGAGGTCCGCTGGCGGGCGAAGTACAAGACGCCGCAGGGGCGCGACATCACGCCGTGCCTGCGGAACTTCGTCACGTTCGTGAGCAAGGAGAACGTGGGCACGGACCTCACCCCGTACTCGCGGACGTCGTACGGGGAGCTGTTCGCGGAGGCGTACGCGTTCTGGATCGTCGATCCGGGTGCCGTGGAGAGGCACGATCCGCGGCTTCGTGCCTTCTTCGACGATTCCCGGTACCGCCGCGGAGACTGACTCCGCCCGCCGCCGGCCTCCTTCCTCGACCCGGGGCGACCCGGCGGACTCGCAGTCGCCGACCGGGCCGATGCCTGTCTGCCCGTGACGTGTACCCGTGGCAAGGGCGCCGCCAGCGACCAGCGGCGGGCGACCGAGATCCGCACCCGACAAGGACGCTCACCGTCGAGCAACGCGCGGTCTTCTCGAAGGGGGCGGCGCCAGCCCCCTTCGAGAAGACCGCGTAGCCATGGAGGGGCGCCGCGACGGCAGGGGCGCTTCCTCCACCCGCGGTTCGTCGTGTTACGCCAGGTGCCGCGTTCGCGGCGGATCTTCGGGAGGGACGCGCATGGGGACCCTGACATCATGGGGATCATTTCCCGAAATATCACCCACTCGGAGACAAAAGCTGTGCGTATCGCGCTCGCCGGGCTCGCCACCAGCCATCCGTACACCGACGCCCGCACCCTGACCCGCCACGCCGAGCTGGCCGTCTGGGAGCCGGACCCCGATCGGTTGCGCCGCTTCACCGACGAGCACCCCGACGCGAAGGTGGCGAACGACCTCGACGAGCTCCTGGCGGCCGAGCCCGACGGAGTCGTGCTGACAGTGCCCAACCCGCAGGTGCCCGCCGTCCTCGAACGCGTGCTGGAGACCGGCGCGCCCTGTTTCGTCAACAAGCCCGCCGCCGCGACGAGGGAGCAGCTCGACGCCCTGCGCCGATTGCCGGTGCACGAGCGGGTGATGTCGGGTTCCGTACTGCGCTTCGCACCCGCCTTCGCCGCGCTCCGCCCCGACACGCAGGACGTGCTGTCGGTACGCGCGACGATCCGGCACGACGTGGGCCAGTGGGCCGACGGCTACAACGCCTGGCAGGACACGCCCGGCGAGGGCGGCGGCACGATGGTGACCATAGGCATCCACGGCGTGGAGTTGCTGGTCGCCCTGCTGGGCCCGGACGTCCGCCTGGTGGGCGCCGCCGGAACCAGAAGGCACTACCGGACGTTGCGCTCGGAGGACACCGGCGTGCTGGCGCTGCAGTGGGCGAACGGGATCGTCGGCACGGTCGAGATCCTGGGAGTGTCGGAGGACGACGCGTACACGGTGACGCTGCACAGGCGGCACGGCAGCGAGTCAGTGGTGATCCAAGGCGGCCCCGACCCGGCCCAGACCCTCGGGTACACCGGCACGATCGAGGCATTCCTCAACATGGTGCACGGCGGCCCCAACCCGGTGCCATGGGCCCAAACCCTGGCAATCCTGGAAATCCTGGTCTCCGCCCGAGAACACACCACCACCAACTGACCCCCACCCAACAGCCCCGCCCCAGATCGACGCGACAGCCAAGGCCACACCCCCGGCTGAGAACGGGTGCGGTGGCCGTGGCAAGGCCACCCGGCTCAGGCGCGATGCGCAGCCGAGGCGACGTCGGCGCGGCGTACGTCACCGCCGCAGCGGCTCCGCGCCGCCGCCCCTACACAAGCCGCGAGGACGGACGGCGGGAGAGGCGGTGGTGTGTCGCCCACGCCGAGGAGCGCCCGCACCCCACCCGCATCTCCACCACCGCCATCACCTAGCCCCCGAGCAGGTCAGGCCACCGCAGCAGGATCAGCCAGCCTCCCGGACGGCCGCCGCAGCCGGCTTCCCGGACAGCCGTCCGAGCAGCCTCCCCAGCAGAATCAAACCGCCATCCCGACAACCGCCCCCAGCAGGTTCAAGCTGCCATCCCGACAGATACCCCAGCGGGTTCAGGCCGCCATCCAAACAGCCGCATGAGCGGGTTCAGGCCGCCTCCCAACAGCCGCCCGGCCGGGCTCAGGGCGCCATCCAACAGACCCCTGGGCCAGTCGAGGCGGCCACTCGGCACAAATCCGCCAGCACCGCCACGACCGCGTCCCTCCACCATCGGCTCCAGGTATCAGCAGTCCCGGAACGTCGGTACCGACACCCCCAAGACGTGGCTCTGTCGTGGTTTGTCGGCGAACACCCACCGGTTGGTGGCCAAGGCGTCGTCCGGTTCGGGGAGGGGGCCTCGGCCGTGCCGGCGGGCGAAGTCGTAGGGAGTGTGCACGGTGGCGGACCACCCCCGTGCCCTCAGCAGCCCGATGGAGTCAGGCCGCGGATTCCCGTCGAACAACGCGAGCAGATCCACGCCGATCTGCGCCTTGGCCGCCGCATAGATCGGGCCGACGCGCACCGCCGGTGTCCCCAGCCCGAGCTTGGCCTCGAAGGCCAGGACGCTGCCTTCGGCGCTCAGGACGTCGATGGTCCGCAGGAGCCGCCGTTCGACCTCCGGGTGCAGGTAGAGCAGAAGCCCCTCGGCCAGCCAGGCGGCCGGGACGGTCGGGTCGAAGCCCGCGGCCACCAGCGACCTGGCCCAGTCGTCGCCCACGTCGGCCGCGACCACCCGGCGCCGGGCCGCCGGGACGACCGGAACCGGGGGAGACGGCTCCATGGCGAGGCAGGCGAGCACGTCCTCCTTGAACGCCAGGACGCCCGCCCGGTCGATCTCGTGCACGACCTGTCCCGGCGGCCACCCGAGCCGGAAGGCCCGCGTGTCGAGCCCCGCGCCGAGCAGGACCACCTGCCGGATGCCCGCCTTGGCCGCGCGCGACAGGAAGTCGTCGAGCACCCGGGTACGCAGACCGAAGTAGCGCCCCAGCCTTCCCCAAAGGGGGTTGGCGTCACCATCGGGCACGTCCTGCGGACGGGTCGGCCAGGCGGCCGACGACGCGGCGGCGCGTACGAAGTGCTCGGCGTAGGGATCGGCGGCCAGGGAGTCGGGACGATGGGTCTCGATCGCGCGCGCGGCGGCGACCATGAGAGCGGTCAGGCCGACGCCGTGCTCGATTTCGAGCTGTCGGTTGTCCGGCACGTGCTCTCCTCTCGGGCCGTTCGACCGGCGGCTGGCACCGCGGCGGTCTCCTGTTCCGGGATCCACGAGCCGGGGGCGTCGTGGGAGGTGAGGTGGGCGCCGTAGAGGGCCGCCATGAAGCGCAGGATCTCCGCGTCGGGCAGGTAGCGGCCGGTGGTGCAGTCGGTCAGCACCGTGATGTGGAAGCCCTTCTGGAAGGCGGTGCGGGCGGTGGTGTCCACGCAGACGTCGGTGTAGAGACCGGCGAACACCAGGCGGGCGATGCCGCGCCCGCGCAGGTGCCGTTCGAAGCCCTCGCTGAGGAAGGCGTCGAAGCAGGCCCACTTGGTGAAGACCGGCTCCCCGGGCGCGGGCGCGACCTTGTGGAACTGCGCGCCCCAGGTGCCCTCCAGGCATTTGAGGGCCTTGCCCTGCTCAAGGTCGCGCCGCCGCCAGCTCGGCCCCTGATGCTCGACGTCACCGACGAACCGGACGAAGACCACGTCCATGCCGCAGGCTCGGGCCGATTCGAGGGCTTTGGCGGTGTTCGTCACGGCGGCTTCCAGGGTCGCCAGGTCACCGGCGTACCGGGCGCGGGCGGTCGGGCCGGTGCAGAAGTCGTTCTGCAGGTCGACGACGACCAGGGCCGCGCGCTCGGGGGCGCTGCGGTGCTCGTCGGCCACCGGGGCGGGTAGATGCTCGTCGGCCACCGGGGTGGGCCGGTGCTGCCCGACGGTCATGAGTCCGCCATCAGGACCGGCCGGGCCACCGGCTCCAGCGCGTCGAGCAGGGCGTCGACCACGGCGGTGGTGGAGTGTCGTCCGCCGGCGTCGGGGGTGGCGATGCCGTGGTGGTCGAGCGTCGTCAGGCCGCGTTCGACCATCCGGACCGCTCCGGCGCACCCCGCGTGCCGCTCGGCGATGGCCGCCGCGGCACGGATGGTGGCCATCGGGTTGACCCTGCCGGTGCCCGCCAGGTCGTCGGCGGAGCCGTGCACGGTCTGGTACTCGACCAGGCCGCACGCGTCGGGATGCAGGTAGACGTTCTCGGTGCAGCGGTTCTCCTGCCGCTCGGAGCCGAAGCGGTCGAGCAGCACCACGTGCATGATGTCGGCCCACTCGTTGCTCGCGATGATCACCGTGCGGGGGCGGGGGCCGCGTTCGATGAGGTTGCGGTTGACCGTGTCCGGCTGGAACAGGCCGATCTGCACGCCGTGCCGCGCGGCGCTCTCGGCCACCCACCCGTCGAGCGCCCCGTCGAGCAGGTGGAACTTGTAGGCCATGACGATCTCGTCGATGTGGCCGTCGGGCCACTCCTGCCGCGCCCGCCGCACGGCCAGGGCGATGACCTTCTCGGTGATCTCCTTGCTGAAGGTCATCGTACGGACGAGCGCGCCGGGAAGATGCACGTTCTCGCCCGTGTAGAAGCCCTGGGCCTGGTCCCTGACCATCAGCAGCGACGCCCCGGGCGCGGTGATGGTGTCGATCTTCACCGCCTGGAGGCGCTGGCGGACCAGGTAGAGCGACTGGGCGTTGATCGCCGTGCGGAAGACGGCGCGGACGCCGGAGGCCGCCAGTGTGCGGCAGAACTGCGTGTAGTGGTCGGCGTCCTCTCGCGTGCTCTCGCGGATCCTCTCGGCCTCGGCACCGGCCTTCAGGGACACGTAGGAGTGATAGATCCGCTCCGAGCGCGTGAGGGCGACCTTCGCCCCGCAGACGTCGGCGATGCCGCCCAGCACCCGCTCGAAGACGGCCGCGAGCTCGGGGCCCGTTCCCCGGCCGATGGCAAGTCCGATGACTGGTTCCACTACTGCTCCCTTTTCGTCGTCGAAGGCCGGACGCATCGGCTCGTGTCGGTCGTCAGCTCGACTCGCCGAGCAGGAGGTCGCCCGCGATGTCCGCCTTCTCGGGGCTGTAGTACTCCTTGATGCCCTCGGCCCAGACCGGGACCTTGACCTGGTCGTCCTGCGACGGGCCGAACGCGTCGAAGAGGGTGTCGACGTTGCGCCGCTTGAAGCCGATGGCGGTCATGAGCGCCATGAAGTCGGTGCGGTGGATGAGGCCGTCGCCGTCGGGGTCACCCAGCTCGGCCAGCGCGTCGGCGAAGTCGGTCAGCGCGTCGTCGAAACGCTCGGGGGACAGCACGCACGCGCAGTACTCCTCGAAACTGATGCGCCCGTCCTTGTCCTGGTCCAGCTCCTCGACAAGGGTCGTCCAGTAACGGCGGAAAGCATCACTGATTGCGCTTTTGGCGGCTTCGGTGGAACGTGGGGAAGCCGCCAATACGCGGTTGGCCATACGATCGAAGTCTTCGACCTCAAGGTAACCGGTGCCGTCGGCGTCGAACAGGGTGAAGATCAGTTTTACTCGGTCGAGGGCCGCGTCTTGCATGCCTGTCACCTTTCTTCCGCGGGTACGGGTGCAGACTCTATAACGGAACCTGACTCGCGAGTGACCAGGTCTTGGGCGACCAGAGAAACGCAAAAACCATCATCTGGAATAAGTCGCCAGAAAGCCTCGTTGGGCGACAAAGGCGGAGAACTCAGGTGATTTCTACGCCCGTCGCCCTCGAAGGGTGTCGGTAAGTTGGGGATATTTCCGGTTATGAGGGGATTTGTGACTCCCGATTCGGGGGCGCCAGCTTTTCCTATCTCGGTGGCTACTTTTTTATTGCTTGGCGTGATGGCGGGGGGAGGAGCGTCCCGATTGGGGGTACCCTTTGCGCCTTTGTGATCGTCAGGCGCCGGGACGTCGTCGTCAGCGTCGCGTCGAGGGGTTGGCACGTTCCCGCTCGGCGGACATCGTCGAGCGACCGCTTCTCGCCGAGCGGGGCCCGACGGCTCGTCCCGGGCCTCCGCGGTGGCCTCGCACGTGGTCCAGGACGAAGTCCGCGGTGCGCAGGCCGCCCGTCGTCTCGACGGGACGGGCGGCGACGTGCCGCCTCAGCCGGCTCCGAACAGCTTGGCCGCCTCCCGCCCGTGCCGCTGGTTGACGGTGACGTACGGACGGACCTGGCGCTCGTAGGCGGCGAAGGCGGCGGCGTGGTCGCCGTCCGACTCGGCCAGCCGCAGGGCGAGCGCGCGGGCGCCGATGAGGGCCTGGGAGGTGCCCATGCCGGACGTCGGCGCGGCGCAGTAGCCGGCGTCGCCGACCAGCACGACGCGGCCCGCGGACCAGCGGTCCATCTCGACCTGGCAGGACGACGACAACAGCAGGTCCGGCGCGGCCGACATCTTCTTCAGCAGTCGTGGCACCTCCCAGCCGCGCCGTCGAAGGCCACCCGGACGATGTCCTCCTGCCGATCGCGGCCCAGCAGGTCCAGCTCCGCGGAGTCGGTGGAGAACGACAGGCTGACGGTCACCCGCCCGGCGTCGGCGGCGCTGAACGCGTACACGGCCCGGCCCGGCGCGCTCTGCAGGACGCCGCGGCGGTCCAGGCCCAGGTAGTTGTCCGTGGTGAAGCCGACGCCGGACATGCCCAGGTGCCGGATGAAATGCTCGTCGGGCCGAAGGCGAGCCGCCGGACGGTCGAGTAGCTGCCGTCCGCGCCGACGACCAGGTCGAAGGTGGCGTCGGGCCCTGTTCGAAGGTCACGCGCACTCCTGTCCGGTCCTGGTCCAGGGTGCGGATGGAATCGCCGAAGACGTACCGGACGTCGTGCTCGGTCAGGCGGTGCAGGATGGCCGTCAGGTCGCGCTTGGGCACCTCCAGGTCGCCCCTCCGGACGCCGTCGCCGTCCACCAGGTCGGTGCCGCGCATGCGGGTGTCGCAGGCGCGGACCTCGTCCAGGAGCCCATGTCGGCCAGGACGTCGAAGGCGTCACCGCGGAAGCCGACCGCGTACCCGCTGTCGCGCAGGGCGGGCGCTCGCGTCCAAGGCGCGGTGGGTACGGGCGTCGCCCGGCGGCGGCACCGAGGAGGGGCCGGTCGAGGCCGAGCGACGGGCGCGGCGGGCTCTGACGGATGCCCAGGTGGTACGGCTGGTGCGGTTGGGCCGCCGGATCGTGGCGCACCGCACGCCCCTCAAGGCCGTCCCGTGCCTCGCGGCCCGCGTGAAGGAGGGGCCGACCCCTGAAGAGAACGTTCGCCGGGGGACCCCCTCAGTTTCACTTTATATCTGATCCGCGCGCCTCATGAGACCTCGGAAAGTCCTTCATACTGCCCGGTGCGAACCAACTCCGACGAAGGATGGAGCGACGGAAATTGGGCTACGTCATGGGCTTCGGGCAGATCGACTCGACGAATCTCGCGGACGTCGGCGGCAAGGGGGTGGCTCTGGGCGAGCTCGCGCGGATCGACGGCGTCCGCGTCCCGGACGGCTTCTGCGTCACGACGGACGCCTTCCAGCGGGTCGTGTCCGCGGCGCCGTCGTTCGACGCCGAACTCGACCTGCTGTCCCGGGTGGACCCGGACGACCACGCGGCGGTCCGTGCGCTGAGCGCGGACATCCGTGCCGTCATCGAGGGCGCGGCGGTGCCTGACGAGCTGGTGGCGGCGATCGGGGAGGCGCTGGGCCGGCTCGGGGAGCAGGCTGCCTGCGCGGTGCGGTCCAGCGCGACGGCCGAGGATCTGCCGACCGCGTCCTTCGCCGGTCAGCAGGACTCGTACCTGAACGTCGTGGGCCTGGCGGAGGTGGTCAGGCATGTGCGGCGGTGCTGGGCCTCGCTGTTCACCGAGCGGGCGGTGGTCTACCGGCGTCGTAACGGGTTCGATCACCGCAGGGTGCGCATGGCCGTGGTCGTGCAGCGGATGGTGTTCCCGGACGCGGCGGGGATCCTGTTCACGGCCGATCCGGTGACGTCGAACCGGAAGCTCGCCGCCGTGGAGGCGGGCTGGGGGCTGGGGGAGGCGCTGGTCTCGGGCGTGGTGTCGGGGGACGTCTACACGGTCCGTGACGACCAGGTCGTGAGCGTGTCGGTGGGGTCCAAGGCGCGGTGGGTACGGGCGTCGCCCGGCGGCGGCACCGAGGAGGGGCCGGTCGAGGCCGAGCGGCGGGCGCGGCGGGCTCTGACGGATGCCCAGGTGGTACGGCTGGCCCGGTTGGGCCGCCGGATCGAGGCGCATTTCGGCTGTCCGCAGGACATCGAGTGGTGTCTGACGGGCGAGGACTTCCATATTGTCCAGAGCCGGCCGATCACCACGCTGTTCCCGGTTCCGGTGGCCGGCGACGAGGAGAACCACGTCTACGTCTCCGTCGGCCATCAGCAGATGATGACGGACGCGATGAAGCCGCTGGGTCTGTCCATGTGGCAGTTGACGACGCCGCGGCCGATGGCGGAGGCGGGCGGGCGGTTGTTCGTGGACGTGGCTCCGGTCCTGGCGACGTCGGCCGGCCGGGCGAACCTCATCGGGACCCTGGGGAAGTCCGATCCGCTCATCCGGGACGCGCTGCAGACGCTGGTGGACCGCGGTGACTTCCTGCGCCTGGTTCCGGAGGAGGAGTCCGGTGTCGCGCCCGCCGGCGCCGCGCGGGTGCCGATCGAGACCGATCCGGAGGTGGTCGCCGAGCTCGTCCGGGACGGTCAGGCGTCCGTGGCCACTTTGCGGCGCACAATCGAGGGTTTGTCCGGGCCCGCGTTGTTCGAGTTCATTCTCGCCGACATCGAGGAGCTGAGGCGGCTGCTGTTCGGTCCGCGCAGCTTCCAGGCGATCATGGCGGGGATGGAGGCGGCCTGGTGGCTGAACGATCACCTGGAGACGTGGCTGGGGGAGAAGAACGCGGCCGACGTGCTCACGCAGTCCGTCCCGGACAATGTCACGTCGGAGATGGGGCTGGCGCTCCTGGACGTGGCCGACGCGATCCGTCCGCATCCGGAGGTGGTGGCGTTCCTGCGTCGGGTGGCGGAGGAGGGCCGGGAGGGCGACGGCTTCCTGGAGGAGCTGGGCGAGCTGCCCGGCGGGCGGGAGGCGGCCGAGGCCGTCCGGGGCTATCTCGATCGGTACGGCATGCGTTGCGCGGGGGAGATCGACATCACCAGGACGCGGTGGAGCGAGCGGCCCGCCATGCTCGTGCCCGCCATCCTCGGAAATGTCAGAAACTTCGAGCCGGGGGCCGGTGGGCGGCGTTTCGAGCAGGGACGTCAGGAGTCGCTGCGCAAGGAGCGGGAGCTGCTGACGCGCCTGCGTGCCCTGCCCGACGGGGAGAGCAAGGCCGAGGAGACCCGGCGGATGATCGAGCGGGTGCGGACTTTCGCGGGATATCGGGAGTATCCCAAGTACGGCATGGTCTGCCGCTATTTCGCGTACAAGCAGGCGTTGTTGCGGGAGGCCGACCGGCTCGTCAGGTCGGGCACGTTGCGGGACAGGGAGGACGTCTTCTTCCTGCGGTTCGAGGAGCTGCGGGAGGTCGTGCGCACGGGCGAGGCCGACGGTGAGCTCGTTCTACGCAGACGGGAGGCTTTCCGGACTTATGAGACGCTCACGCCGCCGCGGGTGCTGACGTCGGACGGCGAGGTGCTCGCCGGCCAGTACCGGAACGCGGACGCGCCGCCCGGCGCGCTGGCCGGTCTGGCGGTCTCGGCCGGGACGGTCGAGGGCCGTGCCCGGGTGGTGACGGACATGGCGCGGGCCGACCTGGCGGCGGGAGACGTCCTGGTCACGGCTTACACGGACCCGAGCTGGACCCCCTTGTTCGTGGGCATCGCCGGACTGGTGACGGAGGTGGGCGGCCTGATGACGCACGGAGCGGTGATCGCGCGTGAGTACGGGCTGCCGGCGGTGGTGGGGGTGGAGGGGGCCACCCGGCTGATCCGGGACGGGCAGCGGATCCGCGTTCACGGGACCGACGGGTACGTGGAGATCCTCGGCTGAACGACCGGCCGTCCGACCTCGACGCGGCCTCGGCGCTCCGGGGTCAGAGTGCCGGTACGCTCTCGGGCTGCCGTACGCTCCCGGCCTGTTCGGCGGGAACCTGGATGCGGGGCGGCGGTGCGGGGGCGGGGCAGCGGCCCTGGCAGTAGCCGTTGACGACGACGAGGCGGCCGCGGGCGGCCGTGTAGTCGCTGCGCTGCCGTCCGGGGAGGACCCCCTTGCAGGTGGGGCAGCAGATGGGCTGGTCGGCTGTCATCAGGGCCTTCCGACGTCGTGGATGTCGTGGCGCTGGTGCTCCGGGCCGATGGCGGTGCCGGAGCATCAGGCCGGCGCGGGTGCCGGATGAATCTTCATCTCTTCACCGCGCGCCTCCTGCAGTATGGCGAGCGTGCGTGGCGAGCGGCGCGCCGGGGCGGCGGGACGGGCTGAGGATCGTTCCTCGCGGGGTTGTTTCCTTCATCCTGCTTGGAAGGGGGTTCGCCCGTGGCGTAGGTGTTCACGCGGTCGGCTCTCCGCAGACGGTGGACGAGAGAGGCAGCAATGGAACAAGGCACCCGTGGCGAGCTCATCAGCCGGCTGGCCGAGGCGGTCAGCTCCGTCACGATCGCGCACCCGCTGCGGGTCGCCATCGACGGGCCGCCGGCCGCCGGCAAGACCACCCTGGCCGACGAGCTCGCCGTCGTCCTGCGTGCGCAGGACCGCGACGTCGTCCGCGCGTGCATCGACGACTTCCTCTTCCCCAGTGCACAGCGTTACCGGCGCGGCCGGTACTCGGCCGAAGCCTGCTACTTCGACGCCCATGACAACGCCGCGCTGTGCCGGGTCCTGCTCGATCCGCTGGGCCCGGGCGGAGACCGGAGGTTCCGGCACGCGGTCTACGACAGGGACAGCGACACTCAGTCGCTACCGCCGGCCATGACCGCCGCCGCGGACGCCGTACTGCTCTTCGACGGCGTCTTCCTCCTGCGTCCGGAACTCGTCGACCGGTGGGACCTGCGCATCTTCGTGTCCGTCCCCTTCGAGCAGACGGTGGATCGTGCCCGGGACCGAGCCGCGGCGCTGACCGGCTCCTCCGCCGACACCGCCGAGATCGAACGGTCCTGGCACAACCGGTACATCCCCTCCCAGCAGCTCTACTTCGCCACAGCCCGCCCGACCGACCACGCCGACATCATCGTGTACAACGATCAGATCCAACGGCCGGCCTGGGACGTCCGACCACACTGAGATCGGCCTGGAGGGCGCTGCGATGGGGGCAAAAGCCTACCGGCCGGCGTGGACGACGTTCGCCTTGCGCGCGTCGCACGTCCAGGCCGGAGGCCCCATCGACAGGGGCGCCACCTCAGTGGGGTGGCGCCCCTGTTCCGTTGTCATGGTCGGCCTGATGTGACGTCGAGCGGCGGTGTGTGGTCCGCTCATGACCGTCCTGGCCGTGTCCGTGTGCCAGGAGGCTTCAGGTCGTCGGGGTCACGGGGATGCATATGGCGTACACCGTGTAGGTGCCCGTGGTGCTCGCCGAGTTGTTGAAGGACACAGTCCACGTGTTCTCGGCGGAGGGGAAGGACTCGTGCACCTGGACGGTGAGGTTGTTGCCGCCGAGGGGCGTCACCAGTCCGCCGCCTGTGATGGCGGTTCCCGCCGGGCAGGTCGAGGTGCCGGTGTTGAGGCCGGACGTCAGCGTGTGCGGGGTCCGGATGATCTGGGTCGGCTCGGGCGGTCCGGGAGGGCCGGGGCGTCCCGGTGGGCAGGCGTGCGGGCAGGGGCCCTTTCCGCCGCCGTCGCCGCCGGTCGCCGCCTGGGCCGCCGAAGCGGCTCCCATCAGCAGTGCCGTGGCCAGCATCGGTATGGCGGCACCTCGTAGAAGGGCTGCGCGTCTCATGGTGTCCTCCGTGAACTGTTCGCCTCCTGGCGCCTGCTGCACGTCAAAGGCCAGGAAGGCTGCGGCAGCGTCGACCGCAAAGACTTGACCATGGCGAATCGCCCAAGGGCCGGGATGGCTCAGTGGACGGCGCTTCGCGAAGCACCGTCCAGCGAAAGTGGCCCGATCGGCTGATCCATACCGTACGGCGCAGACTGCACGATTATCACGGAGAGTAATGAATTGTTTGCGCGTGTGACGTGGTGCAGGTCGGCGAATCCGATGGCATCGCCGCCGGCGATCGGATGATCACGAGTCGTCACTTATTGTGAGATCTTTCATAACTACCGCATAACAGAGATCATTTCTGACTAGGGTGATCTTGTGATTCTGACTAGATCAACAAGTCGTCCGAGGCGAGTCATGTCCGGGCTCGCCGCCACAGCCGTGCTCCTGGGTGGCCTCGTCGTGTCGAACCCTGCGAATGCGGAGGCGGACAACAGCTCAGGAAGCGTGCTGGCGCACTTCCTGCAACAGGCGCTCGGCCGTCAGCAGTTCGAGCAGGTCCTGGATACCAGCCCGCCGACGAGTGCGACGGACCTGAACGCGCTGCGGCGGGAGGGTGCCGCCAAGGAGGCGAAGCAGGTCCCGCAGAAGGCGGACCTTCGCGCGGCCGCCGCGGCCGCCGCGCCGATCACGCAGCAGCCGCAGATCGACCTGACCGTCATCGAGCTGGACAGGCTCGGCCGCCCCCTGTCCTCCGGCACCGTGCTGATGAGCCCGCAGTACCCGGAGGGCAAGATCGTCCCGATGGACGACAAGTTGCGTACTTCGGCCGTCCGCTGGAGGCAGTGGGACGACGCCGGCTGGTACGCCAACCGCGGCCAAGGCAGCATCGACATCGTGCCGGGCCGCGAGAACGCCGCCATCGACTTCATGAGCCCCTACCCCGCCTCCGTCCTGAAGCTGATGGTGGGCTTCGGGGTGCTGCGACTGGTGGACGCGGGCCAGATCTCGCTCGACGACACCTACGCCTACCAGCCGGTCACGGTCAGCTCGTTGTGCGGCCCCGCCCGCAGCGACACGGTCCGTAACTTCCTCGACGCCGCGCTCACCTGGTCGTCCAACGCCTCCGCCTGCGCCATGGTCAAGCTGCTGCACGACAAGGGCGCGGTGAACGGCCTCAACCAGACCTTCCAGGACCTCGGCCTGGAGACGCTCCAGCTCAAGAACACCAACCCCGACAACGGCGCGCGATGGGGCAACCCCGTCACCATGACGTCGCTCGACACGGCGAAGCTGCTGACGCTGGTCAACGGCGGGGCGGGCACCTTGTGGAAGACCCCGGGCGGCACCGCGGTCACGGCCGACGTCCTGAGCGACGCCTCCCGCACGTTCTTCAGGAGCAGGCTGGCCGAGCAGGGCATGAACGTCACCCTCTCCACCACGAACTGGTGCGGCGCGGACTATCCCGCCCCCGGCATCCCGCAGCTCACGCCCTCGCGGTGGCTCGGCGCCGACGGCACCGTGACGATTCCCGGCCAGGGCATCTCCTATGGCCGCGACGTGCGACCGTGCGACCAGAAGGCCGAGGTGACCTACGCCCACAAGAACGGCTGGGTGAACAACTCCGGCGCCGACGCGGGGATCGTGAAGGCCCTGCCCGGCAAGGGCGGCCGCACGTACGTCGTCGCCCTGTTCTCCAACCTCGGCTACCAGTACGTCGACCCGAACCGGCCCGCGACAGGCGCGGAGAACGTCTGGTTCACTGAGCGCCTGGCGAAGCTGGGCAAGGCCATCGACGAGTACGAGAAGCGCCGCTTCGGCTGACCCCGCGGCAAGCCGAGCCGGTCAGGTCGCCGTGGTACCCGGCAGCCTGACCGGCGACGACCTCTGATCACACGCCTGTCCCGGCCGGGCCCCCGCGCGGCGGCTGTCAGCTCGCCGCCCACCGCCCGCTTCGCAGAGCGGCCGCGACCGAGCGCTCATGTTCGTCGGTCCATTCCACCTCGGGGTCGGCTTCCAGCAGGCCGAGCACCACGGACGTGATCGCCAGCGCGGGCTCCGACCATTCGGCGGGCTCGGGCGCCCCGAACGGATTGGCCTGGAACCGCCGGGTGACGATCTCCGGATTGCCGGGGGCCATCAGGATCAGCCCGCGCAATGTGGCGACGGCCAGGCGGGCCACCGTCTCGAACGTGACGCCGGCGCACGGACGCAGGCCGATCAGTCTCGCCCCCCAGGAGTAGGCGGTCGCCACGCCTGCGACCATCGAGCGTTCCGACTCGGTGAGAGCCTGCTGGACCTCGGCGCGCAGGTCACCGTCCGGCAGGCTGCGGAAGGTGGCCTGCAACGCGAGATAGGTACGCCAGGCCGATGACCGGTGGAAGATCCCGAACTCGCCGAGCGCGCCCTCCCGCAGCACCTCCGCGGCCAGCGCGCGGCGCAGACCCGGCCTGCGGGCCCAGCCGAGATGGGCGAGCACGGTGCGGGCCGCCGCCTGCGACGCGCCGGGGTTGGCCTCGGTGATGGCCGGGCTGGCGCCTTTGGCCAGCTCGCGCAGCAGATCGCTGAAGAACAGATCCTTGTACGGCCAGCGGCGGTAGACGGCGCTGCGGGCGACGCCGGCGTCCCGGATGATCTCTTCGAAGCTGATGTGCTCCAGGCTCACCGTCAGCCCGGCCTCTTCGACCGTGGCGGTCGCGGCGTCGAGCATCCGCCGTGCGGTCTCTTCGTCGGACAGTCGCTTGCGGCGTCGCGCCAGGCCGCTCTCCGGGGTCTCTCGTGTCACCATCGTAGTCTATGGTACTTGGGATATCGTGTCTCAACTTGTGATGGTGAATCCATGAGAATGTCGGCGACCAGCAGTCCACCGCGCGACCGGACCGGACACCCGGTGCGGTTCTTCGTCCTCGTCACCGTGTTGTCGGTGCCGTTCTACGTCCTGGGGGCGGTGTCGCCCGCCGTCCGCATCGGAGCCCTCGACCTGCCCGCGAGCGCGACCATGTTCGTGCTGCCGGTGCTGGCCGCCGCGATCCTGGCCCGCCGTTACGGCGGCCGGGGCGCCGTCACGGCGCTGCTGGCCCGCGTCGTCGACCGGCCCGCGGGACGAACCCGCTGGTATGCCGCCGCGGCATTGCTGCCGGCCGCGATCGGCGCCCTCTCGTGGATCTTCGGGTGGCTCGGCGGCCAAGCGGGCTCGACCCTTCCTACGTCGCCGGCGGCCTTGCCGCTGCTGCTCGCCGCGGCGCTGGCGGCGGCCGCGTGCGAGGAGCTGGGCTGGACCGGTTACGCCTCCGACCCGCTGCAACGCCGGTTCGGTACGGCCGGAGCCGGGCTGCTCCTCGGGCTCTTCTGCGGTGCGTGGCATGTGATCCCGCTTGTGCAGGCCGGTCATGGTGCGGCTTGGATCGGAGGCTGGTTCCTCGGTACGGTCGCGGGCCGCGTGGTCATCCTCGGCCTGCGCAACGCCTCCGGAGGTGTGTCGGCGGCGATCCTGGCGCACGCGATGGTCAATGTCACCGCCGCCTACGTCCCCGACTACGACGACCCCGTCGTCTCGACGGCGTCCGGCCTGCTCACCGCCGCGGCCGCCGCGGGCATCCTGTTCATCGCATCATGCCGGGCCACCGCGACTCAGCCCGAGGGCCGGCGAGGTTGAGCCCCACGTACGCGACGCACCGTCGTCGAGCGCTCAGTCGTCAGCGGCGACCAGGAGCGACAGGACCTTGGCGGGGCGGTCGACGAGGACGAGCTCGTGAAAGTCGCTGTGAACCCGGCCCCAGTCGTGAAAGGCCTCGTGGCCGAGGTCTGCGAGCCGGTATCTGTCGGTGGCTCCTGTGATCAGCGGATGAACGTCGTGGTCCAGCTGGGCGGACAGAGCCGCAGGAAGAGGGCCGAACTGTGCCGCCCAGTCGCGCAGAAGGGCGCTCGCGGTCATCTCGTCCACGTGCCCGTATGTGGTCGGGGTCACGTTCCGCAGCCAGTAGGGGCCGTGGCGAAGCCCGTCGACCTCGACTCCCCCTCCGGCGTAGTCGTCCCGGAACTGCTCGTGGCCAATCAGCTCGGTCAGTAGGCAGGCGTCGCCGACGTCCGGGTGAGACACGCCGAAGCGCTTGATGTCGACCCAGCGATATGCGTGATCACCGAAGGGGAACTCACGGAAGTTGATGAATGTCTGATCCAGATACGTGAGCGCCTTCTGCACCTCTCAACGGTAAGGGCATGCTTCGGCGACGCATCCATCCACGATGCTCATTTCGAGCTCGCCGGCGGTCGCCAAGTCGGGCGCGAGTGGGTGTTAAGAGCAGCCCAAGTGGTGGCCTGTTTCATCAGCGGCATGAGAAACCTCTTCGCGGCCCGGGGCATGCGCCGGGCGATGGCCCTGGTCCTGCTGTCCGTCTCCACCGTGTTCACGATCAGCATGACGAGCACTCCCGCCTACGCGTGGAATCCTGCGAACGACGGCTGGTACAAGTGCTACATCGAAGGCAAGTGGATGTGGTGCAAGGACCTGTAGACCAAGCAGAAAGCCGCCCCCTCTGTGCGAGGAGGGCGGCTTCATCGTGTGGCTGTGATCGTCGTCGAGGTGAGGACGTAGATCTGGTCGGCCGCTCTGGCCGGAGTGAGGTCCGGACGCAGGGCCCCGAGCGCGTGCAGGTGGTGGGCCGGCCCCTGGCTGCCCTTCAGCCTTTCACGTTCGATGTCGGCCAGAACCTCCTGGAGCCCCGCGTCGGTCGGAGAGGCAGCGGCGGCCGCGCGCAGGACGCGGTGCACGGGCTGGACGCGCCGGAGGATCGCGGTGGCCATGGCGGCGTACCGGGCCAGCTTGCGGGCGGGGTCGGGCTCGTCGAGGATCGACTGGACCTCGGGGCGGTCGCTCCGCGGCACGGGCCGGGCGTCGCCGGCCAGCGTGATGTCGTAGACGAGCTTGGCCAGGGCGGGTTTGCCGCCGGGGGAGGACGGGTACAGCGTCTGGAGCGCCACGCCGGCCTCGCGGGCGACCTCGGCTCTGATCGTCGTGACCGCCCTGATCCTGGTGATCCTCACCGTCGTCCTCACGCTGGCGGGCCTGGAGCCCCTCAACCGGATGGCGGACGCCTGGGATCCCGACCTCCTGCCCGCCGACTGGCAGGAGATCCGTGGTCGATGGCAGAACCTGCACCTGGTCCGGACCGGGCTCGCGCTCGCGGCGTTCGCCTGCCTGCTCATCGTCCAGACCTTCGACCGCGTCTGAACAATGGCCGTTCGGGAGCGGCCCGATTCCTTTGCGCGGTGGCCGGGGTCTACATGAGAGATCGGCCCGCACGCCGGGCCGGTCTCTCATGTACGCCGACGAAGAAGAGCCGATCGCCAATGAGCATCCCCGCGACCATGCGCGCGCTGCAGCAGACCTCACTCAACGGACCGCAGGACATGCGCCTGATCACCGACGCGCCGGTGCCGAGCCCCGGCCGGGGCGAGGTCCTGGTCCGTGTCGCCGCCGCCGGGGTCAACTTCGCCGACGTCTCCAAGGCGCACGGCACGTTCGCGGGCGGCCCCCGACCGCCGTACCTGGCGGGTTTCGAGGCCGCCGGTGAGGTCGTCGCGGTGGGCGAGGGGGTGACCGACCTCCGGCCGGGGGACCGGGTCGCCGGCATCGGGGACGGCGCTTTCGCCGAGTACATGGTGCTGCCTGCCGCTGCCGCGGTGCCGGTGCCTTCGGGCTGGACGGAGCGGCAGGCGCTGGGGCTGGTCGTGAACTGGCCCACCGCGCTGGCCGCGCTCAGGCCTCTGGGCGGCGTCGCCGCCGGGCACGTCGTGCTGATCCAGGCCGCGGCGGGTGCGACCGGCCAGGCCGCGGTGAGGATGGCCAAGCACTACGGCGCGACGGTCATCGCCACCGCATCGCCGGGCAAGCACGAGACGGTGCTGGCACTGGGAGCCGACCACGTCCTGGACTCCCGCGGCGGGAACCTCGCCGCCGAGGTGCTGCGGCTGACCAGTGGTTCCGGTGCCGACCTCGTGCTGGAGTCGGCCGGCGGCGCCGCCTTCGAGGACGGCCTGGCCGCGGCCAAGCGGGTCACCGGCCGGGTCGTCGTCTACGGCGTCGCGGGCGGCGAGGCTCCGATCACGAACTGGGACCTGGTGTACAGGCACCAGGTCCACGTCATCGGCCTCAATGTCAGGGTGCTGATCCAGGCGGCACCGCAGATCTTCGGCGAGATCATGGGGGAGCTGTCCACGCTGATCGCGGCCGGCGTGCTCGTCCCCGGCCTGCCCACCGCGTACGAGCTGGCCGACGGCCCGAAGGCGCTCACGGAACTGGAGGCCAGGGCCACCGTCGGCAAGCTGGCCCTGCTGCCCTGAGCCGGCATGACCCTGCGACTGGACGAGGTGTGATCATGGGAGCGTGCCCGCGCCGCCCCTGGAACGTGGGCCATGACACCCGTAGGCTCGCGGCGTGACGGCGCATCCGCGGGCCGCGCCGGATCAGGACCGGTTCACCGCCGAGACCGAGGGGTTCCGCCGGGAGCTGCTGGCACACTGCTACCGCATGGCCGGCTCGGCGCACGACGCCGAGGACCTGGTGCAGGAGACGTACCTGCGGGCGTGGCGGTCCTACTCCGGGTTCGAGGGCCGGGCGTCGATCCGGTCGTGGCTGTACACGATCGCCACCAACGTCTGCCTGACGGCGTTGAAGTCGCGCCCGATCAGGGTGCTGCCCTCAGGTCTGACGGGTCCGTACGACGGAGCCGACCGCCCGCCGAGCCCCGTCGCGCCGGGCGAGGTCTCGTGGCTGGAACCGCTGCCGGACGCCTGGATCGCCCCGGCCGCCGACGATCCGGCCGCGGTGGCGGTCGAACGCGAGTCGCTGCGGTTGGCGCTCATCGCCAGCCTCCAGCACCTGCCCGCCCGCCAGCGCGCGATCCTCATCCTGCGCGAGGTGCTGGCGTTCTCGGCGGCCGAGACCGCGGAGATCCTCGACACCACCATCGCGGCGGTCAAGAGTGGTCTCCAGCGTGCCCGCGCCCGGCTCGACGAGCTGGAACCCGAGCCCGCGGAACTGCTCGAACCGACCGACCGGCGGGCCCGCGCGCTGCTCGACGGCTACATCGCGGCCTTCGAACGCTCCGACGTCGGCCTGCTGGAACAGGTGCTGCGCGCGGACGCCACGCTGGAGGCGACGCCGTTCCGCGACTGGCGGTCGGGCCGGAGGAGGTGCCTCCACCTGCTCGACGCGTACGTGCTGGGCTCGCCGGGCGACTGGCGGATGATCGCGACCACCGCCAACGGCCAGCCCTCCGCCGTCGTCTACCACCGGGACGCGGACGGCGCGCTGCGGGCCGACGGCGTCGTGGTGCTGGCCTCCATCGCCACCGGCGTCTCCCGCGTGATCAAGTTCCACGATCCCGCCCTGGTCACGACGTTCGGATACCCGGACGTGCTCACGCACTGACCCGCCGGCGGCGGACGCGCGGTCAGCCGGCGGCGGGACGGTCGGCGGACTCGCGGGCGAGGGCGACGATCCGCTCCAGGGCCGCCGCGTGCCGCTGGAAGGCCAGCCGTCCCTGCGGGGTGAGCTGCACGTACGTCCGCCGCGCCCGCTTGTCCTGGTCCTTGCGGACGGTGACGTACCCGGCGGCGGCCAGCGCCGAGACCTGCTTGGACAGCGCCGAGTCGCTGGTGCCGACCGAGTCCCTGAGAAAGCCGAAGTCCACCCATTCGGCCGGAGCCAGCAGCGCCACGACCGACAGCCGCGCCGGGACGTGCAGGAACTCGTCGAAGAGCGGATCCATCAGGCGGCCCCGCCGCTCCGCCGGACGATCGACGTCAGGACGGAGCGGTTCACGGGCGTGGCCGCGACGTACGCCACGGCCGCCACGACCGCGCCCACGACGGACTGTGACAGCAGCCCGTGAGACGGCAGGTCGAACAGTGCGAACGCGACGATCCGGCCGATGGTGAAGGCCACCATGACGTAGGCCAGCAGCCCGCCGTGGAACAGGACCTCCATGCTGGTGGCCTTCCGGCGGACCGAGGCCCGGTGCTCGTAGACGATACCCACGCCCACGTACACGAGCATCCCGAGCGCCGCGACGACGAAGTGCCAGGGACTGGGGAGATCGATGGCCGCCAGGGTGCCGAAGAGGCCGAGCGCGGAGACGGCCACGCGCGGAGGCGCGAAGCTCTGCTGGACGATCTGCTTCCGGGTCCTGTCCTGGAGGCGGTGGATGTCGTCGAGTGAGAACTGGGCGTCGTGCTGGTTCATGGGGTCTTCCCGGAGGTCGATTGCTGCTTTCCTGTAAGGAAAGTACCATCTGTTTTCCTCGCGGGAAAATGGTAGCTGCGTCACATGCCGGCCGGACCGCACGGGCCGGGAGGCGCGCGATCGCCTGCCGGTGGACATGCGTCCCTGGGGTACCGGGGGCACGAACCTCGACTTCGCCGTGGCGGTCAGGAGGCCGGGTCGCCCAGTGGCCTCGCGTCCTGGTTCGCCTGCGCGTTGGACTGCCGCATCAGCAGATCGGTCGCCAGCTCCACCTCCACCTCGACCTGCCGCAACGCGCGCAGCGCGGCGCCCAGGTCGGGGAAGTCCGCTCCCAGGGCCGCGGCGGCGTCCCTGACGGGCCGGAGAACGTCGGGGATGCTCTGGCGGTGCTCGTCCATGATGTGACGGTATGACACCCGCGGCCGGGTCGTCACCAGGGCCCCTGGCCCAGCCCGGCGCGCCGGGGTCAGGGCATCGCCTTCAGGGCGCGTTCGATCTTCTCGCCCGGGTACGCCGTCGTCCGGCTGGTGCCGTAGAAGTCCCAGTGGAAGTCGTTCATGGCCGTCGCCACGGGGGCGTACCGGCGGATCATCGTGGCCACCGCCGGCGGCGCACCGGTGGGGTCGGCGCCCTCCGCGCACGCGCGGATGTACGCGTTGCGCTCCTCCGGCACGCCGTCCGGCGGCACCTTCACCCCGCAGATGTCGGTGACGAGCCAGTTGACCAGCCGTGCCATCGCGTACGCGGTGTCGTGGGTCCGGTTGTGCTCCAGGAACTCGATCTCCGGCCCGGACAGGTCGAACCGGGAGGAGGTCGCCAGCCCGAGGTCGGCGATGTACAGGCGTTCGCCGTCGGTGAGCATGTTGCCGAAGTGCCCGTCGAAGTGCGTCAGGTGGCGGCTGTTCATGAAGGCCACGGCGGGGAGCAGGCGCGATTCGAGCAGGACGGCCGCCGTCGTCGCGGCGTCCTGACCGGCGGCGACCTGGGCGGCCAGCCAGTGGTCGAGGTCGTGCGGGATGTACTCCTGGAACAGCACGACGGAGGCCGAGGCGCGGGCCAGGGCGCGCAGCCGCTCGCCCACCGCCGGGGAGCCCTCCCAGTACTCCATGGCCGCCTCGACGTCGGCGTGCTCGTCGGCGGGCGGTGGCGCGCCCGGCAGCACCCGCCAGTGGTAGAGCAGCGGGAAGGCCGGGCTGTGTCCGGCCAGCACCCAGTTGGTCGTCATGACGGCGGCCGCGAGCTCGCGCCACGCGCCGAAGCCGGGGGCGCCGATGGCGGCGATCCCGTACTGGCAGAACGGCGGCAGCTCGAACAGGTTCGCGGTGGACAGCGCGTTGGCCGGGCCGCGTTCCAGATCGGTCAGCGGGATGCGCTTGGCGAAGACCGGCACGCCGTCGACGTCCAGCAGCGCCGAGGTGCCGCCGATGCCGGAGCCCAGCACCCGGGCCTGCTCCAGCGCCTGGCCGAGCCGCCTGTCGCTGTGCAGCGCCAGCGCGGTCGCGACGTCGCCGTACCTGCCGGCCCGCGCGTTCCTGGACATGTCCGACCGTTCCGCCACTGGGCCCCCTTGATCGACTTCGTGGGTCAGACGCTACCCCGCCGCGTCGGTTCCGGGGCGTCGCTCCCGGTAGCCGGCCAGCATCCGGCCTCCGACGTCGACATAGCCGGCGAACAACCCGATCACCTCCTGGAGCCGCTCCTGCGCCGGGCCGGGGTTCACCAGGGTCTCGCCCTCGCGCAGGGCGGCGATCAGGGTTCTGGCCCGCGCCTGGCTCGCCTCCAGCAGCGACTCGATCCCCCCGGTGGCCTCGACCAGCAGCCGCCGGCTGCCGGGCTGCGGGATCACCCTGGCCAGTCCCCATGAATCGAGCTGCCGTACCGCGGTGCTCACCGCGCCCTTGCTCAGTTCGAGCTCGGCGGCGATGGTGTCGAGCGAGATCGGCTCCTCGGTGAGGAGCAGCAGCCCGTAGGTGCGCCCGGTCGCGTGCGGGAGGTTCCAGGAGGCCAGCAGGTCACCCACGGAGGTGACGAACGCGTGCCGCTCGCTCATCGCCGTGCCTGCCTCGGCGCCGGGATCGTCCGCAGGAACGTGTCGATCGCCTCGCTGACCGCCTGCGGGGCGTCCTGGTTGGCGATGTGACCCGCGCCGGGGACGACGATCTCATCGACGCCTTCGAGCCGGGCCCAGCCGGGCATGGCCGAGGCGATGTTGCCGGTGGTGTCCCGCTCGCCGCGGATCAGGAGCAGGGGGACCGGCGTGCGGTAGCCGGGGTCGGGGGAGAGGAACCCGACGGTCGCCCGCCACACCTGCACGAACTCCTTCTTCGGCATCTGGCCGAAGGCCCGCCGGGCGTCGTCCCTGGCGGCCTGGGTGGTCGCGGAGGCGTCAGACATCAGGCGCGGAAGCCTTCTGGCCGGGATCGTCCGCAGCATCGGCGCGGCCGCCCGCAGCAGCAGGCGGTCCCGCCAGGACAGCGGCGCCGTGTTCGGCGTGGCGCCGATGACGACCAGCGCGCGGGCCAGGCCGGGATGCCGCCGGACGACGGCCTGGCCGAGGTTGCCGCCGAGGGACTGGCCCACGAGCACCGGCCGTTCCAGCGCCAGGTGCTCGATCAGCGCGCACAGGTCGGCGATCGCGCGCTCGGCGGTGAAGCGGACGCCGGACGGGCGCGAGAGGCCGTGGCCGCGCAGGTCCCAGGTGACGACGCGGTACCCGCGCGCCCGCAGGTACCGGGACTGGGCGTCGAACATCACGTGGTCGGCCCCCGCGCCGTGCGAGAACACCACCGGCACGCCGTCGCCACCGCTGTCGGCGTAACGCAGGTCGCAACCGTGGAGGGACAGGACCGACGGTAGATTCACCATATTCTGAATATAGCGAACATCAGGGCGTACGGGCGACGTACAGGATGCGGTCGTGGGCGTCCTCGTCGGCCACATCGTGCACCGACGTCCCCACCAGCCCGTGAGCGGCCACCACGCGCAGCCCGGCCTGCTCGGCGACCAGGCGCACCGTACGGTCGGAGTGATGGCGCTGCACGTGCCGCATCGACAGCCGCTCCCAGCCCGCGCCCGCGCGCTCGAACAGGTCGAACTGCGTGATCACCACCTCGTCCGCCTCGATCCGCGGCGAGTGGGCGAACCAGGCCACGTACCGGTCACCGCGGTCGGCGACGACCGGGACGCCGAACGTCCGCCGGTAGTAACCGATGGTGTTCAGGTCGAAGAGCAGCACCCCGCCGGCGGCGAGCTGGGCGCGCGCGGCCGACAGCGCCTGGCGCAGCTCGTCGGCCGTCGTCAGGTACGTCAGCGGCACGTCCACGCAGGCGACCACGTCGAAACCGGCCAGCCCGGACGGAGGCCGCAGAAGTGAGCCCACCAGGAACGGGATGCCTTCGGCGGACGTCCGCCGCCGCGCGGCCGCCACCATCGCGGGCGACAGGTCGTAGCCGGTCACCTCGTAGCCCAGCGCCTTGAAGGCCGCGCTGCTGCCGCCCGTGCCGCAACCGGCGTCCAGCAGCCGCTTCCCCCGGCTCCCGTGCCGCTGCGCCGCCTCGGCGAACCGGCCCACCAGGGCCGCGGTGTCCGTCTGCGCGTTCAGCTCGTCGTAGCGGGCGGCGACGCCTTCGTAGGCGGCCAGCGTCTCCTGGACGTGCGACATGCGATGCCTCCTGGGACCGCGCCGGGCCCGGGGCCCGGCGCGGCCGGTCGAGCGGGGTTACCAGACGAACCAGGCCTGCCGGTTGACCCGGCGGCCGGTGACGCGGCGCAGCAGCTTCCTCATGGTGAATCACCTCCCTCCTCGACGAACCGACGAACCGATGAACCGGTGGTGGTCAGGTCCGGCGTGCCGTGCGGCGCACCAGGAAGGGCGGGGGCGTGATGATGCCCTCGACGTGGGGACGCCCGGGGCCGGCACGCACCTCCAGGCGGGCGCCGTCGGTGAGGGCGGCGAGCAGGTCGGTGGCCAGCGTCTGGGCGACGGCCGCCCCGGCGCAGGTGAACGGGCCGCCGCCGAAGGGCAGGTAGGGGCCGCGCGGCTCGGAGCCGTCCCAGCGCTCCGGCCGGAACGCGGCGGCCTGGGGCCAGTGCCGTTCGTCGCGGTGCAGCAGGTAGGGGCAGACGGACACGCTCTCGCCCGGCTCCAGCGGCACACCGCCGACCTGGTGGGCCCGGCGTACCGGGCGGCCGAGCAGCCAGGCCACCGGCCAGAGCCGCAGCGACTCGCGTACGGCCGACCCGGCGGGCACGGCGGCCAGGTCGACGTCGTCGGCCGCCGCCGACAGCAGCGCCCAGGCCACCACGTGGCCCACCGGCGCGATCGAGGTGCGGAACAGCAGCAGGTACACCTGCGCGACGTGCTCGGCGGGCGTCTCGGGCGGGGTGGCGCCGATGACGGCGTCCAGCAGGTCGCCGGGGCCGGGCGGGGAGGCGTCCGGGAGGGCGGGGTCGGGTGGGGTGGCGTCCAAGAGGGTCCCGGGTCGTGATCGGGGTCGCCGGTGGCGGACCTCGGCGGCGATCGTCCGCACCACGCGGGCCCACAGGGCGCGCCGCGACACCCGCGCCAGCCGGCCGCTGGGGCGGATCAGCACCTCGCGCCGCACGACGTGCGCCATCAGCTCCCGCAGGGCGGGCGGGCTGTCCGGCCGCAGCAGGGCGCCGGCCAGGAACCGGTGCACGGCGTCCCGTCCGGCCGAGGGCCACTGGCTGACCTCGCCCAGCTCCGCCACGACGGCGGGCAGCCGCTCGCGATGGGCGGCCACATGGGCGCGCAACGTCGTACGGGCCGCCCGGCCGATCGCCGCCTGCGTCGCCCGCGGCCCCAGCAGCCCGCCGCCGACATGGAAGAACCCGGACACCTCGTCGTAGTCGCCCGCCTCGTCGTGCAGGATCCGCAGGGCCTCCACGGGGTCGGCCACGCACAGCGACCCGTCGTCGGGCAGGCGGAACACCGGTCCGCGCGCGCGAGCCGCCTGTTCCACGAACCCCAGCGGGTCACGCCGGTAGTGCCGCGCCGCGCCGCGCGGCCACGGCCGCGCCTCGTCGGGCACCACCTGATCCGGTTCCCCAACCGTCGTCATCCCACCTGCTCCATGCCATCCGTGAATCGGGTGTACACGCAGGCGGCGCAGGTGCGCCCCGCCAGGAGAACGGTGTCGCACGGCCTCAGCGGCTCGGCGCCACAAAACCAGGAACAGCGGCAGCATACAAGGCGTGCCGCCGCCCGCTGGGGGTCAAGTGATCAGTGTGATCAGCGTGATCATTCAGCACCAATGTCACCGAGGTGCCGGGCCTGTCGTGGTGAGGGGGCCGGGCTCAGATCCAGCCGAGCTTGGCGGCGCGGACGCCCGCCTGGAAGCGGCTGTCGGCGCCGAGCTGGGCGGTCAGTTCCCCCACGACCCTGGTCACCGTACGGTTCGAGACGCCCAGGGCGCGGGCGATGGCGTCGTCCTTGGCGCCCGTGGCCAGCAGGCGCAGCACGGCGCGCTGCTGCTCGCCCAGGTCCTCGCCGTCGGCCGCCCTGGGCACCTCGCCCGGTTCGGAGGCCGTCATCCAGCAGTAGTCGAACAGCGCGGCGTAGGAGGCGACCAGTCCGCGGCCCTCGATGATCATCGCGCCCGCCATGAGGTCGCCGGGCGTCACCTCGACCACGGCCAGCTCCCGGTCCAGCATGATCAGCCGTACCGGGACGAACGGCATGGTACGTACCTCGACGCCGCCCTCCAGCATGCCCTGGACGTGGTCACGCAGGGCAGGCTGGGCCAGCTGGCTCTGGGCGTGCATGATGCGCACCCGCACCCCGCGCGCCACCGCGCCCACGTCCTCGGCGCGGGAGGCCCTCAGCCGGTCCGGCTCCCAGGCGTGCGGCATGTGCATGCCCATGATCTCCTCGCGCGCCCGCGCCGTCGCCGCCCGCAGCCTCTCGCGCAGGAGCTCCACCTGCGACCGGGGGAAGAACTCGACATGGGCGTCCTGGGGGTCGCCGTCCAGCCGCAGGTAGTGCTCGGTGAGCTCCTTGGACGCCGCCCGCTGCTCGGCGAGCATCCCGAGCAGCTCCTCGCCGCCCACCAGCATGCGGCTGAGCGCGGCCATCGCGTCGACGGCGATCTCGGCGCCGGGGTTGAGCAGGCCCAGCCTGGTCAGCCGCTCCCGTGCGCGCTGGAGCTCGGTTCCGCGCAGCCCCAGCCCGGTGGCGGCTTCGCCGAACGACTCCCGGTGCCGGCGCATGCGTGTGTACACCCGCCTGGCGGTGGCCTCCTCGCTCACATCCCTCTCCTGTCCGCTTTCCGCCATGGCGGGAAGCGGAAGCCGTATCCGCTGTCGTCGTGGCCCGCCGTACGGCAAGCTCAGAAAAGGGTACGGCGTGGTGAAACAGACCCCATACCCAACCCCTGTACCGCACTTCGGAGGACCTTATGATCACGCTTGTCCACAGTCTCGTCACGTACGGCATCCCCGACCTGAACAGCGGAAGCTGCGTCAAGTGCGTGGAGGCGGTGAAGCGGGAGCTGGCCCTGATCCCGGGGGTGGTGGGCGTGGACGTGAGCCTGGAGTCCGGCCGGGTGAGCGTGCTCACCGAGGGGCCGGTCGAGGAGAGCTTCATCGTGGCGGCGATCGAGGACGCCGGTTGCGAGTCCGACCGGCTGCCGGACTGGCGTTCCTAGATCGGCCGGCCTCTTGACCCCACGGAAACGCGGCGGACAGGGTGATCGGGCGAGACCGGCGACGCGGCTCGCCCGACCTGGTCGCCGACTACGCCTCACCGCTGTCGGCCCGCCTCAGCTGCACGGTGATCGGCCTGCCCGGCACCGACCACGAACGTTTCAAGCAGTGGTCCGAGGCGTTCCTGGGGGCGTCGGCGGCCGGCGCGGAGGCGCGCCTGGCGGCCTTCACCGAGCTGGTGCCGGGGCGGTGCTGCGCGCCGGCACCGTCGTGCTGCCGAACTCGCACACGGCCAACCACGACCCGGCGGCCTTCCCCGACCCGGAACGCTTCGACGTGCGCCGTTACGCGCCGGGCGGCTCGGCCCGCCCGCACCTGGCCTTCAGCCACGGCCCGCACTTCTGCCTGGGCAACCACCTGGCCTGGCCCTCCGGTCAGGGGGCGGCGACGACGGACTGGGTCTGGCGGCCCAGGCCGTCGATGCCGAGCTCCATCCGGTCGCCCGGCCGCAGGTAGACCGGCGGGTCGAAGCCCATGCCGACGCCCGCGGGCGTGCCGGTGTTGATCAGGTCGCCGGGTTCGAGTGCCATGAACCGGCTCAGGTAGCGGACGACGAAGACCGGGTCGAACAGCATGTCGGCGGTCGAGCCGGTCTGGCGGCGCTGCCCGTTGACGTCGAGCCACATGCCCAGGCCGTTCACCTCACCCAGCTCGTCCGGGGTGACCAGCCAGGGCCCGCACGGGTTGAACGTCGGGGCCGACTTGCCCTTGACCCACTGGCCGCCGTGGCGCAGCTGGAAGTCGCGCTCGCTGACGTCGTTGACGAGCACGTACCCCGCGATCGCGGCGCGCGCCTCGTCGTCGCTCTGCAGGTGGTGGGCCCGGGCGCCGATCACGACGCCGAGCTCCACCTCCCAGTCGGTGGCCGAGGACCCGCGCGGGATGTGCACGTCGTCGTCGGGGCCGACCAGCGTGTTCGGCGCCTTGGTGAAGATGATCGGCTCGGCCGGCGGTTCCGCGCCCGACTCGGCGGCGTGGTCGGCGTAGTTGAGGCCGACGCACAGGATCTGGTGGGGACGGGCGATCGGCGCGCCGACACGCTCACCGGCGAAGCGGGCGACCGCGCCCGCGGCCACCCGGTCGGCGACGGTCGCGGCCAGCGCGTCCAGGCCGCCGGCGAAGAAGGAGCCGTCGAAGTCGGTGACCACGTCGGAGACGTCGACGTAGGTCTCGTCGTCGATCGCGACGATCGGACGTTCGGCGCCCGCGGCGCCGATCCGCATGAGTCTCATGGAGAAGTCCAGCTTCCGGTGTCGGGGTGGATCAGAGCTGCGCGCCGGCCGGGACGGTGACGGTCTTCCCGGACTGGATGGATTCGTAGGCGGCCTCGACGACGCGCATGGCGTACACGGTGTCGCCGGAGTCGATCAGCGGAGGGCGTCCCTCCACCAGGGAGCGCACGTAGTCGGTGACCTCGGTGATCACGGACTCGTAGTGCCAGCCCCCGGGGTGCCAGGCGTCGGGGCCGAAGGGGACGTCGGCGACGGCCTCGCCGCGGTAGTCGTGCTGGCCGCGGAAGATCTTGACCACCGGGTCGGACATCTGGTCCACCAGGATGCCGCCCTCGGTGCCGTACAGCTCAAGGCGCTCGCTGTGGGGGACCTCCGACACGGAGGTGAAGCCGCAGGAGAAGTGGGCGCCGCTGCGCATGCGGCCGTACACCTCGGCGGTGTCCTCGATCTCGTTGTCGAGCGGGAACACCTTCCTGGAGACGCCGGTCAGCTCCTCGAACTCGCCGAGCAGCCACTTGAGCAGGTAGAAGGAGTGGGCGCCGGTGTCCATGACCAGGCCGCCGCCGAGCTTGTACTGGGTCCGCCAGTAGCCCGGCATCGACAGGTGGGCCTTCTCGTTGGAGCGCAGGTACGTCCTGGCGTGGATGACCTCGCCGATGGCGCCCTCGCGCACCAGCCGGTGCACGGCCTGGTAGGCGGCGATGTAGCGGCTGTTCTCGGCGACCATGAAGTGCACGCCGGCCTCGGCCGCCCGGCGCTGGATGGCCACCGACTGCTCGTATGTCGGCGCGACCGGCTTCTCCAGGATCAGGTGCTTGCCGGCGTCCAGCACCGCCATCGCGGCGTCGTAGTGCAGGTGGTGCGGCAGGATCAGGTCCACCACGTCGACCCGCGGGTCGTCGATCAGGTCCTGGAGGTTCGCATGGGTCTGGGCGCCGAACTCGCCGGTGAAGGCCGCCGCCGCCTCGGGGTCGACGTCGCAGCCGGCCACGAGGTCGACCACGTCGGACATGCGCTTGTAGGCCGCCGCGTGCGTCTTCGAGATCAGCCCGAGACCCGCGATGCCGATCCCCGGCTTCGACACTGACATGTGATTCTCCTGTACAGGATGTGACGAATGGATGGTTGGTGGGCGCCGGGCCTCAGCCCTTGAGCGAACCGGCGAGCACGTCGGCGCCGTACCGGCGCTGGAGGAGGTAGTAGACGATCATCACCGGCAGCGCGACCATGATCGCGGCCGCGCAGGTGATCTGGTAGTTGCTGCCGTACTGCAGCCCGACGAAGAAGTTGAGCGCGGCGGGCACCATCCGCAGCTCCGGCTGAGAGATCATCACGACCGCGAGCAGCAGGTTGTTCCAGGTCCAGATGAACAGGATGGTGGCCAGGGCGAAGATCGGCGAACTGGCCGTGGGCACGACCACCCGCCACAGCGTCTGCCACCGGTTCGACCCGTCCGTCCGCGCCGCCTCCAGCAGCTCGCGGGGGAAGGACTTGAAGAACGACGTCATCCAGTACGTGCCGAAGGCCATCGAGCCGCCGATGCACGGCAGCATCATCGACCAGTAGGTGTCGATGAGGTCGAAGGCCCGGAACTGGTAGTAGAGCGGGATGACGGTCGCCTCGTACGGCACGATCAGCCCGAGGACGAACAGCGGGAACAGCAGCGACGAGCCGCGGAACCGCATCGTCCCGAACGCGTAGCCGGTCAGGATCGAGAAGAAGACCGACACGCTCACCACCACCCCGGACAGCAGGACGCTGTTGAGCAGCGAGCGTCCGATGCCCGCGTCCGGGTTCTCCCAGGCGCTGACGAAGCTGTCCAGCGACCACTGGCTCGGCCAGGCCAGCCCGCTCACGGACGCGTCCGGCGGGTTGAAGGCGACGAGCGTCGTGGAGATGAAGGGATAGATCGCGAAGGCCGCGAACAGGAGCAGGACCACGTACGACATGGTGTTGCTGCGGCGTGAGATCATCGTGTTATTCCGATCTGACGAGCCGGTTGACCAGGCCGACGCCGATGAAGATGACCAGGGTGAGGAGCACGGCGATGGCCGCTCCCGGCCCGATCTGCCCGTTGACGAAGACGTCGCGGTACATCATCAGCGACGGCGTGGTGGTGGCGTAGCCGGGGCCGCCCTGCGTCGCCATCAGGGGCAGGTCGAAGATGCGCAGGGACAAGGTGAGGGTCATCACCAGCGACACGCGCAGCTCGTGGCGGATGCCCGGCAGGGTCACGGTGAAGAACTCGCGCACCGGTCCGGCGCCGTCGATGCGCGCGGCCTCGTACAGCTCCTTGGGGATGTGCTGGGTGCCGGACAGCAGCATGACCACGACGAAGCCGAACGTCGCCCACAGCGCCACGACGCCCAGGGCGGGCAGCGCCAGACCGGCGTCGCCGAGGAACGGCCGCACCAGGTCGGGGCCGAGGACGGCCTCGATGATCGCGTTGAGCGAGCCGTCCAGCGAGTAGAGCCAGCGCCAGGCGATCGCGACGACCGCCAGGGCGATCGTGTACGGCAGGAAGAACACGAACCGGAAGAAGCTCAGCCCGCGGATCCTGGTCCGCGCGATGATGCCCACGAGCAGCAGGGCGAGCGTCACCGGCAGCACGCAGCCGAAGACGACGAAGACGAGCGAGACCCGCAACGAGGTCCAGGTGTTCGGATCGGTCAGCACCTGGAGGTAGTTGTCGAGCCCGACCCACGTCTGCGGGGAGAGCCCGTCCCATTCGAGGAACGACAGGCGGACCGTGTCGGCGATGGGGACGAGGACGAACAGCGCGTAGAAGATGAATCCGGGCAGGATGAGCAGGTACGGCATCCCGCGGACCTCGCCCCGCCGGACTCCCCGGCGGGGGCGCCTGCCGGCCGGCGTCGCCGGGCCGGCGTCTGTGGTGACCGTGACGGCCATGGTGCGATCAACTTCCCTACGTGGCGCGACCGGTGCGGTGCGGTCCCCCGCACCGCACCCGCCGGCGTGTCCTGACGGATTCCTAGGCGCTCTGGCCGGCGGCCGCGGCCTCCGGCCGGGCCACGCCCGGCGCGGCGGGCAGGCCGATGATCTCGCGGGCCTCCTCGGGGCTCGCCACCTCGCGGCCCATGAGGTGCGCGATCTTGACGATCTCGTCCACGAGCTCGGCGTTGGAGCGCGACGGCGACCCGTCCGGCAGGTACGGGTTGTCCTCCCAGCCGACCCGCACGTGACCGCCCAGGCTCATGGCCATGGCCAGCAGGCGCCACTGCATCTTCGGGTTCATCACGCTGACGTTCCAGTTGACCCGGGGCGGCAGGTGCCTGACCAGGTACAGCAGGGAGTCCTCGGTGGGAGGCGTCCACGCGCCGCCGGGCCAGCCCAGGAACAGGGTCGTCCAGACCGGGTCGTCGAGCAGGCCCTGGTCGCGGATGAACTCCAGGTTCCAGAACGCGCCGGTGTAGAAGGACTCGACCTCGGGCTTGACGCCGTGCTCCTTGGCCGCCTTGCAGAAGGCCTCCAGCTCGGGGCGGGTGTGGATGGCGTACTGCTCGTTGGCCGGGTAGGCGGGGTCGGGCCGGAAGTACTCGTCGTGCACGTTGAAGGCGTAGGACATCATGTCCGGGCGCAGCTTCATCAGCGCGACCTTCTCCTCCAGCCGGGCGCTGGCGATGCCGAACTGGATGATCGAGTCGCGCTCGGCGCGGATGCGGTCGGTGAGGTCGGCCCAGCCGTCGAAGTCGGTGCGGGAGAGCTGGCGGCCGTCTTCCTGGATCGAGTCCTCCAGGTAGTGCACGCCGTGGTGGTGGACGAGCGACGCGCCGGAGTCGATCGCCCGTACGTACTCGGCGGCGACGGCGGGCACGTCGTCGATCCGCGGCATGCCCTTGAAGCCGGGATACGACATGGAACAGTCGACGGTTACGGTGATGACTACCTTGTCCACGAATGGCCTTTCTCGCATGGGGTCGGGGCAGGCGCCTCGTGCGCCGCCCCGCGGATCAGGAACGGGTCTTCATGTAGTCGGCCCAGTTCTTCTGGACCGACTCGTTGAACTGCTTGGGCGTGACCTCGCCCGACAGCAGCCGCTGCGCCTCGGCGCCCTGGAACGTCAGCATCGTCGGCGTGGGCCAGTCCTCCCACGTGAACAGGCCGTTCTCCGACGACAGCCGCTCGTAGGCGGTGACCATCTGCTTGAGCAGCGGGTCGTCGATCTTGGCGTTGACGCCCGCCTTGGTCGCGGAGGGGCGGCCGGCCGCGATCTGCGCCGCGACGGCCTCGTCGCCGGCGGTCACGTAGTCGATGAACGCCGCCGCGCAGTCGGGGTACTTGGTCTTGGCGGAGATGCTGAAGGGGAGGCTGTAGCCGCCGACGGCCGCGTGCTTGCCGCTGTCGCCGGCGGGGAAGAGCATGAAGCCGGCGTCGTCGCCCAGGGCCTTGCCGACGTCGCCGAGGGCCCAGGAGCCGGTGACGAAGAAGGCGGACTGTCCCTTGCCGAAGCGGTTGGTGGCGTCGGTGAAGCTGGTCGCCAGCGCGTCGGAGTTGAAGTAGCCCTTCTCCATCCAGGAGCGGAAGTCGGTCGAGCCCTTCAGGTGGCCGTCGTCGTCATAGGTGCTGCCGGGCTTGTTGTAGACCCAGTTGTTGATCGTGTCCGGGGCCACGTACCAGCCGTTGAACAGCGACAGGTTGTGCAGCGCCGGCCACTTCTCCGAGTCGCCGAGCATGACGGGGGTGACACCGGCCGCCTTGGCCTTGTCCAGCGCCTGGACGAAGGCCGCCTTGTCGTCGAGGGTGGCGGGGTCGATGCCCAGCTTGCTCAGGACGGCCTTGTTGTAGAACACGCCGACGTACTGGATGGCCGGCGGCACGGCGACCAGGTTGCCCTCGCCCAGCGCCTTGCCGTCGGCGGTGAACCGGTTGACCGTCAGCGCGGACTCGGGGAACTTCTCGGTCCACCCGAACGCCTTGGCGTACGGGTCCAGGTTCAGCAGCAGGCCCGCCTTCCACAGGGCGCCGTTGATGGCCCAGCCGGAGTTGCCCTGCATGACGTCGGGCGGGTTGTTGCCGGACATCACCAGCTTGATGGTGCTGGCCGAGGAGGCCCAGTCCTTGATCTGCAGGTCGACGGTGACGTTCTTGTTGGCCGCCTGGAAGGACTTCACCTGCTCCTTGAATCCGTTGGCGATGGCCTCGCCCGCCTCGGACATGCCGACGGTCAGCTTGACGGTGCCGTACTTGGCGCACGACGTGCCCACGTCGGTCGGCGCGGCGGCCGGCTTCGTGGTGATCGAGGAGCCCGCGCAACCTGTGGCGCCGATGGCGGCGGCGGTGGCGACAGCGGTCAGAGCTCGTGCGGAGCGATGGTGTCGGAGCATCCTGTCCTCCTTGAAATGAGCCATGAAGCCTCCGCAAAAGGGGGATGTCGGAGGGATTTCGATGGCGGTGACTCCTCGCGTCCTGAAGTCTCATCCACAAGGTCGGCGACGAAGAGCACTTGCGGGCGGCCGTGGGGGGCTCGACCTCTCGCTGTGATCAGTAGCGAGGTGTTGCGTCAGACGAACTGTGTTGCACCAAGGGACGTTAGTGGTGCCCGACGCTATGGCGGACAATCAGGGCATGTCAACCCCTGTGATCGGGGTGTTTCTTGTGAAATTTCCACCCTTTCCCGGCAAGTCATGTGTTGCGTGCGGCGTTAGGGGGTTGCATCTGCCGCAACACTTGTGGATGCTGTGTGCACACCGAACCTGCCCCCCGGAAGAAGGCGACCAGTGGGAGCAACGTCAGCCACGGACACCATGCAGGCCGCCGTGGCCCCCTCGATCCCGAGCGAACGGCTCGAAGTCACCCGCGTGCCGCGTCCGGTGCCCGAGGCCGACGACCACGTCGTCCTGCGTGTGCACGCCTGCGGCATCTGCGGCACCGACCTGCACGTCCTGGCCGGGCACTCCTACCGGCCCGAGACGCCCTTCGTGCTCGGCCACGAGCCGGCCGGGGTCGTCGTGGACGCCGGAGCCGGAGCGCGGCAGTGGATGGGCCGCCGGGCCGTCATCACCCTGTTCACCGGCGAGGGCTCGTGCGCGGCGTGCCGGGCCGGCGACGAGCGGCTGTGCCCGGAGCTGGTGTCGATCACCGGCGTGCTCGGCGCCTGGGGCGGCTACGCCGACTACCTGCGCGTACGGGCGGGTCAGCTCGTCGAGGTGCCGCCGCCGCTGTCGTGGGAGGACGCCGCCTCGCTGGTCGACGGCGGGGCGACCGCCGCCAACAGCGTCCGGGTCGCCCTGGAACGCCGTCCGCGCCGCGTGCTCGTCCTCGGGGCGGGGCCCATCGGTCACCTGTGCGCCGAGTTGCTGCGCGTGCACGGCGTGCCCGTCCAGGCGGTCGAGCCCAACCCGGTACGCCGCCGCGCGCTGCGGGCCGTCGGGCACGACGTCGTCGCCTCGGTCGAGGCGGCCGCCGCGCCCGTCGACGTCGTCATCGACTGCACGGGGGCGCCCGCCGTCCTGGCGCCGGGCCTGGACGCGCTCGACCCGCACGGCACGTACCTGCTCGCCGGGTACGCTCGCGTCCCGGACGTGGACTTCGCGGTCGTCGCGCGCAAGGAGGCCGACATCCGCGGCATCCGGTCGGGCCGTCGCGAGGACCTGGAATCGATCCTCGCGCTGGCCGCCGACGGGAAACTCCGACTTCCCCCGACCGCCCGCTGGCGGCTCTCCGCGGTGAACGACGCGCTCGACGCGCTTCGCGCCCAGCGGGTCCCCGGCAAGGCGGTCATCGTCCCTGACAGCGTTTGGAAGGATGAAGTGGCATGAAGATCGCTCTGGACCCGGCGATGCTCCAGGGGAAACCGGTCGAGCACGCCGCCCGCGCCACCGCCGAGGCCGGCTACCGCTACCTGGAGATGGGCAACCGGGACGACTTCATCCCGGCGTTCGGCCCCATGCACGCCTCGCCGGCCGAGCTGCGCGGCTTCCGCGACGCGGCGGACGGCTCAGGCGTCGAGATCGCCTCGGTCGCCGTGATCCAGGCGTGGTCCAGCCCCGACGAGGACGTCCGCAAGCAGGCCGTCGCGTGGTGGCGGGACGGCATCGCCGCCGCCGTGGAGCTCGGCTGCCGGCGCGTCAACACCGAGCTGTCCGGCCGCCCCGACCAGCCAGACGCCTGCCGGGAGGCGTTCCTGCGCTCGATCGACGACCTCCTGCCCGTGCTCGAACGCGAGGACGTCGAGCTCGTCGTCGAGCCGCATCCCTGGGACTTCATCGAGACGACCGCCGGGGCCGTCGACCTGATCAAGGAGATCGACAGCCCGCGGCTGCGCTACCTGCACTGCGTGCCCCACGCCTACCACCTCCAGGGCGGCGTCACCGAGCAGGTCGAGTACGCCCGCGGCTGGTTCGACCACGTCCACGTCGCCGACACCTTCCGGCCCGGTCGCACCATCGTCAACCCGCCCGGCGTCTCGTGCCGCATCCACCAGCACTTCGACCTCGGCCGCGGCGAGATCGACTGGGCCGAGGTCCGCACGGCACTGGAGGCGGTCGGGTTCGACGGCATCCTCACCGTGCAGGTCTTCGGCTGGGAGGACCAGGCCGAGAAGTCCTTCAGGACGAACCGCGAAGCAGTTGATCACCTCTTCGGCCTGAACGGCGGACAATCCTTGTCATGACCACGAACCAGAGCCCCGGTGCGAACGAACCCTCCGACGGCCGCACCGCCTCTCCCATCCAGCGCGCGCTGCGCGCGCTGGAGCTTCTCTCCACCGAACCGCTCACCGCCGCCGAGCTCGCCCGCGAGCTGGACGTCAACCGCAGCACCGCCCTGCGGCTGCTCGCGGAGCTGGTCGCCACGGGCTACGTGGCCCGCAACGAGGCGACGAAGCGCTACACGATCGTCCCGGCCAAGTTCTACGGCCTCATCCAGGCGCCGGAGACCGACTGGAGCCAGATCATCGACCCCGTCCTCGCCTCGATCCGCGACGAGTGCGGCGACGCCACGATCCTCGCGGTGCCGGCCAAGGACACGATGGTCTATCTCGCGTTCTTCCCCACCCGGCACGTCGTGGCCGTCTCCGAGCAGTTAGGGACGATCCGGCCGATGCACTGCTCGGCGCTGGGGAAGGCCTACCTGTCGGCCCTCGATCCCGAGGCCCTCGACACGCACCTGGCCCGCCTGTCCTACGCGGGCGGCACGGAGAACGCCGCCAAGGGGCCCATCGAGTTGCGGCGCCGGGTGGAGGAGTCGCGCGAGGTCCGCTACGCGGTCGACAGGGACGAGACCTTCGACGGCGTCAGGTGCGTCGCGGTGCCGGTGCGGATCCGCGGCTCCCTGATCGGCGCGGCCGGCATCTCCGGCCCGTCCAGCCGCCTGTCCGACGCGCGCATCCCGCAGCTCGGGCAGTACCTGGCGGCGTCCATGTCGGGCTTGTGACACCTGGTCAGGCACGGAACGCGGACAGAGCGGCGAGGTGCAGGGACCGGGCGTTCGCGGTCCGGGTCACGAGCACGACAGGCTGGTCGGGGAGTTCGCCGGCCGCGGCGCGCAGCACGGCCGTCGCGGCCTCGAAGGCGAACCCGCTCCCCATGCGCCGCGCCGCAGGACGTGGCCCAGCTCCAGTTCCCCTCCGTCCTCGGGGGAGCGGCGGGCGAGCATCAACGTCCCGATGAGCCGGTCCGTCGCGTGGTCGGCGACGACGTAGTTGCCGAGGCCCGACGTCGCAAGGCGCGGGCAGGTGGTTCATCAGCGCCTGATCCTAGGACACGGCCGCCGGCATCGCGGGAACCGCAGCCTGGAAGGCTGTAAACGATATTTCTCACTACGATGTCCGGATGCTTCCTGCTTCCCCCTCGGTCGTGGAGCCGGTCTCGCCGCGTGCCAGGCGGCTGGCCTGGCTGGACGCGTTACGCGGACTGGCCGCGATGGTGGTGGTCTTCGAGCACGCGCTCGAACCGCTGTGGCCGGAGGCGCGAACGTCGGTCAAGGCCGTCTTCGATCCCGGCTGGTACGGCGTGCTGGTGTTCTTCCTGGTCAGCGGCTACATCGTGCCCGCGTCCCTGGAACGCCTGGGCAGCGTGCGGGCCTTCTGGATCTCGCGGTTCTTCCGGCTGTGGCCGCTGTTCACCGTGTGCGTGGCCGGGATGCTGCTGCTGGCGGCGCTCGGCTGGGACGACCTGCACATCTGGTGGGACACCCGCCCGGCGACCATGGCCCTGGGTCACGCCGGCATGCTCCAGAACCTGCTGTACGTGCCGAACGTGGCCAACGTGCTGTGGACGCTGTCGTACGAGATGGCCTTCTACCTGCTGCTGACGGCGATGTTCACCCTCGGGGTGCACCGGCGCAGCACCGCGACCGCGCTGGCGTTCGCGGCGGCCGCCGTGCTCGGCGCGGGGCTGCTGCCGGTGACGCTCCTGTCGGCCGGCGGCGCGAGCCGGATGCTCACGGTGGTGGTCGTGGTGACCGCCGTGGTGGCCGCCGGGCTGGCCGCGATGCTGCGCGGCGGCAGGCGCGTACGGCAGGCGGGCGCCGTGGCCGTCGCGGGCACCATCCTGCTGCTGCTGGCGGTCAACCAGAGCTACCCCGGGCCGTGGCAGGGACTGTTCATCCTGGCGACCATGTTCGCCGGCACCGCGCTCCACCGGGTGGAGACCGGGGAGCTCGGTCGCGGTCACCTCGTGTGGGTGGCGCTGATACCGCTGGCGGGGTTGTGGCCGGCGCGTGACGAACCCGGCGTGCAGGTGGCGATCGTGGCGGCCTGGCTGACCTTCGCCGCCGGGACGGCCCTGCGCCACCGGACGATGCCCTCGTGGCTCACCTGGCTGGGCCTGGTGTCGTACTCGATCTACCTGCTGCACCCGCTGCTGCTGGAGAGCGTCGAGTTCTTCCTGCCCGAGCCGTCGGACGTGCCGCTGCCGGCGCGCCTGGCGCTCCTGGCCGCGGTGTGCGCGGCGCTGCTCGGCCTGTGCGCGCTGACCTGGCGATGGGTGGAGATGCCCGCGCAACGGCTGGGCAGGCGCCTGATCCACCGGACCGACCCTTCCTGACCTCGAAGCGCCTCGGAGCGCCTCGGAGTACGTCGGAGCGCCCGTCGGTCAGCGGCTCACGGCGGTCTCCTGCCCGATCCGCGAGAGCTTCTCCGGATTGCGCACGTGGTAGGCGCCGGTCACGTAGCCGTTCTCCATGCGCACCGCCACCACTCCGTCGACGTCGCCGCCGATCCGGACGAGCAGCCCCGGCCCGCCGTTGATCTGCACCATCTCCACCGACCTGCCCCCTCGCGCCCCCTCGCGCCTCCACCAGCCGACGGCCAGCAGGCGGGCGACGTTGCCGGCCCCCACGAGCGGCCGCAGCAGGGCGTGCCGGACACCGCCGCCGTCGCTCAGGGCGACGACGTCCGGCGCGAGGATGTCGAGCAGGCCCTGCAACTCGCCGGTCTCGACCGCCCGCTGGAAAGCCTCCAGCGCGGCCCGCGTCTCTGCCGGGGACGCGGTGCCGCGCGGCCGGCGCGCGGCGACGTGCGCGCGCGCCCGGTGGGCGATCTGGCGCACGGTGGCCGGGCTCTTGCCGACCGCCCCGGCGATCTCGTCGTAGTCCAGGACGAACACCTCCCGCAGCACGAACACCGCCCGCTCGGTCGGCCCGAGCGTCTCCAGCACCAGCAGCATGGCCATCGAGACGCTGTCGGCCAGTTCGACGTCGTCGGCCACGTCGGGCGCGGTCAGCAGCGGCTCGGGCAGCCACGGCCCGACGTAGGACTCTCTGCGCCGGCCCAGCGTGCGCAGCCGCTTCAGCGCCTGCCTGGTGGCGATCCTGATCAGGTACGCGCGCCGGTCCAGGACCGTCCCGAGGTCGACGCCCGCCCACAGCAGCCACGTCTCCTGCAGGACGTCCTCGGCGTCGGTGGCCGAGCCGAGGATCTCGTAGACGAGGGTGAAGAGTAGGTTGCGGTGGGCGACGAACGCCTCGGTGGCCGCGTCCAGGCGACCGTCGTCCGCCGGGGACGTCGGTCGTTCGGTCCGTCCGCTCATCGGTGGTTCCTGCCTGTTCGCTGGTGACCGGGCCATGGTCATACGATCCCGGGCCCCGCCGCCGCGTGACATCGGCGGGCGGTGGTCTATGTCACACGGGCGCTCCTGTCACAAGGGACGGGCCGCCGGGATCTCTTGCGCGTCACGACGCCACACCACGGATAAGGAAGTCCGACATGCACAACACCACCACTGTCGCGGTGGCCGGAGCGACCGGCCGCCTGGGACGCCACGTCGTCGACGTCCTCACCGAACGGGGACACCGGGTCGTGCCGATGTCCCGGGCCACCGGCGTGGACGTCATCACCGGGGAGGGACTGGCCGAGGCGCTCACCGGGGCCGAGATCGTCATTGACGTCGCCTCGTGGCACGCCTCCGAGCAGCGGGCCGCGACGGAGTTCTTCCGCACGTCGGCCCGCAACCTGCACGACCACGGTCGTAAGGCCGGGGTCGCCCGGATCGCCGTCGCCTCGATCATCGGCGTCGACCGGGCCACCGCCGGGTTCCTCGCCGCCAAGAAGGCGCACGAGGAACTGCTCCGGTCCGGCCCGCTGCCCGTGCGGGTCCTGCGGGCCGCGCAGTTCCACGAGTTCGTCGGGCAGCTCCTGGACTGGCGGCAGGGCGACGTCGCCCACGTCCCGGCGCTGCCCTCCCAGCTCGTGGCCTGCCGTACCGTCGCCGAGGAACTGGCCGACCTGGCCCTCGGCGAAGCCGTTCCGGGGACGCCGGTCCCCGAGATCGCCGGCCCCCGGAAGGAGATCCTGGCGGAGGCGGCCGCACTGCTCGGCGCCCGCCGGGGCGTCCAGGTCGTGGGTGTGGACGGCTCGGGCATGCCCGACGCCGCGCTCGCCGCCGAGGGGGCGTTCCTGCCCGGCCCGCACGCCGTGCTGGCCGGGCCCACCTTCCAGGAATGGCTCGACGCCCGACCCTGAGCGAGGGCCGGGGCGGCCGCCCCGGCCCTCGCTCATCGTCCGGCGGCCTTCAGGTCGATCACCACCTGGGTGCCCTTGCCGGTCCGGTACCAGATCACTCCCTCGTGGGTGTACAAGGTGGGCGGCGCCTTGTCGCCCCTGCGCGTCGGCACGGGGAAGAGCAGGCCCGTGCGCTTCGTGGCGACGTCGTGCACGGCCAGGCTCTGCCCGCCGCCGGGGTCCCTCTGGTCGAGCAGGACGAATCGGCCGGACAGGAGGGTTCCCCTGGCCGTGCCGGGCAGGTCGCGGCGGTGCGTTCCGTCGCGCTGCCAGGCTGCGGTCCCGTTGAAGCACCACGTCGGGCCGCAGTCGCTCCACGACGAGCGTCCCTTCTGCGCGACCGCGTTCCTGGACCTGCCGGTCAGCACGTCCTTCAACTGCTGAAAGGGACGGGTGATGGGATAGTCGACGGTCGTGTCGTGCGCCGGCCAGCCGGCCCAGGGCCATTCGACCAGGTAGAAGCCCTTCGTCCCCGGGATCAGGGAGACGTTCCCGCCCTTGAGCGGCACCCGGTAGACGCCGCCGTCGGGGGGCGACCACACGGCCATACCGCCGGCGATGGCCAGCTTCTTGATCCCGGAGTAGGCGTTGTCGCTGGACATCACGGCCGTCAGCGTCGCGATCGCCCGCGGGACGCCCCCGGTGACGGGAACCGCCCAGATCTCCGACTTGCCGTCCCGGTACGACGACCACGCGACGTACCCGTCGCCGACGACCACCGCGTCGTTCGCCACCCCGAGGTCCGTCAGCGGCGCGACCTGGGTGAACAGCCGCTTGTCGAGCTCGTACGACCAGATGCCGTCGAGCCGGTTCGCCGTGAGCGTCCGGCCCACCAGCACGCGGTCGGTGACGAAGGCGTCCGGCTTGAAGACCCGGCCGCCGGGGCCCGTCGCCGGGATCTCGTGCACCGCCCCCGGCCACACCTGCCCGACCGGCGGCGACAGGCGGCCGGAGTACGGCGTCGGCCGGGCCGCGGGGGAGGGCGGCGCGGAGCCGATCGTCCGGGTTCCCAGGACGGTGACGCCCACCACGGCGGCGGTCGCGGCGGCCACCGCCACCGGCGTCCACCACCACCGCGCGGCGACCCTCGCCCGGCGCGGCGACGGCACGACCCGGGGCCGCCCGTCGTCGCCGACCGTCCCGGCCCTGGCCGCCAGCGCGTCCCTGAGCCGATCCTCGATCGTGGTCATGCTCCGCCTCCCAGCTCGCGCTCAAGCCGCTCCAGAGCCCTGGAAGCGGTGGACCGTACCGTGCTCTGCCGCAGGCGCGTGGCCTGGGCGATGTCGGCGTCGGACAGGTCGAGGTAGTAACGCAGGACGAGAACCTCGCGCTGCCGCCGGGGCAACCGGCCGAGCGCCGTCAGCATCTCCTGCCGCGACTCGCCCAGGAGTGCGATGGTCTCCGCCGAGTCCACCGGTTCGTCCCGCCGCCGCACCAGCGCCCTGGCGGCGACGGCACGCCTGCGCAGGAGCGAGCGCGAGGCGTTCAGCACGCAGACGCGCACGTACGACAGTGTGAGGACGTCAGGACTCTTCCCGTGCAACCGGGAGAAGACGTCCTGGACGATGTCCTCCGCGCTCTCCCGATCGCCGACGAGCAGCACGGCCAGGCGTACGAGGGCGAGCCGATGCTCGCGATACAGGCCGGTCACCACCGCGTCGCCGGCGGTGACCGGCGGGGACGCGCGAGCGACAATCTCAGCGTTCATGACTCAGGAACGCGCGCCTGCCGCGATCCGCTGCTTCGGCGCCGGGGCCGTTTTCACGCCGCCGGGCCGTGCGCGCGGCCGCTCCCCGCCGCGACGGGGGCCGCCACGGCCTCCGCGGGCAGGCGGAGCGACAGCCGCGGCAGCCCCGCGCAGGCCACGGCCAGCAGGGCGGCCGGCGCGGCCCACATCAGCGGCGGGGCCGCGCCGGCGAGGGCCGAGAACGCGACCGGCGCCACGACCTGGCCCACCGACCAGGTCATCTGGTGGACCGCCAGGTAGCGGCCGCGCAGCGCCGGAGGGGCCGTCCCGGCGGCCAGTGTGGCGGCCGGGGCGGTGTGCAGGAGTTCGGCGAGGGTGAAGACAAGGATGGCGGCCAGCAGGCCGCCGATCCGCGGCGGGCCGGCGGGCAGCAGCGCCGTCGCGGCGTACAGGCCGCAGGCCAGCACGAACACGGCTCCGGCCAGCGCCATCGCGTGCGTACGCCGGGCGCGCCGCTGCCACCGGCGTACGGGAAGCTGCCCCGCGGCGACGAGCAGCGTGTTGACGGTGTAGAGAAGGCCCAGCAGGGCGGGCGAGGCGCCGAGCACCGGGACGACGTACAGCGGCATGCCCACCGGCAGCAGCAGGTGCGTCAGCGTGAACGCCCCCTCGGCCGTCACCAGCCCCATGAACGGCCGATCGGCCAGCACCCGCCGGTAGCCGCCCCGTTCGCGCGGCTTGCCGGGTTCCAGCGCGCCCGTCCCGCGCGGATTCTCGGTGCGGCGGGGCAACAGCAGGCAGGCGGCGGCCGTCGCGAAGCTGACCGCGTTGAGCCCCGCGATCAGCGCGAAACCGGTCTGACCGGCCAGCGACACGGCGGCCGCGGACAGCAGACCGCCCAGCCCGAAGGCGACGTTGCGGGCCGTGGCCTGCATCGCGTACAGCCGGTCCCTGCCCTCGCCCCTGGCGAGCACGGCCACGTGGCTGCTCGCGGCCGGGTAGTACGCGCGGTCGGCGGCCGCGATGACGGCGGCGACCGCGACCAGCGGGCCGAAGCCGTCCACGAGCGGGTAGAGCGCGAAGCCCAGCGCGCGGACCACGTACGTGCCCACCAGCACCGTACGGGTGCCGAACCGGTCGATGAGCACCCCGGCGACCGGGTTCGCGGCCAGCGCGACCGTGGCCGCCAGCGTCATGCCCAGACCGACCACGGGCATGGGCAGGCCGGTGACCCGCTGGATGAACAGCAGGGTCAGCGGCACGTACAGGCCGTTGCCGAGGGCGTCGACGAACATGCCCACGAGGAAGAGACGTACGGCGCGATCGCGCGGTGGGGAGACGAGCACGCGTCACAGTGTGACCTTCGGCCCGCGGACGGCGGATCGGGCGATGGTCCTAGGACTTGAGACGGTCGGCCGCGCGCTCAGACCGGGCCGGAACGGCCTCCCGCCAGGTACGGCCTGATCCGGTCGGCGAGGCCGGCGGACTGGCGGAGCCCGGACTCGTACACCTGACCCCACCGGCTCCGGTCACCGACGTCCGGCCCGAACGCCTCCAGCGCCGCCTCGTCCGGCACGATCCGCACCCCCGCCTCGATCCGGGGACCCGGGAACATGTGACCGAGCGGTTCGACCAGGACCGTCGTGCCCGCGCCGTCGGCGAGGTGGACGTTGGACCCGCCGCCCAGCGCGCCGTCCATGTACCGGTGCGCGCCGATGGTGACGGGGGCGGCGTGGCCGGGCGCGGCGCTGCTGGCGGCGACGGCGAGGTGCAGCGGCACGCCGCTGTCGCGGGTCCAGACCATGTGCTCGCCGCTCCCGGCGTCCACGGCGGTGATCAGCAGCGGGCGGTCGGGCCAGGTGGTGGTGCCCACGAGCCGTTCCATGGCGGCCACATGCCGTTCCTCAGGCAGCGCGTCCGCCCGCAGGGCGAGCTCGCCGACCTGGCGCAGCGCCTCGTGCGGGTCGGCGCCGGGCGTGTTGAGCATCCGAAGGACGCGCGGCATCACGGTCGGGTCCCCGATCCGGCCTTCCGGCGGCGCGGGTGGCAGCTCGGCGAGCTCGTCCAGGTCGCGCCCGACGGCCAGGGCGGCTCCGGCGATCGCGCCCGCCGAGGTGCCGACGAGCAGATCGGCCTCCGACAGCTCCACGCCCGCCTCGCGCAGGCCCGCCGCCAGGCCGAGGAGCCAGGCGGTGCCCACAGGGCCGCCCGGACCCAGGACGACGGCGACGTCGGCCTCTCCCGCAGTGAAGATCATGTTGCGATGCTACGCCCATCGGGACGCCCGGTCATGGACCGGGCCGCCGACATGAGCGGCCTGTCCGGGACGCCGCCCAGCTCTGCGCGGCCGGCTTCCACTCCCGGACGAGGAGCCCGAGCCCAGTTGGAGGAGCGCAGCACCCCCTCGCGGACGAAGCCGTTGCGCGGCAGCGGCCCCGGCCCGATGTGCGCGGACCGGTGGTGGGTGTCGATGCCCCACAGCGTCGCGGTGCCGACCAGCGTGCCGCCGTCCAGTTCCACCACCGAGAACGGGACGTTCCTCTCGACGGTGTCGTGCCGCCTCTTGGCACCCGAGCTTCCTGTCCGTCCGAACCGGTCAGCCGCAAGTGGACTTGCGCGGGGTCAGGCGTCCGCGTCCCACCAGCCGCGGCGCGCCGCGAGCAGGCCGGCCTGGAAGCGGGTACGGGCGCCGAGCCGGTCCATCAGCTCGCTGACCCGGCGGTGCACGGTGCGCAGGCTCACCCCCAACTGGCGCGCGACGGCCTCGTCCTTGAGCCCGGCCGCGAGCAGCGCGAACAGCTCGGGGTCCGGCAGGTCGACCGGGCGGGAGTGCGCGTCGAAGAGCGGCAGCGGCAGCGCCGACCGCCACAGCACCTCGAACAGGGTGACCAGCGCGTCGAGCAGCGACGAGGAGTGCACGATGACCGCGCTGTCGGAGTGGGCGGACGCGTGGGTGCTCAGCGGCAGGATGGCGGTCCGCCGGTCGGCGATGGCCAGCTTCATGGGCACCTCGGGGCTGACCCTGGCCTGCTCGCCGGCCGCCGCCGACTCCTGGGCCAGCCGCAGCTTGCCGGGGATCTCCAGGGCCGAGGCGTCGTAGATACCGCGTACCAGGACGCCGTGCGCGAGACGTTCCATCTCGGGCGCGTTCTGCTGGGACGGGTCCTGCGCGTACGGCGGCCGGTCGAGCACCAGGAGCTCCTCGGTCGCGGTCTGCTGCAACTGGGTGAACCGCTGCACCACGGCCGCCTGCCCCTGCACCACCTCGACCAGTTCCTCGGGGGCCAGGTTCTCCGTGCGCGGCGTCTCGGCCAGCAGCGCGAGCGCGGCCAGCCTGGCCTGGGCCAGCCCCTCCTCGCGGCGGGAGATGAGGGCGGCGACGGCCACGTCCGGCCTGGTCGGCACGTACCGGACCGGGCGGCCCGCCATGCGGCTGACCAGGCCGAGCGCTTCGAGCCGCGAGCACGCGCGGCGCAGGGCCACCGTGGTGCGGCCGGTGTGCGCGGCCAGCTCGGGCAGCGTGGCGCGCGGCCGGTGCAGCAGGGCTCGGTAGATCAGCTCGTCCTCGGCGTCCACCCCGACGGCCGCGAGGGCGTTGTCGTGCGCGTTCATGATCAAAGAGTGTGTCAGATACCTGCCATGGCCTGAACCTGCCTCCGTCAGGGCTGGCCTGAGTGCCGTGTTCACCGATAGAACCGGACATCTAAGACATTCCTGTCGGGGAGGCAGTGTTGAAGAAGGCGTTCACCATCGGAATCGCGACCGCGCTGACGGTCCTGTCGGCCGCCGCGCCGGCCATGGCGAGCAACTCAGGCGATGGCTTCGACGGCGCGGGCTGGAGCCGGCCGTCCTGCCAGACGGTCGCCGGTGACGGTTCCGTGACGTACGCGTGGAACGACGGCAAGAAGATCGCGTCCACCAGCAAGGTGCTGGGGCCGATCGTCTACACCACGGGACTCGTCGCGCTCGACAACCCGAACCAGTTGCTGGCCATGTCCAACAGGCAGCTGCTGGCCTCGAAGGACGCGGGCTGCACCTGGAACGTGGCCGGCGAGATGAAGGGCTGGTACATCGAGCTGGTCGCGGCCCGCGGCGGCCGGGCCTACGCCTGGGACCGCGACGGCAACGTCGCGCTCGCCACGCCCGAGGGCGTCACGCCGCTCACCGCGCCCGGCGGCGACCTGATCGGGCTCGGCGTGGACCGGGGCAACGGCGACCGCCTGCGGACGTCCGACCTCGAAGGCCAGCTGCGCGAGTCGCTGGACGGCGGGCGCACGTGGCAGCCCGTCGGGGTGCCGGCCTGGACGCCGAGCAATACCCGCATGTCCTACACGGCGGTGTTCGACCCGCGCGACCTGGACCACGTGGTGCTGGGCGCCTCGGACCTCGGCGCCCGCGTCACCTTCGACGGCGGCCGCACCTGGACCTCGGCCGAGGGGCTGACCGAGCCCGGCGGCCGGGTCAACGTGTTCAGCGCCGCGATCTCCCCGGCCGCCGGGAACGTCGTCTGGGCGATGGGGCTCGACATGGCGGAGACGGAGGGCGGCGCGCCGTCGGACGGCCGGCACATCTACCGCTCCGACGACGGAGGCAGGAACTTCACCTCCGTCGTGGACCAGAGCGCCACGGTGACCATTCCCAACGGGCCCCTGCTCGCCCCGCACCCGAAGGACGCCGACGTCCTCTACTTCGACTTCGGCACCGGCTGGTCCGGGATCGGCACCGACATCTACAAGTACGAGACCCGTAAGAACCGCGTCACCATCAACCACAACCCGTACGACCGGGTCACCTCCATCGCCTTCAACCCGGCGCACCCGAACGTGATGTACCTGGGCGTGTCCGAAGAGGCGTAACCCCGCCGCCGCGGGGGGGGGGGGCGGGGGGGGGGGGGGGGGGGGGGGGGGGGGGGGGGCGGTTTGGGGGGGGGGGGGGGGGGTGATAATTTCGTAGAGTTGTGGGTGTTGTGGTGGTTTTGTATAGATTGA